>JBATSQ010000053.1:0-8534 GCA_049293375.1 Candidatus Contendibacter sp.
TGACGCCGCACCCGGTGGTGTTGCGCACCTTGGATATTGGCGGTGATAAGCCCTTACCGTATTTTCCCATTGACGAACAAAATCCGTTTCTGGGCTGGCGCGGGATTCGGATCAGTCTGGATCAACCGGATTTGTTCAAAACCCAGTTGCGCGCCATGCTGCGGGCGGGAACTGCCTATCCCAATCTTTCCATCCTGTTTCCGATGATCGGCAGCGTGGGCGAGCTGAGTGAAGCACTCGATCTACTGCGCAGCGCACAAGCCGAGCTGGTGGAAGCTGGGGCGGTGGTGGAACCGCCGCGGGTCGGCGTCATGGTGGAAGTGCCATCAGCGGTTTACCAGATCGACACGCTAACCCGTATGGTGGATTTCGTGTCTATTGGCAGTAACGACTTGACGCAATATCTGCTAGCCGTAGATCGCAACAATGATCGCGTGGCGAAATTGTACGACTCTCTGCATCCGGCGGTGCTGGCGGCCATTGGTCATGTCATCCGGCGGGTACAGGCGGCCGGTCGGCCGGTGAGCGTGTGTGGCGAGATGGCGGGCGATCCGGCGGGCGCGCTGCTGCTGTTGGCGATGGGCGCGGACAGCTTGAGCATGAATCTGGGCAGTCTGCTCAAGATCAAATGGCTGATTCGCAGCGTACCCTATGCCGAGGCCCAGGCGTTGCTAACCGAAGTGATGCCGTTGGAAAGCGCCGCTGCGATTCGCGAGCGGGCCAACGCCTTTCTCGACCAGCATGGCCTGGGCGGCTTATTGCGCGTGGGAAAAAAGTAGCCTCAGCCCCATCTTATCTGCCGGTCAGGCGCTGTGCGCTGCCAGAGCCGCCAGCGCCTCGGCGTGCGCGCTATCCAGCTCCGCCAGTGCGGCTTCATCAAGCGCGCTCCCTTCCCGTACCGCCATTTCAATGGCGCGCGCTGCAGCCTGTAACCGAAGCGCGCCTACCGTGCCAGCGGTGGATTTGAGGGTATGGGCCAAGCGTTGCGCCAAGTCGGTATCGCCAGCGGCCAATGCCGCCCGGATCCGCTGCGCCGATTCCGCTTCGGTTTGCCGGAACAGGCCGACCACCTTGGCGAGCAATGTGGCATTGCCGCCGATGCGGTTGAGAGCGGTGGCGAGATCCACCCCTGCTGGCTGCGGTTGGACGGCGGCCGCAGCCAGCATAGCCGACGGGGGCGCGGTTGGGATGGCGGCTGGGGTTTTGGCCTGAAACCCGGAGCGCTTTAACCAGTATTCCAGTTTCGCGAACAATTCATACACCTTGATCGGTTTGCCCACATGATCGTTCATCCCTGCCGTCGTGCAGCGTTCAATATCTGCTTGGAATACATTCGCTGTCAGCGCAAGGATCGGGATCTGGGTCAGGCGCGGGATTTTGCGCAAAGCGTAAGCAGCCTCAAAGCCATCCATGATGGGCATTTGCAAATCCATCAAGATGGCGTCGAATGGCTGGCCTTGGGCAATGGTCACGGCCTCCTGACCCTGGTGCGCGATGGTGACCGTTGCACCGACTCGTTCCAGTAGCTCCCGGACAACTTGTTGGTTGAGCGGATTATCCTCCGCAACCAGGATATGCGCGCCGCGTAGGCTGTCAGCCCAAGCCGCCGCGCGCCGCGAATAGGTTTCGATCCGCTTTGGCGGCTGCTCTTCTCCGCGTAGAAACGGCGCGGAAAAAGAGAAGGTGCTGCCCTGGCCATATTCGCTGTGCACTGCAATCTCACCGCCCATCAAATGCGCCAAGCGGCGGGAAATGGCCAGACCCAGCCCGGAGCCGCCAAATTTGCGGGTTGTGGAATGATCGGCTTGTGAGAAGGGCTGGAACAGCTCCGCTTGTTGCTCAGGCGTCAGGCCGATACCCGTGTCGCTAACCGTGTAGTGCAGCATGATGCGCTCGCCGTCCCGCTCCAGAGAGGTCACGCTGACGGCTACCGCGCCGCACTCGGTAAACTTGACGGCGTTGTTGGCCAGATTCATGAAGATTTGCCCCAGCCGCAGGGGATCGCCTTTTAGATAGCGCGGGGTTTCCGGCGCAATGCGGACATCGAAGCACAATCCTTTATGACGGCCCTGTGCGCCCATGGCGCTGTTCATGCGATCTATGACTTCGTGCAAATCAAAATTCACGTTTTCGAGTGAGATCTTGCCAGCTTCGATCTTCGAAAAATCGAGAATATCATTAAGGATATTCAACAACGATTCGGCGGATTCATTGATTTTGGCGAGGTAGTCGCGCTGGTTGGCGGGGACCGCACCCAGTCCCAAGTGGGTGAGTCCGAGGATCGCGTTCATGGGTGTGCGAATTTCATGACTCATGTTGGCTAGAAACGCGCTCTTGGCATGATTGGCCGAGTTTGCTTCGTGCATAGCGCTCAGCGCGGCTGCCTGCGAGACGGTCAGGCTTTTGACGAGCGCCTCGTTTTGAAAACGCAAATGCTGGTTCATGGTCATGTTATCCCGGTAACGCTTGGCGCTAATGATAAGAGCGCTCCATTCCAACAGCGTGGTCGCGGCGATCAGGCTATAAATCAGTTCACCTTTGAGCAAAAAGAACACGCTGAAAGGCAGCAGGATAGCGGCCGAGTACAGCGGAAACGCCCAAGGCACAAAGGCTTGCAAAGGCATGGCCCCTGAACACATGCCGAGCAGGACCAGGCACAAGAAAATTTCGCGGCTGGGATCCTGGATCGGATACAGCCAGATGCCGCCGATGCCCCAGACCATGCCGGAGAGCAGCATGGCCCCCAGTGTCCAGCCGGTCCAACGTGCGATAGAAGGTGTGACATTGGCTCGATCCAGCTGCAGGAACAGCTGACTCACTCCAAAACGCAGAAGGACCGACATCACAACCAGAGCCAGCCACATCAGCACATGCAACGCGATGGCGGAAGACCAAAGCGCCACAGCAGTCAAACCGGCCACGAGCAAAACGAGCGTCTGACTCGCTGGCATATTGCGATGGAGTAGGCGCAACTGCTCCATCGCAACGAGCTGGTCGATGCCCGCATCGTCGGTGGCAGTGGCGGTTTCAGGCCGGGTCAAGCGCGGCTCCTAACTAATAAGAATTTTAATACATTAATATCATAAATGTTATCAAACACCAAGAAGGTTGGTGTAGCCAGCTATTCCCCTTGGAATGCTCCAGGCGGCGGCGCGCCACAGTTTGCTGTTATCATCATCTCTTCCGCCCAATCCCAGAGAGCGCTCGTGATGTTGCGTTTCCGTGGCAGCCCCGCCTTGTCGTCCTTTCGTCTGGAGAGATTATTGGCTGCACTACGGCGGTGCGTTCCAAATCTTGTTGAGGTCTACGCCGAATGGCTTCACTTCGTAGATGGACGGTTGATTACGCATGATCGCGCAGTATTAGATCGGCTGTTATGTTACGGCCCTGCCGCCAGCCAACGCCATGTGACCGGTGAGCCTACCCTCCTGGTGATCCCCCGGCCCGGCACCATTTCGCCGTGGTCGTCCAAAGCTACTGACATTGCCCATAACTGCGGTTTGGCGCATGTGCGCCGCATCGAACGGGGCATCGCCTATTATATGGTTTGCGCCGCGCCGCTGACGAGCGCCGAGCAGCTCGCCTTGCAACCGTTGCTGCACGACCGGATGACCGAGACGGTACTGGGGCCGGAGGACGATCCCGCCGTGCTATTCACCCAAGCGGAACCGGCACCATTGGCAACCGTGGATGTGCTTGGTAACGGACGAGAAGCGCTAACCGCCGCCAATCGTGCATTAGGACTGGCGCTGTCAGACGATGAGATCGACTACCTGTTAGATAGCTTCATCCAGTTGCAACGCAATCCGACCGATGTCGAACTGATGATGTTCGCACAGGCCAACTCCGAACATTGTCGGCACAAGATTTTCAACGCCGACTGGATCATTGATGGCGCAGCGCAGGACCGGTCGTTGTTTGCCATGATCCGCCACACCCATCAGCGCCATCCCGGGGGTGTTTTGTCAGCCTACAGCGACAACGCGGCGGTCATGACCGGATTTAGCGCTGGCCGCTTCTTCCCTGATGCGGCCGACGGCGAGTACCGTTATCACGCGGAAGCAGTGCATATCCTAATGAAGGTGGAAACCCATAATCACCCTACCGCGATTTCTCCTTTTCCCGGGGCAGCGACCGGTTCGGGTGGTGAAATTCGGGATGAGGGTGCCACCGGGCGCGGCGCGAAGCCCAAGGCGGGCTTATGCGGCTTTTCCGTGTCGCACCTGCGGATTCCCGATTTCATCCAGCCGTGGGAGCATGACTACGGCAAGCCGGGCCGCATCGTGTCGGCGCTGGACATCATGCTGGAAGGCCCTATCGGTGCAGCAGCCTTCAACAACGAGTTCGGTCGGCCTAATCTAGCGGGCTATTTCCGCACCTTTGAGGAGAACGGCCCCGACGGCCAGCGCTGCGGCTATCACAAGCCGATCATGATCGCTGGTGGAATCGGCAATATCCGCGAGCCGCACGTCCACAAGGCCGCACTGCCGCCAGGAGCTGCCATTGTTGGCTTAGGTGGACCAGCACTGCTGATCGGCCTCGGGGGCGGCGCAGCGTCTAGCATGGCGGCGGGTAGTTCGCACGAAGAGCTGGATTTTGCCTCGGTGCAGCGCGGCAACCCGGAAATGCAGCGCCGTGCTCAGGAAGTCATCGACCGCTGTGTAGCGCTGGGTGAAGCCAATCCCATTTTGTCGATTCACGATGTCGGCGCGGGTGGCCTGTCCAACGCCGTACCGGAAATCGTCTATGGCGCGGAACGGGGGGGGTGCTTCGAGCTGCGCGAGGCACCGAACGATGATCCCGGCATGTCACCGATGCAGATTTGGTGTAACGAGGCGCAGGAACGCTACGTACTGGCCGTCGCCGCCGAGGGATTGGCGACGTTCAAGGCGCTGTGCAAGCGGGAGCGTTGCCCGTATGCGGTCATCGGCTTCACGACCGAGCAGCCGGATTTGGTGGTCACGGACCGTCAATTCGCCAATCGGCCGGTGGATTTGCCGATGAGTGTGCTGTTCGGCAAACCGCCGAAGCTGTTGCGCGATGTCAGCCATCAATCCATCGATCCCCGACCGCTCGCCTTCAGTGACATCACTCTCGCCGCTGCAGTGGCGCGGGTGCTGCGATTTCCAGCGGTGGCGGACAAGAGCTTTCTCATCACCATCGGCGACCGTAGCGTAACGGGCTTGGTGTGCCGCGATCAGATGGTTGGGCCGTGGCAAATACCGGTCAGCGATGTAGCCGTCACCGCTACCAGTTACGACGTGTACACCGGCGAAGCCATGGCGATAGGCGAACGGACGCCGCTGGCGGTGCTGGATGCGCCCGCTTCCGGCCGTATGGCGGTCGGCGAGGCGCTGACCAACATTGCCGCCGCCCGCATCGGGCCGCTCAACGCAGTGAAACTCTCCGCCAACTGGATGGCAGCGGCCGGCCATCCCGGCGAAGATGCCCGGCTGTTCGATACCGTGCGGGCGGTAGGCATGGAGCTGTGCCCGGCGCTGGGTATCGCCATTCCGGTCGGCAAGGATTCGCTGTCCATGAAAACGGTCTGGGAAGAGAGCGGTGAGCGCAAGAGCGTGGTCGCGCCCCTGTCGCTGATCGTGTCCGCCTTCGCGCCGGTGTTGGACGTACGAGCGACGTTGACACCGCAATTGCGAACCGATCGGGGCGATACCGACCTCATTCTGGTCGACCTAGGTCGGGGCAAAAACCGGCTGGGTGGTTCGGTATTGGCGCAAGTCTACAATCAGCTCGGCGACCAGACGCCCAATGTAGATGCACCGAACGACCTCAGCGCCTTTTTTACCGTCGTGCAGGAGCTCAACGCGCAGGGGCGCGTGCTCGCCTATCACGACCGTTCCGATGGCGGCCTGCTGGCTGCGCTGGCGGAAATGATGTTCGCCGGTGGTTGCGGGGTGACGGTGCTCCTGGATGATCTGGACGCGCCAGATGCCCCTCGCCCTGTGCAAGAGGAGATGAGAACCGCAGGGCCGCTGGCGGCGCTGTTCGCCGAAGAACTGGGCGCGGTGCTTCAGGTGCGCTCGGCGGATCGACTCAGCGTGCTAGAACGGTTGGCGGCGGCTGGGCTGGGTGAGTGTAGCCACGTTATCGGCGCGCTGAACGGCGAGGATCGGCTGATCCTGCGCTTCGGCGGCGAGACCGCGTTTTCCGCCACGCGCGCCGAACTGCGTCGGCTGTGGTCGGAGACCAGCTACCGGCTGCAAGCCTTGCGCGATCATCCCGACTGCGCCCGCGAAGCGTTCGACGCTGCTTGTGATCCCGCCGATCCGGGCCTGAATGTCCAGTTGCCCTTTGATCCCAGTGCAGACATCGCCGCGCCCTTTGTCAGCGGCGCGGCGCGGCCCCGGATGGCGATCCTGCGCGAACAAGGGGTGAACGGTCAGGTGGAAATGGCGGCGGCCTTCGACCGGGCCGGTTTTACGGCAGTGGATGTGCATATGAGCGATATCCTCGCCGGACGAACCTCGCTGGCCGATTTTCATGGCCTGGTCGCCTGTGGGGGCTTTTCCTATGGCGATGTGTTGGGGGCGGGCGAGGGCTGGGCCAAATCGATTCTGTTCAATCCGCGCGCCCGCGACGAATTCGCCGCTTTCTTTGCCCGCTCCGATAGCTTCGGTTTAGGTGTTTGCAATGGCTGCCAAATGCTGTCCAATTTGCATGAACTGATCGCCGGCGCCGAATTGTGGCCGCGTTTCGTGCGCAACCGGGTCGAGCAATTTGAGGCGCGGCTAAGTCTGGTGGAGGTATTGCCATCGCGGTCGCTGTTTTTACACGGCATGGAGGGAACGCGATTACCCATCGCCGTTGCGCATGGCGAGGGTCGGGCCGAGTTCCGCGCCAAAAATGGCCTGGCGCTGGCGCTGGCCACCGGAGTGGTTGCGTTGCGTTTCGTAGACACGGCGGGTCGCCCGGCGGAAACCTATCCGGCCAATCCCAACGGTTCGCCGGGCGGCGTCACTGGCCTGACCAACCGCGATGGTCGTTTCACCATTTTGATGCCGCACCCGGAGCGGGTGTTCCGCGCTGTGCAGTATTCCTGGCATCCCGACGGCTGGGGCGAGGATGGGCCATGGCTGCGGCTGTTCCGCAACGCAAGGCGCTGGGTGGGGTGAGTTGGAGCTTGCTAAAGTTGTTGAAGTGGCTTACCAATGTGCTGAATGCTACTATAACAGCAACCACTCAATATTAGAAAATAAGGTTATGAATCAATATGTGATGCTTGTTGAACAGATAGCCGCTCAATATGGTGCGGATGTTTTCTACTATGCGGGGCCAATTTCACGAGAAGGTTATGAATTGGTTACCCAGTGTTGCATGACGCACGCTCCTAAAAAAAATGCTTGTCTTTTTTTGGCGACGTATGGCGGGGATGCCGATGCAGCCTATCGAATCGCCCGAGCATTGCGTCATAACTATGAAAAACTGCATATTTTTATTCCTCGCGAATGCAAGAGTGCCGGAACTTTGCTGCTAGTCGGTGCAACAACATTGATCATCAGTGATCGTGGTGAACTGGGGCCACTGGATGTGCAACTGAGCAAGCCCGATGAAATTTTTGAGCGCAGTTCAGGTCTAGATATTATGCAGTCGCTTCGGGTCTTGCGGGAAGAAACACTCAGCTTTTTCACTCGTTACCTGATTGATATCAAGGTTGGCAGCGGTATCACGGCAAGAACGGCAGCAGAGATCGCATGCAAATTGACGGTAGGGGTTTTCTCCCCTATTTATGCCCATATCGATCCACTTACGCTGGGCGAAGTTCAGAGAGCTATTGCGATTGCTTATGAGTATGGAGAGCGCCTTGATGATTACGATCACAACTTAAAACCGGATGCTCTGACTCGTTTGGTGACCGGTTATCCTTCTCACGGCTTTGTTGTTGATCGTAAAGAAGCCCGTGCCCTTTTTGTCAATGTTCGTGCTGCCCAACCAAATGAAGAGCAATTGGGTGAGATGCTGTACCAACATGCACAGCCTAACCGCGATACACCTTTCGTATCCAATCTCATTACTGAAATGCAAAATAAAATCAACCATGCCGAGGATGAAAATGAGCAAACCCAATCCACCGATTCAAAAACCGACAACTCCTCGTGAACCGTCGCGTTCTTCTCCTTTACCGGGTGTCAATAGTAAAGCTGATCAATTAATCCGGCGGGTTATTGAAGTTCAAAAAAAATACCCACTTCCCAAGCCAATCGGCCCTACTTTTTATTCTCGCTAAGCGTGATGCCTCTCCCTCAATTTTGGGAGAGGCATCGTTCCATCTGCGTTCGCCCATATTTATGTGATTTCCGAATTAATTGGGGAAAATGCTATGCCCAAAGCCATCCGCATTCATCAATACGGCGGCCCCGAAGTGCTGCGCTGGGAAGCGGTCGAAGTAGGCGAACCTGGTCCCGGTCAACTGCGTATTCGTCATGGCGCGGTTGGGTTGAACTATATCGATGTTTATCACCGCACCGGCTTGTATCCGCTGCCGTCGCTACCGTGGACGCTGGGCATGGAAGGCG
>JBATSQ010000054.1:0-21627 GCA_049293375.1 Candidatus Contendibacter sp.
GGGGCGGCGGACTGCTCTCGAACGCGCCCAATCCCAACCTTCCTGAAAAGGATGCGGAGGCGTTGAAAGCGCAGATGCGCGATTGCCTGGAAGCGCGTGGCGGCGAAGTCTCGGCCCGGGCCCGCGCGGCCAATCTGGGGCGGGTTTATCTCTCGTTGAACGCCAACGGGCGCAAGCGCTTCTTGCAAGTGCTGGCCGCTGAGTTCGACATTAACCACAAGAAGCTAGACCAGGCGCTGGAGAAATTGCGGCAAGCGGGCGACGCGCCGACGCAGCGGGCCAAAGCCGAGCGGGCTTTGTATCAGGCTTTGCAACCGCCGCGCTTACGCCTGCTGGCGCAACTGAATGCACTACCAGAAGGCTTTCACTTCCTGGTAGACCTGCGCGCCGAGTTGTTGGAATGGCGTAAGGACGATCCCGCGCTGGAGGCGTTGGAGCGGGATTTACTATCGCTGCTGGTTTCGTGGTTCGATGTCGGCTTTCTGGAACTGCGGCGGATTGTCTGGGATTCGCCAGCCTCTCTCTTAGAAAAGCTGTTCGTCTATGAGGCCGTGCATCCGATTCGTGACTGGAACGATCTTAAGAACCGGCTCGGCTCCGACCGACGCTGCTTTGCGTTTTTCCATCCCCGGATGCCCGAAGAACCGCTGATCATCGTGCAAGTCGCCCTGGTCAATGGCATCGCCGACAACGTGCACACCTTACTCGACGAAGCCGCTCCCGTGGTCGATCCGTACCAGGCGGACACCGCAATTTTCTATTCGATTTCCAATGCCCATGAGGGATTGTCCGGCATCAGCTTCGGCAACTTCCTCATCAAGCGGGTGGTGGACGAACTGGCCCAAGAATTCAAGAACCTCAAGACCTTCGCCACCCTCTCGCCGATTCCCGGCTTTCGCGCCTGGCTCAAGCACAAGCTCGACCAACCCGGAAAAGACCTTGAGGCGGAATTGCTTACCACAGCGGAGCGCAAAGCGCTGGCGGCGGCGGCTGGAACGGGCGCGGAGCCGGTGTCTCTAAAAACGCTGCTGCATCTATCCTGGCACGAAAAACCTGAACTGGCCAAGGCGCTGAAGCAGCCCATGCAGCGCTGGTGCGCCCGCTATCTGGCCAAGGAAAAGCGCGAAGGCCACAGCAGCGCCCTCGACCGGGTCGCGCATTTCCATCTCTCGAACGGCGCGCGTATCGAGCGCCTGAATTGGTTGGCCGATACCTCCGTCAAAGGCCTGGAGCAATCGGCGGGCTTGATGGTGAACTATCTCTACAAACTCGACGATATTGAAGCTAACCACGAGGCTTATCGTGGCGAAGGTAAGGTGACGACTTCTTCGGCACTGCGCACCCTGCTGAAATCTTAAATCTTTAGTGTTGGCTATACTCGATCCATGGCGGTCGCCCAAAGCATCAGCACCGGGAGGGCCAAACCGCTCAACACCCGCTTTGGAGTCACCCGATGAATCGAAAAACCCCCCTTGTCCTGTTTCTAGCCACCTTCGGCCTGGTTCTAGGCTCGCTCGCGAGCGGCGTTCAAGCCGCCAGCCAGCCGAACGTGCTCTTGGTCTCGTGTACCGCAATCTTCAATCCGGCCACCGGCGAGCTGCCCTTCCCCAACAATTTGCTGTTTGCGGGTTCCAAAGACGGAACGCTGAACATTCCGGTCGCCAATCCAGACGATTTGGCTGATCCGCGCGTGGCGCTCAACGCCCTGGATGGCTTCTCCACCGTTGCCCCGCTGACCGCCTCCTTTGAAGCCTATGTGCAAGCCAGCTCGCTCAAAGGCGGCACTACGGTTCGGGTGTTTGAAGTGGTGCTGAATAACCCCTTTTTGGACCCGACCACCCAAGCCCCCTGGGCCATTACCGCAGTACGGCGCGAGCTGCAACCAGAGATTGACTACACCCTCCAGATAAATGCCCAATCTTACAAAAACGTATTGAATATTCTGCCGTTGCGCCCGTTATCGCCCAAAACAGGCTATCTAGTGGTACTCAGCGGCCCGATTCAGGACGTAAGCAGAGACGGGATCGCCGACTGTCCCGACGGTATCTCACCATCGCCAACTTATGCCATAGCCAAGGTCACCACCCCCCTGGTGGATTCCAGCGGCAAAAGTATCATTGGTAGCCTCAGTGACGCGCAAGCGCAAGCGCTGGAACCTTTGCGACGGTTGGTCAACAATCAGGAAAGCGCCGCCGCCAGCCAGGGAATCGCTCGCGAACGCATCCTGCTGAGCTGGACGTTCATGACGCAATCCATTGACGATGTGTTCATAGCGTTGAACCAGAACCGCCAGCCCCTGGGATTGGCGCTCCGTCCGACCGGAGCCACCACCGCTGCCGTGCCAGCCCTCAATTTACCCGGTTTCTCCGACATTTATGCCGGCGCGTTGACTATTCCCTACTATCTGGACAAAACCAAGCCCTTAACCAGCGCCTGGCAAACGGCCGCTGCGCAACCCGTCACCCGTTACCAGCCGCTGCCCGCCATGACCGCTGCCTTAAAAATTCCCGTGCTCTTGACGCTGCCCAACGCCAAAAGCGGCCAGCGCCAACCGGCGGACGGCTGGCCCGTGGTCATCTTTCAGCACGGCATTACCCAAAATCGCAGCAATCTCCTGCTGCTGGCGGATGCTTTGTCGTTCGCTGGTTTCGCCGCCGTCGCCATCGACATGCCGTTGCACGGCATTACCGACCCAGCCAACCCGTTCTACCTATCCGGCTTGGAGCGCACTTTTGATCTGGATCTGGTCAACAACACGACTAGCGCGCCCGGAGCGGATGGGGTGATTGATCCATCCGGCAGCTATTTCATCAATCTGCAAAGCCTGCTGACTAGCCGGGACAATACCCGCCAGGCGGCGGCGGATCTGCGGCAACTCAGCGCCAATCTGCCAACGGTGGACCTGAATGGCGATGGCCGACCCGATCTGGATGTTCGGCAAATTCACTTTGTGGGTCACTCGCTCGGCGGCATCGTCGGCGGCGCGTTCCTAGCGACCGATGACACGGTGCGTAGCGCAACGCTGGCTATGGCGGGCGGCGGGATCGCCAAACTGTTGGATGGCTCGGTCTCGTTCGGGCCACGCATCGCCGCTGGGCTGGCGGCGGTCGGCATCTTGCGGGGGACGCCGGAATACAATGCCTTTCTGGTCGCGGCGCAGACCGCAGTCGACTCCGGCGATCCGATCAATTATGGCGCGGCGGCCGCCAGGCTCCATCCCATTCATTTGATTGAAGTAGTCGGCGGCATGGGCACACCCTCCGATCAGGTGGTGCCGAATGCGGTCGAAAACGCACCGCTGGCTGGCACTGAAGCGCTGGCTAGAGTCATGGGCCTCCAGCCCGCCAGTCGGTCGGTGGTCAATGAAGCGGGCGTGCGCGCCATCGTGCGCTTCAACCAGGGCGACCATAGCTCAATCATCAATCCCACAGCCGCAGTTGGCGCGACCGCCGAAATGCAAGGCCAGATGATCCGCTTCCTGCAAACCGAGGGTCAGGAGCTGGAGATTCTCTATCACCCCGTGGTGCAGTAGCGCTGGCCAGAACCGCGCCCAGAGGTGCGCCACATTCCCTCTGCCGCCGGGAGAGGGAATGGCCGCCCTTCAAACGAGCGCCGGTCCCCCACCCACTCGGCATTACCGCGACTCCGATGTCCCGCTCACCAGGTCAGCGGCGGCGAGGGGCGAGTCTTGGCGCAGTTGCGCCGTCAGCCGTTGCTGAACCGCGTTGACTGGGCGGGTGAATCGGGCCAGCAGGTCATAGAGCACCGGCGTCAAAAATAAAGTGAGTACGGTCGATAGCAACAGGCCGCCAATCACCACTACCCCGATGGCGATCCGGCTCTCAGCCCCAGCGCCAGTGGCCATTGCCAGTGGCAACGCCCCCAGGATGGTGCAAAGCACGGTCATAAGGATAGGCCGCAAGCGCTGGCTGGCTCCCGCCAGGATGGCGTCCCGTACTGGCAACCCCTCCGCCCGCAGTTGATTGGCAAATTCAACGATCAAAATCCCGTTCTTGGCCATCAAGCCGATTAGCAACACACAGCCGATCTGGCTGTAGATATTGAGCGATTGGCCAGTGACCAGCAGCGCCAGCAGCGCGCCGGTCACTCCGACTGGCACCGTCAACAGGATAATCAAGGGGTGCATAAAGCTCTCGAACTGCGCCGCCAATACCAAAAACACGATTAACAGCGCAAAGCCGAAGGTGAAATATAAGCTGCCGGAGGTTTCCAGAAACAGTTCGGCGGCCCCAGTGAACGAGGTACGCGCCTCGACCGGCAGCTCCTCGGCGGCGACGCGCTGCAAATCGGCAATCGCCCGACCCAAATCATACTGGCCGACCAACGTGGCTTCGACAGTCACTGACGGCAGCCGGTCAAAGCGGCGCAACGCCAGCGCTGAGGACTCTTCCTTAAGATCGACCACCGCATTCAGGGGTGTGAGTTCGCCGCTTTTATCGCCACGCACGAAAATCCCCTGGAGATCGCTAGGCTGGCGCCGGTCACCGGCCTGGGCCTGCACCCTGACGGCGTATTCCCGCCCGCGGTCGATATACGTGGTCACTTCGCGCGATGCCAATAGCGTTTGCAGCGTAGCGGCAATACGCTCGACCGGCATCCCCAGCTCCGCAGCCAAGGGGCGGTTGATCTCGATCCGCAGGGTGGGCTGGCTGGACTCGTAATCGCTATCAATGGCGGTCAATCCCGGGTTTTGCCGCGCGCGGGCTTGGATCGCCTCGCTCCAGGCCACTACAGTGGCATAGTCCGGCCCACCGATGACAAACTGCACTGACTGTGAACTCGCGCCTCGGCCCAAGCTGGAACGACCGCTGGGAATGGCGCGCAGATCAGGAATCTCGGCTAGCAGGCGACGGGCCTCACCGATGATGGTCTGCTGGCTGCGCTGGCGCTGCCCCCAATCACTGAGACCCACCACCACGAAGGCTAGATTGCGGCTGCCGCCTCGCCCCGCAATCGCCAGCACCCGCTGGGCTTCGCCGCTGTCGAGCAAGGGTTGCAGCGCCCGCTCGATCTTGTGCACCCCGGCATCGGTGAACGTCAGCGTAGCCCCTTCCGGCGCACGAGCGGTAATGAAGATCACGCCGCGATCTTCGCTAGGCACCAATTCTTGTGGCAAACCGCGATACAACAGCAACGCCGCTCCCGCTAGCAACGCGGCGATAGTCAGCACCACCAGCGGCATGGCCAGCGCGCTGGTCAAGGCAGCCCGATAGCCGTGCTCCAGCGCCGCGAAGCTCTGTTCCGCCCAGCGCATCAAACCGTTAGACGCTCCACCCCGCCCCAGCAGTTGCGAACACATCATTGGTGTCAACGACAACGCCACAACGGTGGAAATCGTCACCGCCGCCGCCAATACCAAGCCAAACTCTCGAAACAGCTTGCCAATGTCGCCACCAAGCATGGACAGTGGGATATAGACGGCGATCAACACTGCGCTGCTGGCGAGTACCGCGAAGGTGACTTGCCGGGCACCGCGCCAGGCGGCGGCAAAAGGTGGCTCGCCATGCTCGATCCGGCGCTGGACATTCTCCAACACGACAATAGCGTCATCCACCACCAGGCCAATGGCTAGAATCAGCGCCAATAGCGTCAATAGATTGATCGAAAATCCCAAGGCTGCCAGCAGCATCAACGAACCGATGATCGAGACCGGAATGGTGACGGTGGGAATCAGGGTCGCGCGCGGTGAATAAAGAAAGGCAAAAATGACCAGCACCACTACACCGACCGCGATCAGCAGCGTCAGCACCACCTCATCAATACTGGCCTGGATGAACAGTGCGTCATCGGTGGCCACGGTAAGATGCACATCCTCCGGTAATTGCGTGCGTAGCCGTTCCAGCTCAACCCGCACCCCCGCCGACACCGCCAGGGTGTTGGCCCTGGACTGGCGCACCACTCCCAGCGTCACCGAATTCTGGCCGTTGGTGCGCACCAACGAGCTGTCGTCCTCCACTCCCGGCTCGACGCGGGCCAATTCGAACAGCCGAATCGGATAGCCCTCGCGCTGGGCGATGGCGAGGTTGCGGAAGTCCTCGACGGTCTTTAGCCGACTGTTGATGCGCACCACCAGTTGCCGGTTGCTGGATTCCAGACTCCCGGAGGGTAGCTCCACGTTCGCCTGGCGCAGGGCGGATTCCACATCGGTCGTGGCCAGCCCGCGCGCCGCCAGCGCTGCATTGTCCAGCCAGACCCGAATGGCGTACCGGCGCGCACCGTTGATGGTCACCTCGCCCACGCCGCTGACAGTAGCCAAGCGATCCACCACCGTCCGTTCCGCCAGATCGGTCAAATCCGCTGTGGACCAGCGGTCGCTGGTCAGGGAAATGCGCAGCACCGGTTGACTGTTACTGTCGGCCTTGACCACTCGCGGCTCATCCGCTTCGTCGGGCAAGCGGTTGGCCACTGATCCGACCGCATCGCGCACATCAGCGGCGGCGCTGTCAATGTCGCGGTCGGTGGTGAAGGTGATCTGGGTCTGGCCAGCACCCTCGCGCGAGGTCGATTCGATGCGCCGGACGCCATCGATGCGAGCCACCGCACCTTCGATCACTTCGGTGATCTCGGTGTCGATGATGGCCGCAGCTGCGCCGGTATACGTCGTGCTGACGGTCACCACCGAAGCGTCGATGTCCGGTAGCTCGCGCACTGGCAGGTCGCGTAGGGCCATCAGCCCGCCCACCACGATCAGCAGGCTAACAACCAGCGCGAATACGGGGCGCTTAATGAAAAGATCAGAGAGAAACATGCGTGTTTCGGCCAGATTCAGGACGGTTGCCGGCTCACGCCGTTGCCCGGACTCGCACCGGGCGCATTCTGATCGGCAGCGCGCACTGGCGCGTTATCGCGTAGGCTTTGGTGGCCTTTCACGACAACCTCCAGGCCTGGTCTCAGCCCACTGCGCACCTCGACCGCCGCATCGTGGCGCTGGCCGATGGTGATGGAGGTGCGCACAGCCGTACCGGCCTCGACTACATAGACATAGTTCGCATCCCCTTCCTTGATAATGGCTTCTTCTGGGGCTAGCACCACATCGCGGCGCTCGGCCACGACCAGGGCAACCGCCATGAATAAACCCTCCGGCAGCACGGCGTCGGGATTAGGCAACTCGGCCCGCACCCGAAACGCGCGCGTGGTCGACTCGATTCGGGTATCGACCGCGCGCACCGTACCGCCGAAGCTGCGTTGTGGGAAAGCGATACTCGTGGCATTGACCGTTTGCCCAATGCTTACCGCGCTGAAATAGCGCTCTGGAATCCTGAATTCCAGTTCAATCGTGCTGCGGTCATCCAGCGTGGTCAGCACGGTGTTGGTATCGACATAAGCGCCGAGATTGATATTGCGCAGGCCCATCACTCCAGTAAAGGGGGCGCGAATACTGCGTTTATCCCGTTGGCTGCGCATCGCCTCCCAGCGGGCCTCGGCCATGCCCAGCTTGCCGCGCAGATCGTCAAGACTGGCCTCAGACAGCAGCTTGCGCGCGCGCAGGGTTTCAGCGCGCGCTATTTGGGCGCGTAAATTGATCAGTTCGCTCTCGATCTCGCGCACCGCCGCCCGTTCACTGGCACTGTCGAGCTCAAACAGCACCGCACCGGCCTGGACGCGCTGGCCGGCTTCAAAAGCGATGCGGGTGACCAGACCCGCTGTGGTGGGGACAATCTGCACCGATTTGGCGGCGCGGGTCGCACCGACAGCGGTGACGATTTCCTGCACCGTGCCGCGCCGGGTCAGGGCGGTTTCCACCACGGCTGCGCCACCCTGGCGGGGCTTTTGGGCGCTCGCTGCGCCTGATGGCTTGCTGATGGCGCTCCAGTACCAGGCGCTCGCCGCCAGAGTAGACAGCAAAACAGCAATACCGAGTTGAGGTAACAAACGCATGGTTGCGATTCACCAAGGCGAGACGCCTATCGATGCCAGTATAGGGTCTATGACAGCGACAGGCGCTATTGAGTCCACGCCTAAAAACCAAAGGCTTAATCTAAATCCCAGCGTGTTGCGCGCAGTCAACACCACCAGGCCGATAATTCCGCCGCAACTTCATGTCTGCCACTCCTAACGATCAGCCCGACGTGCACAAACTATATATTGGCGTGGACCATACTGAGCCCACTCCATACTGCCGGATAGACGACTGCATGCGCCTCCACAGCCAAACTATCGATCAATTTCTTGGTTTTTCGAGGAAGTCCATCTATGAAGGCGTAGAGGTAGTTACTTCAGGGTGCACTGCTTGACTAGCTTGCTGTCGGTGCGAACGTATGTGGAGGTATTCCCGGTCTTATCGCTATGGAGAAGAAGCTTGTCATGATCCGCTGATACAGCGAACTCGATAGGGATCGCGCGACCGTTTGCATTTGCCAGCAAATGGACTTGTTCAGCCGTATATTTATGCAAAAACTCGACATTTCCCTTTGCCCGAATCAAGAGACCAGAGCCATCTTGATTGAACTGTAGAGAGTCCTTTGGACTGTTGTCTGGGTCTTCGCACAAAGTCCAGGTTCCGATGAGCCAGCTGGATTCTTTTATCTCGCCTACAGCAATACAATTGTTGCTGATTAATACAGCAGTGAGTGCGAACGCCAAACTGTGTAGCTTCATAACCACCTCTAATAAGCATAATGAAAGGGTTTTTCCCATTTCAAGCCGCAATGCCGTTATGATCGTTGCGATTACAACGAGGGGCTAAGCGGGGAACTCGGTGCATATATGGGCCTAACGTTGTTAAATTAAAAAACAACTCACGCCCAGCTCTAATAAAGAATAGCCCTCAAAAACTGCTCCATCAATCATCAGAAAGACTGAATCTTTTTTAGCGATCTTCGGTGGAAGCATGCCTGGTTTCCCATAGATCGCCAACAGATCGCCAGCGGAAGAGGCCAATAGCCCAGTGGCTGAAACGCTGCTATTGACTGAAACAGGGCATGGCAAAACCATCCACGGCACCGTCACCCAGCTCGCCGACCGGAATTTTTCTTGCGTCGGCTTCGATCTCTCTTTACGGCATGATCTCCAATGGTTAGATTGCTGCCTTCCGCTAACAGTGTGATCGAATCGTATGGCTCAATATATCTATACCATGAACCGCGTGGGCAAAATCGTGCCGCCCAAGCGGGAAATTCTCAAGGATATTTCGCTATCGTTTTTTCCTGGTGCCAAAATCGGCGTATTGGGTTTGAACGGCTCCGGCAAATCCACCCTGCTGCGCATCATGGCCGGCGTGGATAATGACATTCTCGGCGAAGCCCGCCCTCAAGCCGGGATCAAAATAGGCTTTCTTTCCCAAGAGCCGCAACTCGATCCGGCCAAGGACGTGCGCGGCAACGTTGAAGATGCGGTACAGCCGATCAAGACCGCGTTGGCTCGCCTGGATGAAGTCTACGCCGCCTACGCCGATGCTGACGCCGATTTTGAGAAACTGGCTACCGAACAGGCCGAACTGGAAAGCTACCTTGAGACCACCGATGGCCATAATCTGGATCGCACCCTGGATGTCGCCGCCGACGCGCTGCGGCTGCCCACCTGGGACGCGGATGTCAGCCAACTCTCTGGCGGTGAGCGCCGCCGGGTGGCGCTGTGCCGGTTGCTGCTGGCCAAACCGGACATGCTGTTGCTGGACGAGCCAACTAACCATCTCGACGCCGAGTCCGTCGCCTGGCTGGAGCACTTTCTTCAAGACTATCCTGGCACCGTGGTCGCGGTTACCCATGACCGCTATTTCCTCGACAATGTCGCCGGCTGGATTCTGGAATTGGACCGGGGCCGGGGTATTCCGTGGGAGGGTAACTACTCTTCTTGGCTGGAGCAGAAAGAGAAGCGGTTGGAGACCGAGGAAAAACAGGAATCTGCGCACATCAAGGCGATGAAAGCGGAGCTGGAATGGGTGCGCGCCAACCCTAAGGGCCGCCATGCCAAGAGCAAGGCTCGCATCGCCCGTTTTGAGGAGCTGGAATCCCAAGAATTCCAGAAGCGCAACGAAACCCAGGAGCTCTATATTCCGCCAGGCCCGCGCCTGGGCGATCTGGTGGTCGAGGCGAGCGGCCTGCGCAAACGCTTCGGCGACCGCCTGCTCATTGACGGCCTGGATTTCAAATTGCCCAAAGGCGGCATCGTCGGGGTGATCGGTCCCAACGGCGCGGGTAAAACCACCCTATTCCGCATGCTGGTCGGTCAGGAAGCACCGGATGGCGGCAGCCTGCGGATCGGCGATAGCGTGAAGCTGGCCTACGTCGATCAATCGCGCGATAGCCTCGCCCCTGATAAAACCGTCTGGCAGGAAATTTCCGATGGCTTAGACGTGATCGCCATCGGCAGCTACCAGATCAACTCACGCGCCTACGTCGGCCGCTTCAACTTCAAGGGGCCGGATCAGCAAAAGTTCGTCAAGGATTTGTCCGGCGGCGAACGCAACCGGGTGCATCTCGCCAAGCTCCTGAAAAGCGGCGGCAACGTGCTGTTGCTGGACGAGCCGACCAACGATCTGGACGTGGAAACGTTGCGGGCTTTGGAAGAAGCGTTGCTGGCCTTTGCTGGCTGCGCGGTGATCATCTCCCATGATCGCTGGTTTCTGGACCGCATCGCCACTCACATGTTGGCCTTTGAAGGCGATTCGCAAGTGGTCTGGTTCGAGGGCAATTACGCCGACTACGAAGCCGACCGCAAGCGTCGGCTGGGCGTGGAAGCCGATCAGCCGCACCGGATCAAATACCGGAAACTCGCCTGAGGTCCTTGCGCTCTCTTCTGGTGGGTGACCGGTGGGCCAAGGGTTTGCGTTGCCTCCACAGGCTCTTACCGCATTCCGGTGACTCGCTCACCTGCCTGACGGACTCCAGGAAAAGGCAGACTCATGCCCAAAATGCGCGCCAGCTTTCAAGGCTTGATCCGGGTACTGGCGCAAAGCCTGTACCCGGAACCGGATGTCTTCATCCGCGAGTTGCTGCAAAATGCCCACGACAGCATCCAGCGTCGGCGGATCGGTGAACCCGAACTGGCAGGCGTAATCGCCATCGCGGTGGATGAAAATCACCGGACGCTGAGTTTTAGCGATAACGGCGTCGGCATGGATCGGCGCGACATTGAGGATTTCCTCAGCGTCATTGGCAGCACCGGCACCGGCACCCACGCCCGCGAACTGGCGGCCCACGACGTGATGATCGCCACCATCGGCCAGTTCGGTATCGGTCTGTTATCGGCGTTCGTGGTCGCGGAGCGCATCGAGGTTTACACCCGCAAGGTGGGCGCGGCGCAGACCTGGCGTTGGATCAATCACGGCGGCGAGGACTATGTGCTCGACACCCTGCCCGCCAACGTCCAGCCCCCGGGAACACGCGTTGCCGTCGTACTCCACGCACAGCACACGGCCTTTCTGGACGGCGTGCGGATTCATCAAACTGTGCGTCGCTACGCGGATTTCCTGCCCTTCCCGATCCGCCTGAACGGCTATGGCCCAATCAATGCGGTCAACGCGCCCTGGCATGAACCCGGCTGGGCCGATCCCGGGCAACGAACCGCAACGCTCCACACCTTTCTCAGCGCGCGTTACGCCGACCCACCTCTGCTGGTCATTCCGGTGGATGTGGCGGAGCCGCAAGCGCTGGGGGGGTTGTTCGTGCCGATGCGCTATAGCCCCGGCACGCCGACAGGCGGAATGGTGGATTTGTTTCAGGCGCGGATGTGCCTGCGCGCCAACGACCACGAGTTGTTGCCGGAATGGGCCGCTTTCGTGCGCGGCGTGGTGGATTCTCCAGCCCTGCAACCCACCGCCGCCCGCGATAACGTGCTGCGCGATGCGGCCTGGCACGCGCTGCGCGCAGCCTTGGGCACGGCCATTATCGCCGCCCTGCTCGATCTGGCCGCCCGGGACCGCCCGCGCTTTCTACAGCTATGCGACTGGCATCACGACGCCATCAAGGGCATGGCCGCGCGCCATACCAACTTCGGCGCGGCGGTGCTGGACACCCTACCGTTCGAGACCCAGCAGGGCCAATATACGCTACCGGCCTATCTGGCCCGACAGACGGCCACGGACGGCAAGCGGTCGCTGTATTTCTTCAGCCATGCCGCCGACGCCAACCAGTTTTATACGCTCTGCCAGGCGCGCGACCTGTTGGCGATCAACGCCGGCCGACCCTTTGATGAAACCCTACTGCGGCGCTATGCTGCTGAGCACCCGGACACAGTGGAACTCAAGCCCCTGGATCGGCTGGAGGAGCCACTGCTTTACGAGCGCTTAGCGGCGACCGAGCAGGCCGCTTACACCGCCTTGGAGCACGCCGTGAACCAAGCGCTGGAAACTTTAGAGGTGCGCGTACAAAGCCAGGTCTGCCGCTTCCAACCTGCCGAGCTGAGCGCCGTTATCCTTGCTGGACAACGGATAGCGGCGTTCGATCAACTAGAGCAGGCCCTGGAAAAACCCTTTCTGTTGGAGGGGTTGGCGGAACTGGCCGGCGAGGTGCGCAACCGCTTGCGCCAGCAACCGCTAACGTTCTTGCTA
Source organism: Candidatus Contendibacter sp. (assembly GCA_049293375.1). Taxonomy (GTDB): domain Bacteria; phylum Pseudomonadota; class Gammaproteobacteria; order Competibacterales; family Competibacteraceae; genus Contendibacter. The sequence goes on from JBATSQ010000054.1 coordinate 12,512, forward strand.
AACGCCGCGCATCCACTGGTGCAGGCGCTCGGCGCCTTGGCCGATCCGGCGGCACCGATCTATCGACCATTGCTGACTGGCTTGTATGATGCCGCTCTGCTCAATGCCCAGCACCGGCTGACACCCGCCGCCGCCCGCCGTGTTCATGCCGATTTGCAGGCCTTGCTGAACGCGCATTTGCGCCTCCTGGCCGCCGTCCGCCCGGAGCAGCAGCAGGATTAACCTGGAGGCCAGCCCAGTTCCCGGCCCGCCAACAGGTGCCTATGCACATGAAACACAACCTGAACCACATCGCGATTGCAGTTGATGACCGTCTGGTAGCCGCTTTCCACCACGCCTAATTCCACCAGCCTGCTCCGCTCCACTTCACAGGTCACGGCGGCCCGCGAAAGCGCGCGCCAGCGTACCGCCATCCACAGAGTCCAGCTCCCCGCCCAGTGGTACGCCGTGGGCGATGCGGGTAGCGCGGATCCCGCGCTCGCGCGCCATCTCGGCCAGGTAATACGCAGTTGCCTCACCTTCCACAGTCGGGTTGGTCGCTAAAATCAGCTCGCGGATTGCGCCCGTGTCCAGCCGCGTTTCCAGGTGCGCCAGGCCCAATTCCGCTGGGCCGATACCGTCCAACGGCGACAGATGACCCATCAGCACGAAATAGACGCCCTGAAAACCTGTCGCCTGCTCTACCGCTAACACATCCGCCGGGGCTTCAACAACGCACAACAAACCCTGATCCCGCCGTGGATTGGCGCAGTATGCGCACAGCGCCGTCTCGCTGAGATCGCGGCACTGCTGGCAGTGGCCGATACCCGCCAACGCCGCCTGCACCGCCTCCGCGAGTCGCATCGCACCCTCGCGATCCCGCTCTAGCAGGTGCAGCGCCATCCGCTGTGCCGATTTCGGCCCAACGCCCGGCAGACAGCGCAGCGCGCTAATCAGCCGGTTCAGCAGCGGCGAAGCGGCCATAGCCAGACGTCAGAACGGCAGCTTCAAATCGCCCAACATGCCCGGCGGCAAGCCCATGCCGGAGGTCAAACCGCCCATTTTTTCCTGCATAGTGCGTTCAATCTTTTGCGCGGCGTCGTTGCAGGCGGCGGCGACTAGATCTTCCAACATATCCTTGTCATCACCGACCAGGCTTGCGTCAATCCGCACTCGCCGCACTTCGTGGCGGCCGGTCATGACCACGCTGACTAATCCCCCACCGGACTCACCAGTGACTTCCATGGCCGCGATTTCCGCCTGCGCCTTTTGCAGATTTTCCTGCATCTTTTGCGCCTGCTTCATGATGTTGCCTAATCCGCCTTTCATCATTGCTCTCCTCGGGATGGCCATACGGCGCTCGCCGCTGACCGGGTTAGCGTTCGGGATCGTCCAGGGGGTGAATGGCGACGATCTGCGCGTCGAAGCGTTCCTGTAAATCCTGTACTTGGGGATCTTGCAACAGGTGATCGGTCGCGGCCTGCCGCCGCTCATCCTGCTGCTGCTGGTGCTGCGTGGCCGGAGTCGCCGCCGTGACACCGCCAATTTGGAATTTTAAGCGGATGGGCCGACCCAGATGGTGCTCCAGAGCTATCCTGATGCGCTCTTCAATGGCTTTGCTCAGCATCTGGGCATGACCCGGCTCCAACGCTAGCCGAAACGCATCGTCGCTCTGCTCGACTGGCACACAGTTCACCGCTACCTGGCGGGCAATGGCGGTCAATCCCAACTGGTTAACCAATCGGCTCCAATTCGCCGCCTCGGGCGTCGGCGGCGGGGCGGGAGTCGAGCTTGAGGCCAAGGCGGCGACTGGTGCGACGGGAGGAGTTGCAACAGCAGTCAGCGGCGGTGCGACGGGCAGCGCCGTTCGTCCTGGAGAGGCTAACGCCGCAGAGTCCTCGACCACTGGCCGAAAACACAGCATGCGCAACATCAGCATTTCAAAACCGCCCCGTGGCTCTGGCGCAAGCGGCAAATCCCGACGTCCCAATAAGGCAATCTGATAAAACAGCTGCGTGTCTTCCGAGGTCAGTAACCCGGCCAGCCGCCGCACCTCCACAGGATCGACCAACTCGTCGTCTGGGAGAGCGTCCGGTGCCACCTGCGCCAGCGCCACCCGTTGTAACAGGGTCAGCAGCTCGGCCAGCACCGCCGCATAATCGGGCGCGAGCGCATCCAGTTCCGCCACCCGCTGTAAAACCTGTGGCGCATCATTGGCGGCCAGCGCCTCCAATAGTTCCACCACCCGCCGCTGGTCAATGTCACCCAGCATCATGCTGACCGTCGCTGCGTCCAGCGTGCCGCCGCCAAAGGCAATGGCCTGATCCAGCAGACTTAAGGCATCGCGCAGACTGCCGTCGCCGGCGCGGGCGATTTGCTGTACCGCCGATGGCTCGTAGGGCACGCCTTCGGCTTCCAGAATCGGGGTGAGATATTGGGCCATCAAGGCCGCCGACAGGCGCTTGAGGCTGAATTGCAGGCAGCGCGACAACACCGTAACCGGCAGCTTTTGCGGATCGGTGGTCGCCAAGAGAAATTTCACATGCGGCGGCGGTTCTTCCAGGGTCTTCAGCAGTGCGTTGAAGCTGTGGGTCGACAGCATGTGCACTTCGTCAATCAGATAGACCTTGAACCGCCCCCGGCTCGGCGCATATTGCACATTTTCCAGCAGTTCGCGGGTATCCTCGACCTTGGTGCGGGAGGCAGCGTCCACCTCGATCAAGTCAACAAAGCGCCCTGCATCAATCTCTCGGCAGGCCAAGCAGTGGCCGCACGGGGTTGAAGACACGCCGGTTTCACAGTTGAGGGACTTGGCGAAGATCCGGGCGATGGTGGTTTTACCCACGCCCCGCGTGCCAGTGAACAGGAAAGCGTGATGGAGGCGTTGCTGATCGAGAGCGTTGCTCAGGGCGCGGACGATGTGCTCCTGGCCCGCCAGCTCGCGGAAGGTGCGCGGACGCCACTTGCGGGCCAGCACCTGATAGCTCATAGGGCGCTCCGGCGATCAAGTCAGGGTGGCAGCCCCTATCGGCCTGGCCCCGGCGCCCGAAGCCACTGCTGCCGCTGCTCCCTTCCGGGCCTGACGGGGTTCACAGTTTATCGTCGCGGGGGGACCGACAGGGGCCACCATGGTAATCGGCGGATCCGGCGGCAGTGCGGCAAAACCCAGCGCCGCCGCTGTCATTCTGGTGCTCAAGGTGGCGGAGAGAGAGGGATTCGAACCCTCGTTAGAGTTACCCCTAAACAGCATTTCCAGTGCTGCGCCTTCGACCGCTCGGCCATCTCTCCAAGATGCATTACGCCGCCCTCCAGGCGGCGGGAGGGGCAAGGTTAGCCCAAGCGACTCCGCAAGGCAAGCCGCCAAGCGAACCGCCCCTGAACCTCAGTTCAGGCCCTTCATGGTCAGACGGATCCGACCTTGCTTGTCGATTTCCATGACTTTGACTTTGACCGTATCACCCACAGCCAGCTTATCGCTGACGTTCTGCACCCGCTCCTCGCAAATCTGCGAAACGTGCACCATACCGTCACGGCCCGGCAGGATCGCCACGAACGCGCCGAAGTCCATGATCCGCACCACCTTACCTTCATAAACCTGGCCGACCTCTACATCCGCAGTGATCTGCTCGATACGGCGGCGGGCCTCGTCACCAGCGGCTTTGTCTACGGCGGCAATCTTCACCACACCGTCATCGCTGATGTCGATGGTGGCTCCGGTTTCCTCGGTAATAGAGCGAATGGTGACGCCACCCTTACCGATCACATCGCGAATCTTGTCTGGGCTAATGCGCAGCGTGGTGTAGCGAGGCGCGTACTCAGACAGCTCCTGGCGCGGCGTCACGATGGCCTGGCTCATCTTGCTCAGGATATGCAGCCGACCCTCGCGGGCCTGAGCCAGCGCCTGTTCCATGATTTCACGGGTGATGCCGTCGATCTTGATGTCCATTTGCAGGGCCGTAACGCCCTCCGTGGTGCCCGCCACCTTGAAATCCATATCGCCCAAATGATCTTCGTCGCCGATGATGTCGGTCAATACCGCGAAACGATCGCCTTCTTTGATTAGGCCCATGGCGATGCCCGCCACTGGGGCTTTGATCGGCACGCCCGCATCCATCAAAGACAGGCTGGCCCCACAGACCGAGGCCATGGAGCTGGAGCCATTGGATTCAGTGATTTCCGAGACCACGCGCACCGTGTAGGGAAACTGGCTGGGTTTGGGCATCATGGCCTGCACCCCACGCTTGGCCAGCCGCCCATGGCCGATCTCGCGCCGCTTGGGGCTGCCAACCTGGCCGATTTCACCGACGGAATAGGGTGGAAAGTTGTAGTGCAGCAGAAACGGTTGCCGGTACTCGCCTTCAATCGCGTCGATAATCTGCGCATCCCGGTCGGTGCCCAAGGTGGTCACCACCAGCGCCTGGGTTTCGCCACGGGTAAACAGCGCCGAGCCATGGGTGCGCGGCAATACGCCAATCCGCGCGCTAATGGGCCGTACAGTCTGCGTATCACGGCCGTCAATCCGCGGCTGGCCCGCCAGAACGCGCCCACGGACAATCTCACTTTCCAGGGCCGAGAACGCATTTTCAATGCGCTGCGCCGACCAGCGCTCCGGTTCCTGCGCCGTCAGTTGCGTTATCACCTGGCTACGCAGCGCGCTGACCCGTTGCTGGCGAGTGAGTTTCTCGGCGATTTGATACGCTTCGGTCAGATCGCGTTCCGCCGCCGCACGCAGGGCCTGCGCCAGCGCGGCATCGGCCACCGTCGGCTGCCAATCCCACGGCTGGACACCCGCTTCAACCACCAGTTCCTGGATGGCGCGAATGGCGATCTGCATCTGTTCGTGGCCAAACACCACCGCGCCCAGCATCACCGCTTCCGCTAATTCCTGGGCTTCGGACTCCACCATTAACACCGCCCGCTCCGTGCCCGCCACCACCAAATCCAGCTGCGAGCTTTTCAGCTCCTGGCGCGTCGGGTTGAGCAGATACTGGCCGTTGCGATAGCCCACGCGCGCTGCGCCGATGGGCCCGCTGAATGGCACGCCCGACAGCGCCACCGCCGCCGAAGCGCCCAACAGTGCCGGAATTTCTGGATCTACCTGGCTATTGAGCGACATCACCGTGGCGATGATTTGCAATTCATGGGTGAACCCGTCGGGAAACAACGGCCGCAGCGGCCGGTCAATCAACCGCCCGGTCAGGGTTTCGCTCTCGGACGGACGCCCCTCACGCCGGAAAAAGCCGCCGGGAATCCGGCCCGCCGCGTAGCTGCGTTCCTGATAATCCACCCGCAATGGCAGAAAATCGCGGCCTTCCTCCGTATCCCGGTCGGCCACCATGGTGACTAGCACCACGGTATCGGCCATATTCACCAGAACCGCGCCGCTAGCCTGGCGGGCGATTTCGCCGGTTTCCAGGGTCACGGCCTGTTGGCCGTACTGAAATGTCTTTTTAATGGGTGTCACGAAAGCGTCCTGTGCAGCAAGAAAACCAGGGGAACCCTCAGCGGCGCAGACCAAGGCGGCTGATCAGATTCTGATAGCGTTGCAGATCTTTTTTCTTCAGAAAATCCAGCAGCTTACGGCGTTGATTGACCATCATCAGCAGTCCACGCCGGGAATGATGGTCTTTTTTATGCGCGCCAAAATGCGGCTGCAAGCCGTTAATGCGGTTAGTCAACAACGCAACCTGCACTTCCGGCGAGCCAGTATCCACAGCGTCACGCTGGTAATCTCGCACGATTTGTGATTTTTGTTCAGTGTTCAGAGGCATGAAAAACTCCAGTTGCAATTCGCTCAGTCAATCAACGTAATCGGGAATATAACCTTAGCGGGGCTGTTCAACAAGCAACCCCCGGAAGACGCCGCTTCACAGCAGGAGCCGCCGCGGCGCGACTCGGCCATCATCAAGGATCTCGCCGATGCCCAGAAAGCGCTCCTCACCCTCATACAGGCGCACCCAACCCTGCGTCGGTGCGCGCGGTGCCAGGACCGGTTGACCCTGGCGCAGGTAAAACGCTGAATCGCCCTGCACCCGCACAGCCGGCCAGTTCGGCAGCGCGCTGTCGGCGGGCAACAGCACTGCATCCAGCGCCGCCCAGCCCTGCTCAGCCCGCTCCGCCAACGTCTCCGGCGTCACCAGGTGGCGGGTGTCATACGGCGTGACCGCCGTGCGGCGCAAAGCCGCCACATGCGCGCCGCAACCCAAGGCTTCGCCCAAGTCGGTGGCTAGCGTTCGAACATAAACGCCCTTGGAGCAACGCAATTCACAGTCCAGCTCTACGTCGGCGAGCCGCAGCAGCCGCAAGGCGTGAATGGTCACCTCGCGCGGCGCGCGTTCGACCTCAATACCTTGGCGCGCCAACTTGTATAGCGGCTGGCCAGCGCGCTTTAACGCCGAATACATCGGCGGGGTTTGCTGGATAACGCCCACGAAGCGGGCCAGCGCAGCCTCGACCTGCTCCTGGCGCAGGGACTCCACCGGTCGAGTCCTCAGCACCTCTCCTTCCGCATCCCCAGTCGTTGTGGTGACGCCCAGGCGGCAGGTAAAGCGATATTCCTTGTCAGCGCCAAGCAAAAGGCCTGATAACTTGGTGGCCTCGCCCAGACAAATCGGCAATAAGCCGCTGGCCAGCGGATCCAGACTCCCGGTATGGCCGGCTTTCTGCGCTTGGAATAGCCGCTTGACGGCTTGCAAGGCACCATTGGAAGTCCAGCCAACTGGCTTATCCAACAATAATATCCCGCTGACTGCGCGACGGGTCCGCGCCGTCACGACCCGCTCCCGGAGACTGCTTCGTCTGGCAGCTCTTGCGCCTGTTGATGCCGCTCGGTATCCGTGGCCACCGCCGCCTCGATCAACGCCGCCAGCCGTGCGCCCTGCTCCACTACTTCATCGTAGCGAAACTCCAGTTTCGGCACGGTGCGAGTGCGCAGCCGCCGTCCCAGTTCACGGCGCAACAACGGCGCGGCCTGATTCAGCGCGGTCACCAATTCAACGCGCTGTGCCGACGCGCCGACGGCGGTTACGTAAATCCGGGCATAGCTGAGATCGCGGCTCACCTCGACGCTGGTGGTGGACACCAGCGTCAGACGCGGGTCGCGCAACTCGGTGCGAATCAGTTCCGCCAGATCTCGCCGGATCTGCTCGCCGATGCGCCGAGTGCGTGGAACAGTGCTGAGAGCCATGGTTTCGCTGCGCTGCCTATCAGGGTTAGAGAGTACGCTTCACTTCAACGCGCTCAAAGACTTCGATTTGATCGCCTTCGCGAATATCGTTGTAGTTCTTAACCCCCATACCGCAATCCGTGCCAGCGCGCACCTCGGTCACATCGTCCTTGAAGCGGCGCAAGGAATCGAGTACGCCTTCAAACACTACCACATGATTCCGCAGCACCCGAATGGGATTATTGCGCCGCACCACGCCATCCACCACCATACAGCCCGCTACCACGCCAAACTTGGGTGAGCGGAACACACCACGCACTTCGGCCAACCCAATAATCTGCTCCTTGAATTCGGGTTTGAGCATCCCAACCATGGCGTTTTTGACGTCATCAATCAGCTCGTAGATAACACTATAGTAATGAGGCTTAAGCCCTTCCTCATCCGCCAGCTTCTTGGAAACGCTGTCAGCGCGCACATTAAAGCCAATCAGCAACGCCCCAGAGGTCTTGGCCAGATGCACATCAGATTCGTTAATGCCGCCCACGCCGCTAGCGACAATTTTGACCTGCACCTCCGGCGTGGAGAGTCGTGACAGGGCATCGACAATGGCTTCTGCAGAACCCTGCACATCGGCCTTGAGCACCACATTGAGTACGCTGGCCTGGCCGGCCTCGAACTGGCGGGAAATGCCTTCCATGTCCAACACCGGCTTGCGGTTTTGTTCCTCACGGGCCTTACCTTGGCGGAACAGGGCGATTTCGCGGGCCTTGCGCTCGTCGGCCACCGCGATGACATCATCGCCCGCCTTGGGGGTGCCGGACAAACCGAGCACCTCAACCGGAATCGAGGGTCCCGCCTCACCGACACTCTGACCCGTCTCGTTCAACAGTGCGCGCACCCGCCCGTATTCCAGGCCGCTGAGAATCACATCGCCCTTGCGTAGGGTCCCGCTTTGCACCAAAACGGTGGCAACCGGGCCACGGCCTTTGTCCAAGCGCGACTCAATGACCACCCCTTTGGCTAGGCCATCGACTGGGGCGTTCAACTCCAGCACCTCGGCCTGGACCAGGATTTGATCCAGCAGCTCGTCTACGCCTGCGCCGGTCTTGGCGGACACGTAGGTAAACAGGGTATCGCCACCCCACTCCTCGGAGATGACGCCTTGAGCGGAGAGTTCGCTCTTGACCCGCTCGGGGTCGGCCCCAGATTTGTCCATCTTGTTGACCGCCACCACCATGGGCACCTTGGCGGCGCGGGCGTGCTGGACAGCTTCGATGGTTTGCGGCATCACGCCATCGTCGGCGGCCACCACCAAAACCACCACATCGGTGGCCTTGGCGCCACGGGCGCGCATGGCGGTGAACGCGGCATGGCCTGGCGTATCAAGGAAGGTCACCACGCCTTTGGGCGTGTTGACATGATAGGCACCGATATGTTGTGTAATACCGCCTGCTTCGCCAGCGGCCACGCGCGTGCGGCGGATGTAGTCCAGCAACGAGGTTTTGCCGTGATCGACATGGCCCATGATAGTGACGACCGGCGGGCGCGGTAGGGCGTCGCCGCCTGTGTCAGCGGTCAGCTCTTCCTCCAGCGCGTACTCGTTCAGGAGCTTGTAGGTATGCCCCATCTCTTCGACCGCCAGGGCTGCGGTTTCTTGGTCAATGACCTGATTGATCGTCACCATCATCCCCATCTTGAACAGGACTTTGATGACTTCCGGGGCCTTGACTGACAGCTTAAGAGCCAGATCGGCAACACTGATGGTTTCCGGCAGCGCCACTTCGCGGACCATGGGTGCGGTCGGCTTCGCGAAGCCGTGGCGTTGCGCAGGCGCGGCGGCTTTGGCGCTTTTGGCCTTGCGGGGCCGCCGCCGGTCCGAGTAACTCAACTGGGATGGGTCGCTACGCCCGGTCCGAGCCAGCCGATCCAGATCACTCTCACCTTCTCGCCGACGCGGCGCATCGGCTTCGCT
>JBATSQ010000055.1:0-13988 GCA_049293375.1 Candidatus Contendibacter sp.
CCAGCAGCGGCGTGCCGGCGCGGTTGAGGTCGATGCCCGACTGGCCGTCAAAATCTTCATGCAGCGACTTGCCGGCGTCTTCCTCCAAGTGGGCGCGGGTGATGCCGACCACCTTGCTGGTCCCATCTTCCAGATCAATGGCCATCTGCCCTTTTTGCACGATGGGCAGTTCGTATTGACTGATCTGATAGCCCTTGGGCAGATCGGGATAAAAATAATTTTTGCGGGCGAATACCGAACAGCGGGCCACTTCAGCACCGATGGCTAAACCAAAAGTGACCGCCATCCGCGCCGCCTCACGATTCAGCACCGGCAGCACGCCTGGCAGACCGAGGTCAATGGCGCAGGCTTGCGTATTCGGCTCCGCGCCGTAAGCGGTGGCCGCACCAGAGAAAATCTTACTGTGAGTGGCGAGTTGGGCGTGGATTTCCAGCCCGATCACTGTTTCCCATTCCATCATGTTGCACGACCCTGAATTTTTGAAAGCTAAAGCGCCCTAAGCCCAGATCCCTCTTCTGACCAGCGAGGAGAACCTGTCAAGCGAACGCAACCGGTGCGCGGGCATGCCAAGCGGTGACCTGCTGATAGCGGTGTGCGGCATTTAGCAGCCGATCCTCGGCAAAGTAATTGCCGATCAATTGCAGACCGACCGGGCGCTGGCCAACGCAACCGACCGGCAGCGACAGCCCCGGCAAGCCAGCCAAATTGACCGCAATGGTGTAGATGTCGGACAGATACATAGTGACCGGGTCGTCTACTTTTTCGCCCAGGTTGAAGGCCACGGTCGGCGAAGTCGGTCCAACGATCACGTCGACCTGCGCGAAGGCCTGGCGGAAGTCGTTACTGATTAGCCGACGGATTTGCTGGGCCTTCAGGTAATAGGCGTCGTAATAACCCGCCGATAAGGCAAAGGTTCCAACCAGAATCCGGCGGGTGACTTCCGGCCCGAAGCCCTCGGCGCGCGAGCGCGTATACAGGTCCAATAAGTCCTTGGGGTTCGCACAGCGGTGGCCATAGCGCACGCCGTCGAAACGGGCCAGATTGGAGGAGCATTCCGCCGGTGCGATCACGTAATAAGCGGGGATCGCCAGATGCGTATTGGGCAGGGTGATGTCGCGCACCGTCGCACCCAGTTTTCGGTACTCGGCGACGGCGGCCTCGACCGTGCGGGCGACCGCGCCGTCCAAGCCCTCGCCGAAATACTCCTTCGGCAGACCGATTCGCAGGCCGTCCAGCGGTCGATCCAGCGCGGCGACGTAGTCGGGCACCGGTCGATCCACGCTGGTGGAATCGCGCGGATCGAAGCCGGCCATTGCGCCTAGCAACAGCGCGCAGTCCTCGGCGGTGCGCGCCAACGGCCCGCCCTGATCGAGACTGGAGGCATAAGCGATCATCCCCCAGCGCGACACCCGGCCGTAGGTGGGCTTGATGCCCGTCAGGCCGCACAGCGCGGCGGGCTGGCGGATCGAGCCGCCGGTGTCGGTTCCCGTAGCGGCGGGGGTCAGGCGTGCGGCCACAGCGGCAGCCGAACCGCCTGAAGAGCCGCCCGGCACTGCGTCCAAATCCCAGGGGTTGCGCACCGGGCCGTAGAAACTGTTTTCGTTGGATGATCCCATCGCAAACTCGTCCATGTTGGTCTTGCCCAGCATGACCATGCCAGCGGCGTTCAGCTTGGCAACGACCGTGGCGTCATAGGGAGCTATGAATCGATCCAGCATCCGCGAACCGCAGGAGGTGCGTACGCCGAGGGTGCAGAAAATATCCTTGTGCGCGAGAGGTATGCCGGTCAGCGGCCCAGCCTGGCCTTGCCGACGGCGCTCGTCAGCGGCGCGCGCTTGCGCCAGCGCCGCGTCCTCGGTCACGGTGATAAAGGCGTTCAGCCCCGGATTGAACTGTTCGATCCGCTCCAGTAAGGCGCGCGTCAATTCTTCGCTGCTGAAGGTACCAGCGGCAAGGCTGGCGCTCAGTTGGGCAATCGTTTGCTTGTGCATGGCGGTGGGACAGCGGCTTATTCGATGACTTTGGGAACCAGATATAGCCCAGCTTCGACGCGGGGCGCGATGGCCTGGAAAGCGCCGCGTTGGTCGGATTCGCTCACTGTGTCGGCGCGCAGGCGCTGCGCCATATCCAGCGGATTAGCCAGTGGGGTGACGCCGACGGTGTCCACGGCGTTCATCTGCTCCACCAGTTCCAGGATGGCCGACAAATTGCGAGTATAAGCTGGCACATCCTGGTCGCGGATGGCCAGTCGCGCCAAATGAGCAATTTTGGCGACTTCGGCGGGGCCCAAGGACATCGGCTGCATTCTCCTTCCAGGAAAGCAAATAGGTAACCCTACCATATTTATCGGCTTGCTCCCAACTCCCGCGCTTGTTAGCATTAACCGCTCTTGACAACTGGGTGCTTTCAATAACATGTTCAAATGGTTGCGTGGCAGGTTCTCCAATGATCTTTCCATTGATCTGGGGACCGCTAACACGTTGATTTACGTTCGGGGGGCTGGCATCGTTCTGAATGAGCCTTCAGTGGTCGCTATCAATCAGGATCCCGTCCGCGGCGTCCGCACCATCGCGGCGGTAGGGGTGGACGCCAAGCGGATGCTGGGGCGCACACCGAACAATCTATCCACGATTCGGCCCATGAAGGACGGCGTAATCGCCGATTTCACGGTAACCGAGAAGATGCTGCAACACTTCATTCGCAAGGTGCATGCGGGTAAAGCCTTTAATCCCAGTCCACGGGTGTTGATTAGCGTGCCGTGTGGCTCGACCCAGGTCGAGCGGCGGGCGATCCGCGAATCGGCTATGGGTGCTGGTGCGCGGGTGGTCTATCTGATTCCCGAACCTATGGCGGCGGCTATCGGCGGCGGCATCCCGGTGGAGGAAGCATGCGGTGCGATGGTGCTGGATATTGGCGGTGGGACTTCGGAAGTGGCTGTGGTCTCGCTCAATGGCATTGTCTACGCTGGCGCGGTGCGCATTGGCGGCGACCGCTTCGACGAGGCCATCATTAGCTACGTGCGGCGCAATTTCGGCGTGTTGATCGGCGAACCCACCGCCGAGCGCATCAAGCACGAAATCGGTTGCGCCTATCCCAGCGATGAAGTGCGCGAGATTGAAATCAAGGGTCGCAACCTAGCCGAGGGCGTGCCGCGCAGCTTTACCCTGAATAGCAACGAGATTCTAGAAGCCTTGCAGGAACCCCTGGTTGGCATCGTCGGCGCGGTTAAAATGGCCCTGGAAACAACGCCGCCGGAACTGGCCGCCGATGTGGCTGAACGCGGTATTGTGCTGACCGGCGGCGGTGCGTTGATGCGCGACATCGACAAGCTCATCATGGAGGAAACCGGCCTGAACGTGGTGATCGCCGACGATCCACTGACCTGTGTGGCCCGGGGCGGCGGCCGGGTGTTGGAGTTGATCGCCAAGGACGAGCGGGCTATCGAAGCCTTTGCCATCGAATAAGCGGTGGCCGCCCCTAAACCTAGCGGACACCTCCGCGATCTATTCACAGTTAATCCGCAGGCAACGCTACAGCTTGGACTGTGGATGGCGCTTTCCATTGTCATGATGACGGTGGATCATCGCTATCGCGCTCTGGATGGCGTGCGCGATGTGCTGGGGACCGCCTTCTATCCGATCCAGGCTCTGGGGCGGTGGCCGACGCACGTTCAGGATTGGCTGAGCCAAAATCTGGCAGGTCGCGCCGCCTTACTGGAAGAAAATAGCCGTCTGCGCGAAAAACAGGTCTTTCTCAATGTGCAGTTACAAAAACTGACCATTTTGGAGGCGGAAAATCGTCGGCTGCGTTCTCTGCTGGAATCGGCGGTCAATACGCCAGGGCGGGTGCTGATCGCGGAGTTGCTGGCGGTGGATTTTGATCCGTATCGTCACCACATTCTGCTTAATCGGGGTCGCCGCCAAGGCGTTTATGTTGGCCAACCGGTGCTGGATCAGAACGGTATCATCGGTCAGATCGTGTGGGTGGATTGGCTCAGCGCCACAGCGATTCTCATCACCGATCCCAATCATGCCCTGCCCATTCAGATCAACCGCACCGGGGTTCGCACCCTGGCTTTGGGGACTGGTAATTTTCAGGAGCTGGAGCTACCGCACATTCCCAATAACGAGGAGGTCAAGGTTGGCGATCTGCTGGTGACCTCCGGAATGGGTGGCCGCTTTCCGCCGGGCTATCCGGTGGGTACGGTCGCCAAGGTGGAATTCGATCCCGGCAGCCCGTTTGCCCATATCGTCGCTAAACCCATCGCGCAACTGGACCGCATTCGCGAGGTGATGTTGCTAGTGAATGCGCCCGACGCTGCGACTGTAGAGTCCGTCCCGTCGCCATGACCGAGAGGCGCGCCACGGGTGGGTGGCTGATTGCGGTGAGTTTTTTATTGGCTTTTCTGGCGGGGATGATCCCGTTGCCGGCTGGGCTGGATCGCTTGCGCCCGGACTGGGTAGCGTTGACCCTGGTTTATTGGTGCATGGTGGCACCGCAGCGCCTAGGCATTGGTACCGGCTGGCTGCTCGGCTTATTACTGGATGTGGGGCGCGGCGCGTTGCTGGGCCAACACGCGCTGGCGTTTGCGGCGCTAGCCTATCTCACCTTGCAGATCCACCAGCGGATGCGCGGCTTTTCGCTGTGGAGACAGATGGTCAGCGTGTTGTTTTTTCTGCTGGTTGAACAGCTCCTGATCTTCTGGATTAGCGGGGTGATTGGCTATCCGCCACGCGATGGCTGGTATCTGGCTCCCGCGGTGGGCGGTATGCTGGTTTGGCCGCTGCTGTTTGTGATCCTGCGTGATGCGCAGCGCTATTTCAACGTCACCTGAAGCCCTCCAGCTGCACCCATGAAGCTCTGGCGTCCGTTCGCTCCCGCAGCCCTGACTAACGCGCTGGTCTGGCGCAAGGACAATGCGAGTGAGCAGACTTTTTTTTCCCGGCGTGCGTTGTTCGCCCTGGCTGCGGTTTTTATCGCCTTGCTGGCGGTTGCCAGTCGGCTGGTGTATTTGCAGGTGCTCAACCATGAGCGCTTCAGCCTGCTGGCCGATGGCAACCGAATCCGCATGCAACCGCTGCCGCCGACCCGTGGGTTTATCTATGATCGAAACGGGGTGCTGCTGGCCGATAATCTGGCCTCTTATCATCTGGAGATCACCCGCGAGCAGGTCAAGGATTTAGCGGCCACTCTCAAGGCGCTGGGCCAACATATCACCTTAAGCGAGGTGGATTTGGAGCGCTTTCGCAAGCTGGCTCAGCGGGCACCGCCCTACACGGGTATTCCACTGCGCTTTCAACTGACTGATGATGAAATCGCTCGGCTGGCGGTTGATCTGCACCGGTTTCCCGGCGTAGAGATTAAAGCGGACCTTACGCGCCGCTACCCGCTTGGTTCTATAGGAGTCCATGCCATCGGCTATGTCGGGCGTATCGACGCCAATGAAATGAGTAAGCTGGATCCGGGCCAGTACAGTGGTGGCACCCATATCGGCAAGACTGGAGTAGAGCGTTCTTATGAAGATGTGTTGCGCGGACGGAACGGCTGGCGGCAAGTGGAAACCAACGCGGATGGTCGGCCGTTGCGGGTGCTTGGCCGCACTGCACCGTTGCCCGGCCAACATGTCTATCTCACCATCGATATCCGCTTACAGGCGGTGGCCGAAAAGGTGCTGGAAGACCATAACGGTGCCATTGTCGCCATTGACCCGCGCAGCGGGGAGATTCTGGCGTTGGCCAGTCAGCCGATTTACGACCCCAATCCCTTTGTCAATGGCATTGACTTTGCCTCTTATCGCGCGCTGAACACTTCTAAAGATAAGCCGCTGCTCAACCGCGCTCTGCGCGGCATTTATCCCCCTGGCTCCACGGTGAAGCCGCTAATGGCATTGGCCGGATTGGAGCATGGCATAGTCAACCGGCAGAGCACCGTGTTCTGCCCTGGCTTTTATCGCTTGCCCGGTGTGAAGCGCAAGTTCAACGACTGGAAACGCAGCGGGCACGGTAGTGTCAACATGGAGCGGGCGCTAGCGCAATCGTGTGATGTCTATTTTTACGACCTGGCGTTTAAGCTGGGGGTAGACCGCATGCACGAATTTTTGAGTAAGTTCAGCATGGGACAACCGACTGGAGTCGATCTGCCCGGTGAGAAAGGCGCGCTGTTGCCCTCGGAGGCTTGGAAGCTGCGCGTGCGCAAACAGCCCTGGTTTGGCGGCGACAGCCTCAGCGCGGGAATTGGTCAGGGCTATTTTCTAGCGACGCCGCTGCAGCTGGCGCATTCCACGGCGGTGATTGCTGAGCACGGCCTGGGTTTTAAGCCGCGGGTGCTGCTGGCCACCGAAGATCCGGGCACGCGCGTCAAGACGCCAGCAGCCCCCCGACCACTACCGGCGGTCACAGTTAAAAATCCACAATTTTGGAATACGGTGATTGCGGGCATGATTCGGGTTGTGGAGGGCGGCACCGCCCACAAGATCGGTGCGGGTGCCAAGTATCGCATTGCCGGCAAGACCGGCACCGCTCAGGTTTTCACCCTGGCGCGCGGTCAGCGTTACAACGCCCGACGGCTGAGCAAACACCTGTTGGATCACGCCCTGTTTGTTGCGTTTGCACCGGTTGAAGACCCGCGCATTGCCATCGCGGTCATCGCTGAGCATGGCGGCGGGGGCAGCGCCACCGCCGCGCCGTTGGCGCGTAAGGTGATGGATGCCTGGCTGTTGGAGCAGTACGGTGAGTTTGCCGTAGCCAAACCGCAGGCCGATCCCCAGAGCCAGCTACCCCATGCGGAATAACGATCAGCCCACGGCCACGATCGGCATCGAAGCGCCCTTGCTGGCGGATGATCGAGTCGGAAGCGAGAGCGGCAGATTCCTGAAATGGTTCTACCTGGATCCCGTACTGCTCATTGGACTGTTGACGCTCTCTGGCCTGGGCTTGCTGGTGCTCTACAGTGCGGGCCAGCGCAATCTGGATTTAGTCACGGGTCAAGCGCTGCGTTTGGCCCTGGGTTTTGCGATCTTGTTGAGCTTGGCGCAAGTACCGCCACGCCATTTTCGGTTTTGGTCACCATGGATTTATCTGATGGGCCTGGCGTTACTGCTGGCGGTGATGGTGGTTGGTGATATTTCCAAAGGCGCACAGCGCTGGCTGGATCTGGGGGTAGTGCGGTTTCAACCGTCGGAAATCATGAAACTCGCCGTGCCGATGATGATGGCTTGGTTTTTCGCTGATAAGCCATTACCGCCGCGCTGGACGCATCTGCTCACTGGAACGCTCATCGTGGGCTTGCCATTCGTGTTGATCGCTAAGCAACCCGATTTGGGTACGGCGCTGGTGGTGGGTTGCGCCGGCGGTTTCGCCCTGTTTCTGGCCGGTTTGAGCTGGTTGGTGCTGGCCGGGTTGGCGGGCGTGCTGGCGGCGGTCATTCCGCTGTTCTGGATTTATGTCATGCACGATTATCAGCGCCAGCGAGTCTTAACCTTTTTGAACCCGGAAAGCGATCCCCTGGGCACGGGCTACCATATCATCCAATCCAAAATCGCCATTGGCTCCGGTGGGATTTATGGCAAGGGCTGGCTCAATGGCACCCAGTCGCATCTAGATTTTTTGCCAGAGGGCTCGACTGATTTTATCTTCGCCGCCTTTTCGGAAGAGTTTGGTCTGATCGGTGCCTGTCTGTTGTTGTTATTATATTTTCTGATTGTGGCACGCGGCCTGTACATGGCGAGCCGGGCACCTGACACCTATACACGGTTACTGGCGGGTAGTCTGACGCTGATTTTTTTTCTGTATGCCTTCGTTAACTCCGGCATGGTGGCTGGCCTGTTGCCCGTGGTGGGTTTGCCGTTGCCGCTGTTCAGCTATGGCGGCACCTCCCTGGTGACGCTTATGGCGGGTTTCGGTATGCTGATGAGCATTTATACCCACCGCCGGGTCGCGCTACGCTGAGTAGGGTCCTGGCTAAAACAGGAGATACGAGTGAAGAAATGGTATTTGCCGTTGAGCGTTATTCTGCTGGTGGGAGCCTGCGCGACGCCGCCAGTTCCACCAGCCCAGCCAGGGCAAGAGCTGGCTGAGCAAGCTTATACGCCGTCCGCAGCCGAGAGTGCTGCGCCCGCAGCAGGGGCCGGGCAGGCTGGCCGCTCCTTGGGACGCCGAGCCGATGTACGGGCTTTTATTCGAGAAATGACGGCGCGGCATCGCTTTGACGCCGTGCGCTTGCAAGCAGCATTTGATGGCGCTTACGCCAAGCCCGATATTATCGCCGCCATGAATCGACCCGCTGAGGCGAAAGCCTGGCATGCTTATCGGGCGCTCTTCATCAGCCCGAAACGGATCCAAGGCGGCGTGGACTTCTGGCGGGCTAACCAGGCGGCTTTGGCGCGGGCGGAGCGGACCTTCGGGGTACCGCCAGAAATTGTGGTCGCCATCATTGGGGTGGAAACCCAATATGGCGGCAACATGGGCAAGTACCGAGTCCTGGAAGCCTTGTCGACCCTAGCTTTTGACTATCCGCGCCGCGCCGACTATTTCCGTAAGGAGCTGGAGAATTTCTTGCTACTAACCCGCGCGGAAGGGATCAATCCGCTCACCCCGCGCGGTTCCTACGCCGGAGCGATGGGTTACGGCCAATTCATGCCCAGTAGCTTCCTTTCTTATGCAGTGGATTTTGACGGCGATGGCCATCGTGACTTGTGGCGTAATTCCCGCGACGCTGTGGGCAGCGTGGCGAACTATTTCCAGAAACATGGCTGGCGCGCTGGTGAGCCGGTGGCTGTGCCAGCGCGGGTTGATGGAGTAGCGCCTGCCACCCTGATCAGCCGCAAGTTGAGTCTACCCAATCGCGACCTGACCAGCTGGCAAGCCCAAGGCATTGTCCCGAGGACGGCGGTTGAGGGCAATCGGGCCGCGCTCTTGTTGGAATTCCAGGGACAAGGTGGCCTTGAATACTGGCTGGGTTTCCACAATTTTTACGCTATAACCCGTTACAATCACAGCCAGTCCTACGCTATGGCTGTATACCAACTCAGTCGGGAAATCCGGCAGCGCTACGAGCGGTGAGCTACTGGCAGCCGGGGGATGTCTTCTCCGCTCGCTTTGGAAAACCCATCAAACCCATTCTGAAAACACCTCCTAAGATGGTCATGACATGCTGTACGTAACTAAAGACCGTATCTTGTTTTTGTCGTTTTTTCTCCTGGTTTGGCTGCTGTTGGGATGGATCACCGTCCAGGCTGAGCCGGTGCCGACGCCGCCCCAGGTGCCGGTGCGCGGTTATCTGCTGGTGGATTACCAGAGTGACAAGGTACTGGCGGAAATGAAGAGCGACGAGCGGATGGACCCGGCCAGCATCACCAAGCTGATGACGGGGTATATCGTCTATAAAGCGCTGAAAGCGGGCAAAATCGCTCTAAAAGATCCAGTGACGATCAGCGAAAAGGCCTGGCGCATGTCCGGTTCAAAAATGTTTGTCAAGCTTGGCACTCAAGTCTCGGTAGAGGACTTGTTGATGGGCATGGTTGTCCAGTCTGGCAATGACGCCACCGTGGCGTTGGCCGAGTATGTCGCTGGTTCCGAAGACACCTTCGTCCAACTGATGAATCAGGAGGCGGAGCGACTGGGCATGAAGAACAGTCATTTCACCAACGCCTCCGGCTTGCCGAATGCCAAGCACTACATGTCCGCACGCGATATCGTGGCACTGACACGCGCGCTGATTCGGGATTTTCCCGAGCATTACCCACGCTATGGTGTACGCAGCTTCAAGTATAACAATATTGAACAGCCTAATCGTAACCAACTGCTCCTCACTGACCCGTCAGTCGATGGGGTCAAGACGGGACATACCGATTCAGCGGGCTATTGCCTGGTATCTTCCGCCAAACGCAATGATATGCGGCTCATTAGCGTGGTATTGGGGGCGAAAAAGGAAAAGGAGCGCTTTCAGGCCAGCGAGACGTTGCTGAATTATGGTTTCAGCCTCTACGAAAGCCGCAAGCTGCACGATGCCCATACTCCGGTTCTAACCACCCGGATTTGGAAAGGACAGGAAAAAGAGCTGGCGCTGGGTGTGGCTCAGCCGCTGTATGTAACCGTGCCCAAAGGTCAGGCCCCACAGGTCAGCACCCTCACAAGGGTGCAGCCAACGATCATTGCCCCCGCCCACAAAGATCAACCCTTTGGCGAGATTGTGGTCAAACTGGGCGATCAGGAAGTGAGCAGAACGCCGTTGGTGGCCTTGCAGGATGTGCCGGCAAGCGGCTGGTTTGGACGCCTGATCGACGCCATCCTCTTGTTTTTTCATTCGCTGTTCAATTAAAAGAGCGCCGCTGTGAACGATGAGTCGCTGCTGCAATTTCCCTGTGATTTCCCCATCAAGATCATGGGTGCGAGCGATAGCGGACTCCGTGATATGGTGCTGGCCTTAGTGCGGCGCTATGCGCCGGATCTGGATGAGGCGCGGGTACAGACGCGCAGCAGCCGTGCGGGTCGTTATGAGGCGGTGACGGTGGTAGTTCCGGCCCGCGATCGCGCCCAGTTGGATGCGATTTACCGAGAGTTGAGCACCCATCCGCAGGTGAAGCTGGTGTTGTGAACGCCGCCATGGACGCGCCTACGCCCAGGGCCGGACTGTTGCGCTTTCGGCATTTGGGCTTGTGCGACTATGGACCGATTTTTTCGGCCATGCAGACCTTTACCGCCGCGCGCACCGCAGATACGCTGGATGAATTATGGTCGGTTGAGCATGCGCCGGTGTTTACCCAGGGTCAGGCGGGTAAAGCAGAGCATGTGCTGGCTCCGGGTGCCATCCCGGTAGTGCCGGTGGATCGGGGTGGTCAGGTCACTTATCACGGGCCGGGGCAGGTAGTGATTTACTGCCTGTTGGATGTGCGGCGCTTAGCGTTGACGGTGCGGGGACTGGTAACAGCGCTAGAGCAAGCGGTGATCGCGGTGCTGGCCGGGCTAGGCATCACTGCCCATGCGCGGCCGGATGCGCCGGGCGTGTATGTGGCGGATGCCAAGGTGGCGGCGCTGGGTTTGCGCCTCCGCCAGGGTCGCTGCTACCACGGTTTGAGCCTGAATGTGGCCATGGATCTGGAGCCGTTTACCCGGATCAATCCCTGTGGTTATCCTGGATTGCGGGTGACCCAGCTCCTTGATCTTGGCGTACAGCTCAGCGTGACCGATGCGGCTGAATTGTTGCTGCCACAGCTAGGTTATCAGTTGGGTTACTGCCAGTTCGCCACAACCTGCGGATTGCCCTCAGCGCAATCGGTCCATTAGGCATCATCTCGGCGCTCTGCGACCCGAAACAGCGCTGAACCGTTTGGTCTTTGCAGCCACTGCTGGAGATGTTGATGTCCGATAACCCGCCTTTTGATGCCTCACACGTCGCTAAAGCCGGTCCCCAGCCGGGCGAAAAGCTGCGCGGCGCGGACAAGATGGCCCGCATTCCCATCAAAATTACGCCCACTGATCCCCAACAGCGTTTACGCAAGCCAGCCTGGATTCGGGCCGCATTTCCCGGTACGCCGGAAGTGATGCGGCTCAAGCAAATTCTGCGCGACAATCATTTGCATACAGTATGCGAGGAAGCCAGTTGTCCAAACCTGGGCGAGTGTTTCGGGCATGGCACGGCCACTTTCATGATTATGGGGGCCATCTGCACCCGGCGCTGCCCGTTCTGCGATGTGGGCCACGGTCGGCCGCAGCCGCTGGATCCAGAGGAACCAGACAACCTGGCACGCACCGTGGCGGCCATGGGTTTGCGCTATGTGGTCATCACCTCGGTGGATCGCGACGATCTGCGCGATGGCGGCGCAGCCCATTTCGCCGCGTGCGTGCGGGCCGTGCGCGCGGCGCAACCTGGCATTATCATTGAAACTCTGACGCCCGATTTCCGGGGCCGGATGGAGACAGCGTTGGCGATTTTAGAGCGGGAACCACCGGATGTCTTCAATCATAATCTGGAGACCGTGCCCCGGTTGTACCGTCAGGCTCGGCCGGGAGCCGATTACCCGTTTTCGCTGACTTTGTTGCAGCGCTTCAAGGAACGCCAGCCCTCGGTGCCGACCAAATCGGGCTTAATGTTGGGATTGGGGGAGACGACGACGGAAATTGAGGTCGTCATGCGTGATTTGCGCGCGCATGGTGTGACCATGCTGACGCTGGGTCAGTATTTACAGCCCAGCGTCCATCATCTGCCGGTGGAGCGCTATGCCCCGCCAGCGGAGTTTGAGTATTTGCGCCAGGTGGGTGAGGCCATGGGTTTCACCCATGTGGCGTCCGCGCCGCTGGTGCGTTCGTCCTATCACGCCGACACCCAGGCCCGGGACGCTGGCGTTGCCTTGGCGCGGGGTATTGCAGCACCGGACTGAGGCGGTTTTTTCCGCGCTGGTGGTTTTTGAGGAAACTTGCGCGTCCGGTATCATCTAAACTTTGATTTTTGGCCAAGCAAAGCGGCCTTGCGCTGTTGGAGCCCCAGCCATGGGATGTTAAGTCATTCTCATCCCCATGTGTGTAGGGGATGTTGGAAGGGCATTGAGGTTGGAAGGCTATTATGAGTCAGGAATTTTCAGCGCCACCCGATCATGAGCGCGATCTGGTGGTCGAGTCGGCCAAGCCGCAACTGAAATCGCCGCCGCTCTACAAAGTGATGTTGTTAAACGACGATTACACGCCAATGGAATTTGTCGTGCGGATCTTGGAGCATTTTTTCGGGATGGGTCGTGAGAAAGCCACGCAAATTATGCTGCATGTCCATACGCAAGGCCGGGGGGTCTGCGGAGTCTATAGCCATGATATTGCGGAAACCAAGGTGGCGCAGGTCAATGAGTTTTCCCGTCGCCACCAGCATCCGTTATTGTGCATCATGGAAGAGGATTAACTTTCAAAACCACCGAGCGTGATTCGAGGTGCCAGTATGTTAAGCAAGGATTTGGAGTTATCCATCAATCTTGCGTTCCGCGAGGCGCGGGATCGGCGCCACGAATTTATGACCATCGAGCATCTGCTGTTGGCGTTGCTGGACAACCCGGCGGCGATAGAGGTATTGCGGGCCTGCGGCGCGCATCTGGATAAACTCAAAGGCGAGTTGCAGAGCTTCATCCGCGACAATACGCCGATTCTGCGCGCGGATGACCCGCGCGAGACGCAGCCGACGCTCGGGTTTCAGCGCGTGTTGCAACGGGCGGTGCTGCATGTGCAGTCGTCCGGCAACCGCGAAGTGACCGGCGCAAATGTTCTCGTCGCGCTATTTGGCGAGCAGGAATCCCATGCGGTGTATTTGCTCAAGCAGCAGGAAATCAGCCGACTGGATTTGGTGAATTACATCTCGCACGGCATTTCCAAGAACTCTGAGGAAGCGCCGGACGCCGCCACCAACCACAATGAGGAATCAGCCGACAACCAAAGCGCCAAGCCGCTGGAAAATTTCGCCAGCAACCTCAACGACCAAGCGCGGCAGGGCCGGATTGACCCGTTGATTGGGCGGCGCGACGAAATCGAACGCACCATCCAGATCCTCTGTCGGCGGCGCAAGAACAACCCGTTGTTCGTTGGCGAGGCTGGAGTCGGCAAGACTGCGATTGCCGAAGGCCTGGCCAAGATGATCGTTGATGGTGAAGTGCCGGAAGTGCTGCGTAACGCCACCATGTATGCGCTGGATCTGGGCGCGCTGGTGGCGGGCACCAAGTACCGTGGCGATTTTGAGAAGCGGCTGAAGGCGGTACTGGCGCAGTTGCGCAAGGAGCGCAACGCCATTCTGTTCATTGACGAGATTCACACCATTATCGGGGCGGGTGCGGCGTCCGGTGGGGTGATGGACGCTTCCAATTTAATTAAACCCATGCTGGCCTCCGGTGAGATGAAGTGCATCGGCTCCACCACCTATCAGGAATATCGCGGCATCTTCGAGAAAGATCGGGCGCTGGCGCGCCGCTTTCAGAAGATCGATGTACCAGAGCCATCGGTGGAAGAAAGCTACCAAAT
>JBATSQ010000056.1:0-15154 GCA_049293375.1 Candidatus Contendibacter sp.
GCGTTGAGGGCGACAAACTGGGCCTGCATATCGGTGGGGAAGGCTGGATAGGGTGCGGTACGGATGCGAACGGCCTTGGGGCGGCCGCCCATCATATCGACCTCGATCCAGT
Source organism: Candidatus Contendibacter sp. (assembly GCA_049293375.1). Taxonomy (GTDB): domain Bacteria; phylum Pseudomonadota; class Gammaproteobacteria; order Competibacterales; family Competibacteraceae; genus Contendibacter. The sequence continues at coordinate 113 of JBATSQ010000056.1, forward strand.
CCGGGCCGGTGTTGACCCAGACCCCGGCTTCTTCCATCTTCAGCAGCACCGCTTCCAAAATATCAGGCCGGGTATCCTTGACCTTGACCCGCCCGCCGGTGATCGCGCCCGCTAGCAGATAGGTGCCGGTTTCGATGCGATCCGGTAAGACCGGATAATTGGCACCATGCAGGCTGTCCACCCCTTCAACCACCACGGTATCGGTGCCAGCCCCTTCAATTCTGGCGCCCATCGCGTTCAGACAATCCGCCAGATCGACCACTTCCGGTTCGCGGGCGGCATTTTCCAGAATGGTGGTGCCCTGGGCCAGTGCGGCGGCCATCAACAGATTTTCCGTGCCGGTGACCGTGACCAGATCCAGCACGATATGCGCGCCCTTCAGGCGACTGGCGCGGGCGCGGATGTAGCCATTCTCGACCTTGATGTCGGCCCCCATCGCCTCCAGGCCCTTGATATGCAAATTAACCGGACGCGAGCCAATGGCGCAACCGCCGGGTAGCGAAACCTCGGCCTGGCCAAACCGGGCGACCAGCGGCCCCAGCACCAGAATGGAGGCGCGCATGGTGCGCACCAATTCGTAAGGAGCTTGAAAGGTCTGGATGGAGCGGGGATCGACATGAATATTCATGCGCTCATCCACCACCAGCTCCACCCCCATGCGCCCCAGTAACTCCATGGTGGTGGTCACATCTTGGAGATGGGGCACATTGCGGATCGTCATGGGCGCATCCGCCAGCAGGGTGGCGGCTAGAATCGGCAGGACCGCGTTTTTGGCCCCCGAAGCGCGCAGCTCGCCTTGCAGCGGCACGCCACCATTGATAATCAGTTTGCTCATAGGTTTTGGTCGTCCCTGGAGTCAGAGGACTGCTGTCTTTGCCAGGCGTCTGGCGTGTAGGTCTTGAGCGCCAGGGCGTGAATGGCCTCACGCTCCAGCCGGTCGCCCAGCGCCCCATAGACTAGACGATGCTGCTGGAGTAAAGAGTGGCCGGCAAAGGCGGTGCTGATGACCACGGCTTCAAAGTGTACACCGTCCGCACCGCGTACCACGGCCCGCGCGCCGGGCAAGCGTTCCTCAATCAGCCGCTCAATATCTTGGGCTTGCATCGCGTAAGAGCATCCTTTGTCAGGTCATTATTTACGTGGAGGGGAGAAGCGGAATGCCGCTAGCCAAGAGGCAACACGGTGTCCAGATCGGCGACCGCAATGATGGCTTGCATCTGCGCCGGAACATTCACAAAGGTCACCGTTTGCCGTGCGCTTTGAATGCGGCTTAGCCACGCCACCAACAGTGCCACGCCCGCGCTATTGGCATGACTAACCCCGCTCAGGTCAATCCGAGTCGGGGCGCGGTCAGCAAACAGACTTTCGGTGGCATTCCACAGCGTCAGAACGGATGCAAAATCCAGATCGCCATAAACGCGCAGGGTATCGCGCTCGCGCTCGGCGGTGGCCTCAGCCATTAGCGGCTATTCCGCGCGCTGTTGCGTTGTTGCAGGTCGGCAATCACGGCATCCAAACCATTGGTGCGGATCTGGCTCGCGAAGGTATCCCGGTAATTGGTCACTAAGCTGACGCCGTCCACGGTCACATCGTAGACCTTCCATCCCTCCACGTTGAGATGCATGGTGTAATTGATCTGAATCGGTTGGCCGCGTTTTACGAGGACTTCGGATTTGACGGTGGTTTCGTTGTTGGTTGCGCTGGATTGTGGCAATACCCGCACCTCATCATGTGCATATTCCAGCAGCGCTTTACCGTAGGTGCGCACCAGGAGGTTGCGAAATTCTTCGGTGAAACGGAGCCGTTGTTCCGGGGTAGCCTGTTGCCAAGACCGCCCCAGCACCCAGCGCGACATCAGCTCAAAATCAAAATTCGGCAAGACGATCTGATTGACCAGGCTGTAAATCTGGCTTGAATCCTGTTTCAGCACCGCATAATTCTGGCGCAGAGCGCTGAGCATATGCTCTGAAGTTTCCGCAATCACTTCCTGGGGTGGTTTGGCGGCCGCCCAAAGTGCGCTGTGAAACAGGACGAGGAAAACAAAACCAAAGGTCAGCGCTTTTTTCATCAACTGAGGGACTCCAGAATAAATCCAGGATAAAGCCGGTCAGCCAGAGTGGCTTATGGCGTTTTTGCGGGCGGTGGGTTGGCCGATACGGCGTTGGTCAGCATGCGCCCAATCAGCTTTTCCAGCACCAGCGCCGATTGCGTCAGTTTAAGACTGCTGCCATTTTTCAGAGTCTCGTCCATGCCACCGGGTTCCAGGCCGACATATTGTTCGCCCAATAAACCAGCCGTTAGGATGCTGGCGCTGGAATCAGTCGGCAGGCGGTCGTATTGAGGTTCAATGGCCAAAGTGACCACGGCTTCGTAACTGCGGGGGTCGAGCTGGATGGCAGCGACCCGGCCAATGCGCACGCCGCCCAGCGTGACTGGGGCGCGAACCTTCAAAGCGCCGATGTTCTCAAAGCGCGCGGTGACCTGATAGCCCTGATTCTTGCCCAGATCGGTGATATCGCTGACCTTCATGGCCAGCATAAAAAAAGCAGCTAAGCCCAGGGCGACGAACGCTCCAACCGCCAATTCCAGTTTCTTCAGGTTGCCCATAACAGCTAGACTCCAAAAAAGAGGGCGGTCAACACGAAATCCAATGCCAGAACCACCAGCGCGGTATTCACCACCGTGCGCGTGGTCGCCAGGCTGATGCCTTCCGAAGTAGGCATAGCATCATAGCCTTCAAACACCGCAATCCAGTTGGCGACCCAACCGAAGGCCACGCTTTTGATGACTACGCCGTAGAGGACATCGTCCACCAGCCCCACCACCGCCTGCATTTGCGACCAGAACGCGCCGCTATCCACGCCTAGCTGTTGGACAGCGACGAAATAGCCGCCCAGGATGCCGATGGCGGTGAAAATACCGGCCAACAGCGGCATGGCCAGAAAGCCAGCGACGAAGCGCGGCGCGAACACCCGCGCGAAGGGGTCCACCGCCATCATCTGCATACAGGCCAGTTGTTCGGTGGCCTTCATCAGCCCAATTTCGGCGGTCAGCGCCGAACCAGCCCGCGCGGCGTACAGTAGCGCCGCGAGTACTGGCCCCAGCTCGCGTACCAGCGACAGGGCCACGACCGTGCCGAGGGTGGAGGTCGCGCCGAAATCCACCAGGTTGGCGTAGCCTTGCAAACCGAGCACCATGCCGACAAACAGACCGGACATGGCGATGATCGGCAGGGACAGCACCCCTAAGGCATAGAGTTGCCTGACGATCAGACCGGGTCGGCGGCTTAGCGCGCCGAGCGCCCGGAGCAGCCCTAGCAAGAAGAGCGTCGCGTGGCCAAGGCGGTTGAGCCAACGCAGCGTGGCTTGCCCCAGTCGGCGCAGGCCGTCAAGCACGGCGCGCTTCCTCAGCCAGCGCTAGCTCTTGGGCATAGGCGGGTGCGGGGTAATGGAACGACATCGGGCCATCGGGCAGGGCGTGCAAAAATTGATCGACCCACGCGGAAGGAGAGTGCTCCAGGGTTTGCGGTTCGCCGTGATCCACCACCGCGCCATCCGTAATCAAGTAGATGTAATCAGCGATGGAGGCGGTTTCCTTCACGTCGTGCGAGACAATGATGCTAGTCAGACCAAGGGCGTCGTTGAGGGTGCGAATCAACTTGAGCAACACACCCATGGTAATGGGGTCCTGGCCAGAAAAGGGTTCGTCATACATGATCATCATTGGGTCCAGGGCGATAGCGCGCGCCAGCGCCGCCCGCCGCGCCATACCGCCGGACAGCTCACTGGGCATCAAATCCCGCGCGCCGCGCAAGCCCACCGCCTCCAGTTTCATCAACACCAGGATGCGCAGCAGGTTTTCCGGCAGGCGAGTGTGTTCGCGCAGCGGAAAGGCGACATTCTCAAACACGCTCAAATCGGTGAACAGCGCGCCGCTTTGGAACAACATGCTCATCCGTTTGCGCAGTTGGTATAGTTCGCGCCGCCCCAGCTCATGAACGCAGAGGCCATCCACCTCAATGCGACCGGCGTCAGGCCGAATCTGGCCACCGATCAAGCGCAGCAACGTGGTTTTCCCCGCGCCGCTCGGACCCATGATGGCTGTCACCTTGCCGCGCGGAATGTCCAAATCTACGTTCTGAAAGATGATGCGGTCGCCTCGACGAAAAGACAGCCCGCGGACCCGGACCAAGGGTGCGACGGTCGATGGGTCGTTACCGGAGGGAGGCGCAGTGGGCATGAGCAGACGACGGATTAGAAACGGGCGGGTTAGGAACGGCGGCGAGCGATGCCGATAAATCCAATTAGTTTCCCGTTAAGCCAGGGGCAAGTCAAATCAGGCGTGCATTCCCGCATCAGGAGACTTGGCAATTCCCGTTGGATGCGACTATCTTTGTATACGCTGATACGCGCCAAGGCGCGTTGCTATCTGTGGAACCCGACTTCAACCATCACGCAAAGGCAGGATCATGGCAAAAAAATATATTTACAAGTACACCGAAGGGGATGGCAAGAACAAAATGCTGCTGGGCGGCAAGGGTGCCAACCTCTGCGAGATGACCCAGATTGGGTTGCGAGTGCCGCCAGGCTTTGTCATCACGACCGAAGCGTGTTTGGACTATATTGCCAATAACCGTCTCCCAGATGGCTTGATGGAGAGCGTGCGCCAAAATATGACCTGGCTGGAGCAGGAAACCGGCAAGCAGTTCGGCGGCGCGGCTAACCCGTTGCTGGTGTCGGTGCGCTCCGGTTCCGCCATGTCCATGCCCGGCATGATGGACACCATCCTGAATCTCGGTTTAAACGAAACCACCTTGGCCGGTTTAATCAAGTTGACCGGTAACGAGCGTTTCGGTTACGACGCTTATCGTCGCTTTATCCAGCTGTTCGGCAAAATCGCGCTGGGTGTGGACGATGCGAAGTTCGACGAACACTTTGAAGCGATCAAGCGCCGCGCCGGGGTCAAGGTCGATTTGGGCCTGAGCGCCAACGATCTGAAGGAAATCGGCCAACTGTTCTTGCAAGTGGTGCAGAAGGAAACCGGTCGGCCGTTCCCGCAAGACCCCTACGAGCAACTGGAACTGGCGGTCAAGGCGGTGTTCAACTCCTGGATGGGCCAACGCGCGGTCGATTACCGCCGCGAGTTCAAGATCACCCCGGAAATGGCCAACGGCACCGCCGTCAACGTCGTGACCATGGTGTTCGGCAACATGGGCAACGACTGCTCCACCGGCGTCGGCTTCACCCGCGACCCCGGCACCGGCGAGAACGTGATGTACGGCGAATACCTGGTCAACGCCCAGGGCGAAGACGTGGTGGCCGGCATCCGCACCCCCAAGCCGGTGCTGGAGATGAAAAACGAAATGCCGGATCTGTTCCGGCAGCTGGTCGAGCTGCGCAACAAGCTGGAAGGCCACTACCACGAAGTGCAGGACTACGAGTACACCATCGAAAAGGGCGTGCTCTACTGCCTGCAAACCCGCAACGGCAAGATGAACGCCGCCGGCATGGTGCGCAGCTCGGTCGAAATGGCGAAAGAAGGCTTAATCAGCCGCGAAAAGGCGCTGCTGCGCATCGATCCTGAGTCGCTGGAACAGATGATGTTCCCGCAGCTCGACCCGAAACATAAGGTAGCGCCCGCAGCCCAGGGCATGGGCGCGTCCCCTGGCGCGTCCTCTGGCAAGATCGTGTTCGATGCCGATACGGCGGTCAAGCGTGGCCGCGGCAACGGCGAGAGCATCATTCTGGTGCGCGAAGAGACCAAGCCGGAAGATATTCACGGCTTCTTCGCGGCGGTCGGCATTCTCACCAGTCGCGGCGGCAAGACCTCGCACGCGGCGGTGGTGGCGCGCGGCATGGGCAAGCCCTGCGTGGTCGGCGCGGAAGACATCCATGTGAACGTCCATCAGCGCCAGGCGGTCATCGGCGATGTGGTGCTGCACGAAGGCGACGTGGTGACCATCGATGGCGGCAGCGGCCGGGTGTATCTGGGCGAAGTGCCGACGGTCGAGCCGGAGTTCACCCCGGAACTGCGCACCCTGCTGAGCTGGGCCGACGAGATTGCCACCCTCAAGGTGATGGCCAACGCCGATACCCCGGACGCCGCCCAGCGCGCCTCCAACTACGGCGCGATGGGCATCGGCCTGTGCCGCACCGAGCGCATGTTCAACGCCAAGGAGCGTCTGCCGATCGTGCTGGAGATGATCCTGGCCGAGACCACCGAGGACCGCGAGGCGGCGCTGGCCAAGCTGCTGCCGATGCAGCGCAGCGACTTCAAGGAGATCCTGCGGGTCATGGCCCCGCGCCCGGTCACCATCCGCCTGCTCGACCCGCCGATCCACGAGTTCCTGCCCTCCGAGCAGACCCTGGTCGACGACATCGAGCACCTGCGCCACCTGCGCCAGACCGCGCAGGGCCTGGAGGCGATCAGCCAGCTTCTGGCGCAGGCCAACCCCAAGGCGGTCGAGCAACTCGGCATTTTGAACGACAGCCACCTGGTCTCCGACGTGTTGGCCAAGAAGGAAGAGATCCTGCAAAAGGCGCGCGCCCTGCACGAGATCAACCCGATGCTCGGCCATCGCGGCGTCCGGCTCGGCCTGACCTATCCCGAAATCTACAAGATGCAGATTCGCGCCATTTTGGAAGCGGCGGCGGAATGCATCCAGGAGAAGATCAACGTCCACCCGGAAATCATGGTGCCGCAGGTCTGCACCGTGGAGGAGCTCAAACGGGTCAAGGCGCTGGTCGACGAGGTGCTGCCGCAGGTCGAGGCCAAATACGCGGTCAAGGTGCATTTCGAGTTCGGCACCATGATGGAGGTGGTGCGGGCCTGCCTGCGCGCCGAGGAGATCGCCGGCGTGGCCGAATTCTTCTCCTTCGGCACCAACGACTTGACTCAGGCCACCTTCTCGTTCTCGCGTGAGGACGCCGAGAACAAGTTCCTGCCGTTCTACAATTCGGCCGGCATCCTTAAGGACAACCCGTTCGAGGCGCTGGATACGGCCGGCGTCGGCCAGTTGATGTCGTTCGCGGTGACCAACGGCCGCAAGACCCGCAACGGCCTTAAGGTCGGTATCTGCGGCGAGCAGGGCGGCCACCCGCGCTCAATGCGGTTCTGCCACTACGCTAACCTCACCTATGTGTCGTGCTCCTCGCCGCGCGTGCCCATTGCGCGGCTGGCGGCGGCGCACGCCAAATTGCTGGAGGGGGAGTATCGGCCTTAAGGCTCCAGGCGTTTAAAATCCCGCTCCCGGGAGCGGAAGCGGGAGCAGGCCAGGGGTGAAGACTCGCCCCGCTGTTGAGCAATGCAAGGGGCAGCTTCGGCTGCCCTTTTGCAATTTTCCGGTCTCTCGATAGGGCGCTGGATCGCGTAGCGCGGTCTCAACGTGGCCTGGAGCGACCGACTGGATCGGGATGCCGAAGAGGCTCTGATTAGCGGAATGGAAGACAGCAAGCTGGGCCTAAAAGGCTGTGTTCGCATCGGGTCGAACAGAAGAAATGGTAGTATGGTTCCTGACCAAAAGAGGAATTCCCATGCGTTGGCGAACGGGTAGGCAGAGCGATAATGTTGAAGATCGGCGGGGGATGCGGGCCGGTCCGGTGCTTGCGGGCGGCGGTATCGGCACGGTGGCGATTGTGGTGCTGGCCATGTTTTTTGGGGTAGACCCCACGATGTTGCTGCAAAGCATGGGCTCCAGCGGTTCGCCATCCCGAGTCGCGGTCTCGCCCACGCCCGCCCAGGATGAAGCCGGCCAGTTTGTCTCGGCGGTGCTGGCGGACACTGAGGATACCTGGCGTGGTCTGTTTCGCCAGATGGGAGGCACCTACCAAGAGCCAAAGCTGGTGCTGTTTACCGATGCAGTGCAATCGGCCTGCGGCTTTGCGCAGGCGGCGGTTGGCCCCTTTTATTGCCCAGCCGACCGTAAGGTTTACCTTGATCTGGGCTTCTTTCAGGAACTCAAGAGCCGCTTCCGCGCGCCAGGCGATTTTGCTCAAGCCTATGTGATCGCGCATGAAATCGGCCATCACGTCCAGAATCTGCTCGGAATTTCGGAGAAGGTGGAAACGCTGCGCGGCCGCGCTGGCGAGGCGCAAGCCAACGCCCTGTCGGTGCGTCTGGAATTGCAAGCCGATTGCTTCGCCGGCGTCTGGGCCCATCACGCCCAGAAAACCCGGCAAATTCTGGAAGCGGGCGATGTCGAGGAAGCCTTGAACGCGGCCACCGCCATCGGCGACGACCGCCTGCAAAAGCAGGCCAGGGGTTACGTGACGCCGGATTCCTTCACTCACGGCAGTTCCGCGCAACGGGTGCGCTGGTTTAAACAGGGGATCGCCACTGGCGATTTACGGCAGTGCGATACCTTCAGTACGGCCCAACTGTAGGAAGGCTTTGCGCAAGGGGCGGCCTTGGTACAATACCGTTATGCGCATCTTGCACGACGATAAGTTGAAACAACTCGCCAGCCAAGTCCTGGCGATGGAAGCGGATGCTATTACCCGGCTCATCGCGCGGATTGATGATAACTTTGTGCGCGCCTGCCGCCTGATGCTGGCCTGTCAAGGCCGGATTGTGGTGCTGGGCATTGGGAAATCCGGCCATATCGGCGGCAAGGTTGCCGCTACCCTCGCCAGTACAGGTACTCCCGCCTTCTTTATCCATCCCGCTGAGGCCAACCATGGTGATATGGGCATGATCACCGTTCAGGATGTGGTCGTGGCCCTATCCAACTCTGGTGAGACTGCGGAAATCCTGCCCTTGTTGCCGCTCATCAAGCGTCTGGGAGTGCCGTTGATCGCCTTGACCGGCGCTCCCAATTCCACCTTGGCCAGAGCGGGCGATGTACATCTTGATGTCAGCGTTATCCAAGAAGCCTGTCCATTGGGCTTGGCTCCTACCTCTAGCACTACCGCGACGCTGGCCATGGGCGATGCGCTGGCGGTGGCGTTGCTGGAAGCGCGCGGTTTCACCGCCGAAGATTTCGCGCGCTCCCATCCGGGCGGACGGCTAGGGCGCCGACTGCTGCTGTTGATTGAGGATGTAATGCACACGGGAGACCAGATGCCGTGTAGCGCGCCAGATGATCTACTGAAAGACGCCCTGCTGGAAATGAGCCGCAAAGGACTGGGGATGACCGTGGTGGTGGACGCAACCCAGCAGGTGCTGGGCGTATTCACCGATGGTGATCTGCGGCGCGCCTTGGATCGGCCCGTGGACATCCATGTCGCGCGTGTCGCTGAGGTGATGACTCATGATTGCAAGACTATTGCGCCAAATACTCTCGCCGCCGAGGCGCTGCGGATGATGCAGCAGCACAAGATCAACGCCCTGCCAGTGGTGAACGCCGTCGGCCAGTTGACGGGCATTCTAAATATGCACGATCTGCTCCGCGCTGGTGTGCTATGACGCCTGACCCACCCAGAGGCTCGCCCACCATGCGCGATGTCACTGAGCAGGCCGCGCGAATTCAGTTGGTAATTTTCGATGTGGACGGCGTGTTGACCGACGGGCGGCTCTATCTGGGTAACGATGGTAATGAATACAAGGCGTTTCATAGCCGCGACGGTCATGGCATCAAAATGCTGCTTGACGCCGGGATTGAAGTCGCCCTGATTTCCGGGCGTCATGCCGCCTCGGTCGAGCGGCGTGCGGCCGATCTGGGGATTCGCCATGCCTACCTGGGAGTGCCCGACAAACGGGTCGCCTTTGAAGCCTTGTTGGCGCAATCGGGCCTGAACGCGGAGCAGGTGGCGTTTGTTGGGGATGATCTGATTGATTTGCCGGTGATGAACCGGGTCGGGCTAGCCATCGCCGTACAGGATGCCGATGGCTTCGTCAAGCAGCACGCGCACTGGCATACCGCCAGCCGGGGGGGGCGGGGCGCGGCGCGCGAGGTCTGTGAGCTGCTGCTGGCGGCCCGTGGCCAACTGGCCAGTCAGCGCCAGCGTTACTGCTGATGGCGCAGGAGCCGATAGCGAGGACGCGCGGCGGGTTGGCCCTGGCGGGGCTGTTGCTGTTAGCGGCTTTGAGCTACGGGTTGTTGCGGTTGGTAGAATCCTCGCTCCAGGAACCGGACCTGGCGGAGAGCCAGGCCCCGTTGCTGACCGTTGAGCGCTTTCAGGCCATGCGTTTGAATGCAGCAGGGCGGCGCGAATCCGTGGTGGCGGCACCCCGGCTGACCCAATGGCCGGGCCAGATCGGCGCACGGATCGAACAACCCGTGCTGGATTGGTATCAAGCGGACGGCCAGAGCCGAGAATGGCAGCTGCGGGCCGAACAGGGCTGGATTGCCGCCGACCGGCAAACGATGCGGCTAGAGGGCGTGGTGGTCATGACCCGCGCCGCCAGCAGTGGCAAGGCACCCATTGAGGTGACGACCCGTGACGTGCTGATTCGCCCCACCGAACGCACCGCCGAAACCGCCGCGCCGATTCACGCGGTCACCCCCAGCGGCGAACTCCGGGCCGTCGGCGCGCGCGTCTGGCTGGATCGGGAACAGTTGGAGCTGCGCTCTGCAGTGCGAGGTTACTATGAACCATTCAAGCGTTAGATGCGGGCTGGCGGCGGCGCTGACCCTGGTGGCGCCACTGGCGGTCGCCCTACCGGAAGACCGGAGCCAGCCGATCCAGTTGGAGGCCAGCCGCGGGCAACTGGATCAAAAAACCGGCGTCAGTGTTTACGAAGGCAATGTGGTGATTACGCAGGGTTCTATGCGCCTGACCGCTGATAGCGTCACCATCCACATTAAGGATAATGGCTTTCAGCGTATGGAAGCGACTGGCTCACCAGCCAACTTACGCTACCGGCCGACGGCGGAAAAGCCGGAAATCCAGGGTGTCAGCCAGCGGGTCGAATACGATGTCGCGGCGGCGAAGGTCATTATGAGCGGCGGTGCGCGGCTGACTCAGGGCCAGGATCAATTTACCGGCGAGCGGATCGAATACGATCTCAAGGGAGATGTGGTGCGGGCGCGCGGCGCGGGCGACCGGGGCCGGATTCAGTTCACCATTCAGCCGCGCGCGCTGGAACCCACCCCCAAGAAACCCTGAGTATGGCCCAGCTTAGCGCCAGAGAAATCGTCAAGCGGTATGGCCAACGTGCTGTAGTAAACGCCGCCTCACTTCAGGTTGCTAGCGGCGAGGTGGTGGGATTGTTGGGGCCTAATGGTGCCGGGAAGACCACCTGCTTCTATATGATGGTGGGCTTGATTCCCTGTGACGAGGGCCGGGTGCTGTTGGACGACCACGAGCTTACGCATCTGCCGATGCATGCGCGGGCGCGGTTGGGTGTTGGTTATTTACCCCAGGAACCGTCGGTGTTCCGGCGGCTGACGGTGCGTGACAACGTGCTGGCCATTCTGGAAACCCGCGCTGGATTACCACGCGCCGCGCGCCGCGCGGCGGCCGAAGAGCTGCTACACGAACTGCATGTGGGCCATTTGGGCGATAGCATGGGTATCAGCCTGTCAGGCGGCGAGCGGCGGCGGGTAGAAATCGCCCGCGCCCTGGCGGCAAATCCGGCCTTCATGCTGCTGGACGAACCGTTCGCTGGCGTCGACCCCTTGTCGGTGCTCGATATCCAGCGCATCATCGAACATCTACGCGAGCGGCGGATTGGGGTCCTGATTACCGATCACAATGTGCGCGAGACCTTGGGGATCTGTGATCGCGCCTATATTCTGAACGAAGGCCAGGTCATCGCTGAGGGCGATCCCACCGCCATTCTCGCCGACCGTCAAGTTCGCCAGGTTTATCTGGGCGAGGACTTTCAATTGTGATCGAACCAGTGACGGAGAAGCCCTATGATCCAGGGTAAAACCGACTAGAATGAAGGGTAGGCTAGGTTTTACTGCCGCGAGACGAAACAGCATCGGGTTATGAGAGCATCATTGCAACTGCGCCTGGGTCAGCAACTCACCATGACCCCGCAACTGCAACAGGCTATTCGCTTGTTGCAGCTTTCTAGTCTGGACTTGCAGGCTGAGGTGCAAACCATCCTGGATTCGAACCTGATGCTAGAGCGCAGCGACGAATTGCAGGACCTGCCGGTGCAGCCAGAGACCCTGGCGGCCCAAGCGGTGGCGGATGCCAGCGCCGAGACCGAGTTGAACGCCGCGCCAGCCGACACCACCTTGCCCGATGATCTGCCCGTAGACAGCGCTTGGGAAGATATTTACGAATCCTCGGATGGCGAAACGTCTTATTCGCGTAGTGAGGACGAAGACTGGGATCCGTACGAACGCTATGCCGGTGGCGGTGAGTCGCTGCGCGACTATCTGTACTGGCAAATGCGGCTCACCCGCTTCAGTGACAAGGAATTGGCCATCGCCACTGCGCTTATCGATGCCATTGACGACTCCGGCTATCTGACGCTGGCCCTGGAGGAGATTCAGCAAGGTTTGCAGCAGGAAATGACTGTGACGCTGGCGGATATCGAAGCGGTGCTGGCGCGGGTGCAGCGCTTCGATCCCCAGGGTGTTGGCGCGCGGACGCCGGCGGAATGCCTGCTGTTGCAGTTGGAGGCGCTGCCGGAGACCACACCCTGGTTGGTCGACGCGCGGCGGCTGGTGGCCCAGCACCTGGAGTTATTGGCGGACCGTGATTTCACTACCCTGATGCGACGGCTCAAGGTGTCGCGCGAAGATCTCCAGGGCATTATCAGCCTGATCCAGTCGCTGAACCCGCATCCCGGTGCCCGCTTGTCAACCGCAGCGCCACAATATATCGTCCCGGATGTGTTGGTGTATCGCAGCCGTAGTGTTTGGCGCGTCGAACTCAACCCGGAGAGTACACCCAAACTACGGATTAACGCCCGTTATGCCGCCTTAACCCGGCGGGCGGGTTCCAATGGCGACGCGACCTATCTGCGCAATCATTTGCAGGAAGCGCGCTGGTTCCTGAAAAGCCTGCAAAACCGCAATGAAACCCTGCTTAGAGTGGCGACCTGTATCGTCGAACGCCAGCGCGCCTTTCTGGAGCGGGGCGATGAGCACATGAAACCGTTGATCTTGCGTGACATTGCCGAGGTGCTGGGCCTGCACGAATCGACCATCTCGCGGGTCACCACGCAAAAGTATATGCACACCCCGCGCGGCATTTACGAGCTGAAATACTTTTTTTCCAGCCATGTCGGCACCAGCGACGGAGGCGAGTGTTCCTCTACCGCCATCCGCGCCATGATCCGCAAGCTGATCCAGGCTGAGGATCCTGGCAAACCGCTCAGCGATGACCGGATCGCCAAACTGCTGGAAGCCGAGGGCATTCAAGTCGCTCGGCGGACGGTGGCCAAGTATCGGGAAGCTATGGCGATCCCCTCCTCCTCGGAGCGCAAGCGTTTGGTCTGAAACCACGGGAAGCGGGGAGCGTGCGGCGTCAGTAGCCCCGCGCTCTAGAGCGCCGCAAATACCGGGTCGGCGCGCTGTTTCCGGCTTGATCCCCACCCGGAATTGGTCAACCAGGAGTCGATGCGATGCAAATCAAACTCAGCGGACACCATGTAGAAATCACTCCAGCGCTACAGGACTATGTGCGCGACAAACTGGAGCGCATCGAACGGCATTTCGACAACGTCACCAGCATTCAGGTCATTCTGAGCACCGAGAAATTGCAACAGAAAGCCGAAGCCACCGTTCATGTAGCCGGCAATGATATTCACGCCGATGCCGTGGAGGAGGGGCTGTACGCCGCGATTGACGTACTCAGCGACAAGATTGACCGGCAAATCAAAAAACATAAGGAAAAGATGACCGAAAAGCATCGCGGCGAAAAGGCGCGTGACTATCCTCAACCCTGAGCGCGCGGATACGGCTATGGAAATTACCGAACTGATTACCCCGGAGCGCGTGGTCTGCGAGCGTGAAGTGACGAGCAAGAAGCGCGTCATCGAAATGCTCAGCGTGTCTTTGGCCACGGGGCAGGCGGATCTGAGCGCCCGGCCTATCTTTGATAGTCTAATCGGTCGGGAGCGTTTGGGGAGTACGGGTCTAGGCCATGGGGTGGCCCTGCCTCATGGTCGGTTCAGCCAGAGCCAGCAGGCCCTTGGTGCTTTCATCAAGCTGGATCGAGGCGTGGATTTCGACGCCATCGATCGCCAGCCTGTCGATCTCATCTTTGGCCTGTTGGTGCCAGATCACTACACCGACGAGCATCTCAAGATTCTTGCGCATCTGGCAGAGATGTTCAGCGATCAGACTTTTTGTCAGCGCTTGCGCCAAGCCGACTGCGCTGAGAGTCTGTATCGACTGTTTCACGCTTGGCGACCTGCCGCGACGCTGGCGCTATGAGTCCCTCGATCAGCGCGCAAGCGGTTTTTCAGAGTTTAGAAACCCTGTTGGAGTTGCGCTGGCTGGCTGGACGAGCTGGCGCGGAGCGTATTTTATGGACAGCGGGCGAAGCCAGCACCGCGTTTTATGGTCGGCTGAACTGGATTCACCCGCCGCGCCTGCAAATCGTGGGGCCTGAGGAAAGCGGTTTTTTGAGCCGGTTGGAAGGGGCGACGCGGAAAGGCTTACTGGGCGTAGTACTGGCGGTCTCTGGGACGCTGCTGGTGTGCGGCGAACCGGACCAGGCCCGATGGTTCCAGGGCGGCGCGGACGCCGTCGGCTTGCCGCTTTGGCATACCCCAGTCCCGCCGGATGTAGCTATGGAACGGCTGTTTAGCTACCGCCATGGCCTGGACGCCTCTACGGTTATCCACGGCGAACTGCTCGAAGTTTTCGGCATGGGCGTGTTGATTACCGGCGGCAGTGGTGTCGGCAAAAGCGAACTGGCCCTGGAGCTGCTGAGTCGCGGGCATCGCCTGATCGCTGACGATACCCCCAATCTGACGCGCATTACGCCCGAAATCCTGGAGGGGGCCTGTCCGCCCACGCTGGCCGATCTCTTAGAGGTGCGCGGGCTGGGCATCCTCAATATTCGCCGTATGTTTGGCGACAGCGCCATCAAGCGCAACAAGCGGGTGCGACTCATTATCCGTCTGGTTAAACAGGAAGAAATTACGCCGCTGGCGGAAGCGCGCTTGCAGGGCTTACGCGATACCCAGACCATC
>JBATSQ010000057.1:0-3501 GCA_049293375.1 Candidatus Contendibacter sp.
TCGGAACCTGAGCATCCTTAAACAAGCTGCGGGCTGGCTCGACGGACGATTCGCCAATCCAGCAGCTCATAATCAGCCGCCGGCTCTTGGCTCGTTCAATCACCGCGCGGGCGCACTCCTCCGCCCGATTCAGTGAAGTTGGGGCGTGCAACACTAACACGCCGTCAATCCCCGGTTCTTTCAATAAGCCATCCAAGGCCTTGCCATATTCTTCCGGGCCGGCCAGGTCGCCTAAATCCACCGGGTTCTCGATCACATGGTCAGGTCGGCAAATGTGCGCTATGTGTTGGCAAGTGGCATCGCTGATGGCGGCCAGCCGCCCCCCGCGCCGCAACAAGACATCGCTGGTCAATAAACCAAGGCTAAAGCTGTTACTAATGATGGCCAGTCGGTCACTTGGTACTGGTTTCGCAGTCGCCAAGGTCTCGGCGGCGGTGAATAATTGTTCGATATTATTCACCCGCAACACACCCGCGCGCTGAAACACGGCGTCATAAACTGCGTCTTCGACCGAACCACCCCGAAAATCGCGCGGCTTGAGCACCAGCACCGGTTTAACCCGCGCAGCGGCGCGGATCGCGGAAACGAACTTGCGCCGGTTGCGGGTATTTTCCATATACATCAGGATGGCCCGGGTATTGCCATCGCGGAGTAGATAATCGACCAAATCGCCAAGATCCACATCCCAGCGCAGCCCCACTGACACCGCATGGGAAAAACCGATACCGCGCCCCGTGGCCCAATCCAATACGCTGCGCATGATCGCGGCGGATTGGCACAACAGGGCAATGTGCCCCACCAGCGGTTTGGTTACATGCAAACTGGCGTTGACCCTGGCGGCTGCGGCGATATAGCCCAGATGATCCGGTCCCATCACCCGCAGTAAATGCGGCTTGGCCGCATCCAGGATCTTTTGCTTGAGACTTTCGCCTTGGTCTGGGTACTTGCGTTGCAGCTCTGGACTGAGCAAGGCAGGTCGGGTGCTGCGATGATCTTGCAGCACATCCCGGCTTAATAATAGAGCGGCTTTGGTACCGCGCGCACCCAATTGACTAATAAAATCTGGTGCCTGATCGAGAGATGTGGTCAGAATGGCCAGATCCGGCGCGACCGGCAGGCTGGCGATATCCGGATAGGACAATACCCCGGAAACGGAAGGACGATCTGGATTGACCGGCATCACCGGCCCCTTGAAACCGCCATCAATCAAATTAAATTGCAACACGTTATCCGGGCCGTCAACGGCCTTGCCGCGCCCAAGGACGGCAATGGAGCGGGGCTTAAACAGATATTCCAAATTGCGAATGGTCATGCACTGCCTCTTGCGCAAGAAAGACCGCCGGAAACGACCCAGGAACCGCTCCGGGATGTTTTATGGTAACGCGGATCCATGCTGGCGGCGCGTCTGCTGTTGTGATCGCATGGCGCTTCGCCGCTTTTTCCTGAACAATAAACCACCTTTCCAAACCCCGCCTGTGCGGAACGCATGAACCACCTTAACGACCAACCTCCGGCTCCGGCTACACCACTGGGCCGTTCAACGCGAGAACAGACTGCTGACAAGCGAATACCCACCGCCTTTTCCTGGGCCAGTGCCCGCGCCGAGTTGGACGGCTTGCCCAGCGGTGGCGTGAATATCGCCCACGAAGCCGTAGATCGGCAGGTCCTGGCGGGTCGGGGCGCAACCATCGCGCTGCGTTGGCTTGGTAAAAACGGTGAGCGGCGCGAGTTCAGTTACGCTGAACTCATGCACCTGAGCAACCGCTTCGCGCAGGGCTTGCAGCGGCTTGGCGTCGGCCGAGGCGAGCGGGTATGTACTCTGGTCGGGCGCATTCCCGAACTGTATATCGCCCTGTTAGGAACATTGAAGGCGGGCGCAGTCTTTTGCCCGCTGTTTTCCGCCTTCGGGCCAGACCCGGTGCGCGTGCGACTGGCGAAGAGCCAGGCGCGAGTGCTAGTGACCAGCGCGCTACTCTACACGCGCAAGGTGCGGGATCAGCGCGCCCTGCTGCCGGATTTAGAGCATGTCCTGCTGGTCGACCGCGCTGCCCCAGAGGATGGCGCGCGCTCCTTTCACGCTCTGCTGGAAGGCGCTTCCGAGCATTACCTGATCCCCCACACGGATCCGGAAGACTGGGCGTTGTTGCACTTTACCAGCGGCACCACGGGTTCACCCAAGGGCGCGCTTCATGTGCATGACGCGGTCACCACACACCGTTTTACCGGGCGCTGGATGTTCGATCTCCATCCCGGCGTCGTGTACTGGTGTACTGCTGATCCCGGTTGGGTGACCGGCATTTCCTACGGCGTCATTGCTCCACTGACCCATGGCGTCACCCTCATGGTGGATGAAGCGGAATTTGACGCGCGGCGCTGGTACGCCATTCTCGAACAGGAGCGGGTGAACGTGTGGTACACCGCTCCAACCGCCATCCGCCTGCTGATGAAAAGCGGAGTCGATCTGGCCCGAAGCTACGATCTGAGCGCGCTGCGCTGCGCTGCCAGCGTCGGCGAGCCCTTACACCCGGAAGGCGTGCTGTGGGGCGCCGACGCTCTAGGTCAGCCCTTCCAAGACACCTGGTGGCAGACCGAGACTGGGGCCATCATGCTCGCTAACACCCGCGCACCGATGGTCCGCCCTGGCTCCATGGGGCAACCGTTGCCCGGTATTGAGGCGGCGATTGTCCGGCGACAAGCATCCGGCGGTATTGAGCGGCTGGCCCCTGGCGAGGAAGGTCAACTGGCGTTGCGGATCGGCTGGCCCTCGCTGTTTCGTGGCTACCTGGACGATGCGGAGCGCTATCAGCACTGCTTTGCGGACGGCTGGTATCTGAGCGGCGACCTGGCAACCTGCGATGCCCAGGGTTATTACTGGTTTCTGGGTCGTGCCGATGAGGTGATCAAAACCTCCGGCCACCTGGTCGGACCCTTTGAGGTGGAAAGCGCGCTGCTGCAACATGCGGCCGTGGCTGAAGTCGGCATGATCGGTAAACCGGATCCCATCGCTGGGCAAATCGTTAAGGTTTTTGTCACCCTCAAACCCGACCATCTGGCGAGTGACGCCCTGCGTAAGGAGCTCATCGGCTTTGCTCGGATCCGTCTGGGGCCGACGGTAGCACCGCGTGAGCTGGAATTTGTCGCTGACTTACCCAAAACCCGCAGTGGGAAAATTATGCGCCGCGTACTCCGCGCCCGCGAACTCGGTCTGCCGGTGGATGATGTATCGATGCTAGCCAGCGAGGAACCGCCCAGGCCTTGAAAGACCATCCTGTGGAGTGCACGTTTCCGCAAATTCGGCACGAAAATCGCTTGATTTTTGCAATGCATCATGGCAGACTAATGTTGCGGTGCAACATACCGATCATCATGCTACAACAGGGTTTGAGCAAAGTTTTTCCAGACTAAAGGAAACACAACCAATGAACGCCACCAGCCAAGAGCAAATCCGCGCCATGATCCTGCGCGTCTTGAGCGATGTCGCGCCGAATGCCGCTACCCAGG
>JBATSQ010000058.1:0-3270 GCA_049293375.1 Candidatus Contendibacter sp.
ACTTCGATGTTGACCAATTCCTCGCTCATCTTTTACCCACTGCGACCGTGTTGGTGGTTGCGCGGCGTTACGCGGCCAGCGCCGACGCGCCTTCGACCATGCTGCGCTTGTGTTCGATGTAATAGGCGAACTCGTGGCGATAATGCTTGACGAAGCTACGCACCGGCATGGCGGCAGCGTCGCCCAGGGCACAAATGGTGCGCCCTTCGATGCGGCTGGCCACGCTGTCCAGTAAATCCAGATCTTCCGGCCGTCCCTTGCCTTCCACGATGCGTGTCACCATGCGGTACAACCAGCCAGTGCCTTCACGGCAGGGCGTACACTGGCCACAGGATTCGGAGAAATAGAAACGGGAGAGGCGTTGCAGCACCTTCACCATGTCCGTGGTTTCATCCATCACGATGACCGCGCCGGAACCCAGCATGGAGCCCGCCACCTTACTGACCGAATCGTAGTCCATGGTGGCTTTCAGCATGATCTCGCCTGGCACGACCGGCACCGAGGAGCCGCCAGGAATCACCGCCTTGAGCTGCCGCCCTTTCCAGACTCCGCCGGCTAAGGCCAGTAATTCGGCAAAGGGAATGCCCATTGAAACTTCGAAATTGCCTGGCTTTTCAACATGACCGGAGACCGAAAAAATCTTGGTACCGCCGGCGTTGGATACCCCCAGGTTGGCGAACCATTCGCCACCATTGCGCATGATCGAGGGCACCGAAGAATAGGTTTCGGTGTTGTTAATGGTGGTGGGCCGACCATATAGACCATAGTTGGCGGGAAACGGCGGCTTGAATCTGGGCTGACCTTTCTTACCCTCCAGCGATTCCAACAGGGCGGTTTCCTCGCCGCAGATGTAAGCGCCCGCGCCCAGGGTGGGATAGAGATCAAAATCAATGCCTGAACCCTGGATGTTCTTACCGAGCAAGCCAGCAGCGTAAGCTTCCTTGACGGCGTTCTCGAAGCGCTGGTACGGCTCATCCATAAACTCGCCGCGCATGTAGTTGTAGCCTACCGTGGAGCCAGTGGCGAAACCAGCAATGGCCATGCCTTCCACCAAGGCGTGCGGGTTAAAGCGGAGAATATCCCGATCTTTGCAGGTGCCTGGCTCCGATTCATCGGAATTGCACACTATATACTTTTGCACCTGGGCGTTACGCGGCATGAAGGTCCACTTCAGGCCCGCCGGAAAACCCGCACCGCCCCGACCGCGCAGGCCGGACTTTTTCATCTCGTCAATCACTTGATCGGGCTTAATCCGTCCGGCCAGAATGCTCCGCCAGGCTTCATAGCCCCCAACACTTTGGTAGGTCTCGATAGACCAAGGCTGGTCAAGGCCCAGCGTCCGATAACAGACTTCATTGGCCATCGGGGTTTACTCCAGGCTATCTAGAATCTGATCGACCTTTTCCGGGGTCAGATTTTCATAGTAGACATGATCAACCTGCATCATCGGCGCACCACAGCAGGCGGCCAGACATTCTTCTTCTTTTTTCAGATAAAACTTGCCATCTGCCGTGCTTTCACCGAGCCGAATGCCCAGCTTGGTCTCGATATAGCTCAAGACGGTCTCGCTGCCGCGTAACATACAGGAAATGTTGGTGCACACCGCGATATTGTGGCGTCCAACCGGTTTCAGTTCGTACATCGAATAAAAACTGGCGACTTCGTACACAGCGATGGGCGGCATGTCGAGATAATCGGCCACCGCATCCATTAGCTCTGTGGTGAGCCAGCCGCCGTTTTCGTGCTGCACCTCGCGCAAGGCGGCTAGGACAGCCGATTGTTTCTGCTCAGCGGGATAGCGGGTCAACCAGTGATCAATGTCCGCGCGGGCGTGGGCGGATAGCAAATCGCTTTTTCGCGCACTCATTAGCGGTCGACCTCTCCGAAAACGATATCTTGAGTACCGATAACGGCCACCACATCGGCCAGCATGTGGCCGCGGGTCATCTCATCCATCGCCGATAAATGGGCGAAACCGGCGGCGCGGACTTTGACGCGATATGGCTTGTTGGCACCATCGGAAATAAGATAAATGCCGAATTCGCCTTTAGGGTGTTCGGTGGCGACATAGACCTCGCCCGCCGGAACGCAATAGCCTTCGGTGAACAGCTTAAAGTGGTGAATCAGGGCTTCCATGTCCTCCTTCATGTCGGCGCGCTTGGGCGGCGCTACTTTGCGATCATCCACAATGACCGGACCAGGATTCTCCTTAAGCCACTTCACGCACTGGCGAATGATACGATTGGCTTGGCGCAACTCCTCGACGCGCACCAGATACCGGTCATAGCAATCGCCATTAACACCGATCGGGATGTCGAAATCCAGTTGATCGTAAACGTCGTAAGGCTGTTTCTTGCGCAAATCCCAGGCAATGCCGGAACCACGCAGCATCGGCCCGGAAAAGCCCAGTTGCAAAGCGCGCTCCGGCGACACGACCCCAATACCGACCAGGCGCTGTTTCCATATCCGATTATCGGTCAGCAGGGTTTCGTATTCATCGACCCGCTGTGGGAAACGCTCGGTGAAGGCCTGAATAAAATCGAGCAACGATCCGTGCCGGGTGGCGTTACGCTCGTCGACCTCCTTCTTACTGTGGAGCTTGGAGCTTTCATAGGTGTACTTCGTCATCGAATTCGGCAGATCGCGATAGACCCCACCGACCCGAAAATACGACGGATGCAACCGCGCTCCAGACACCGCCTCGTAACAATCCATCAGGTCCTCGCGTTCCCGGAACGCATAGAGGAACATGGTCATCGCGCCGACATCCAAGCCATGCGCGCCGATCCACAGGAGATGATTGAGGATGCGGGTCATTTCCGCATACATGACCCGAATGTATTGAGCGCGCAGCGGTGGTTCGATCCCTAGCAGTTTCTCAATGGCCAACACATAAGCGTGTTCGTTGCTCATTGCTGACATATAGTCGAGCCGATCCATGTAACCGATGCTTTGGTTGAATGGCTTGCTTTCGGCCAGCTTTTCCGTGCCTCGATGCAGCAGGCCAATATGCGGGTCGGCGCGCTGCACCACCTCGCCATCCAGTTCCAGCACCAGGCGCAACACGCCGTGGGCGGCGGGATGCTGAGGCCCAAAGTTTAGGGTGTAATTGCGAATCTCAGGCATCGGCGGTTTTCTCGGTTAGCGAGACTCGGACTGATAGCGGCTATCCTGGCGGATGACGCGGGGTACGAGCACCCGCGGCTCAATGCTCACCGGCTCGTACACCACCCGGCCTCGTTCCGGATCGTAACGCATCTCAACATTGCC
>JBATSQ010000059.1:0-39841 GCA_049293375.1 Candidatus Contendibacter sp.
AACGAGGCTATCGCCATGTCTGAGTCTTTACGCAAGTTTCTGGGCGTGCTGCTCTTGTTTTCCGCAGTCGGCATTGCGTCTTGTCAGGCGCTACTGGCCTCTTGTGCGCCCAACGCCCTGGTGATGCCGTCGATCCTAAAGCATTAAGCGTTGATCTGTTACCAGGCACGCGGCAGCGGTAATCCGGTGGATTCTTCGCGTTTGGAACTGTAGCCCCATGGGTCGTTTTTTACTGTTGGTTGGCGCTGCTCTTGTTGCCTTAACCGCTCTAATTGTGTTGCTTAAACGGAGAATTCGCGCCATGGCCGAACGCTACCAGCCCCTGCGTCGGTTGCCCCTCACCAAGGGGTTGCTGATGTTCCTGTTGCCGTTGCCGGTGTTGGTGGCTGCCGTAGCCTCACTGGCGCGTGGCGACGTGGCGAGGCTGTTCGACAATACGGTGTGCTACGGCCTGCTTTTGCTGGGGGCATTGCTCCTGCGGCGTGGCTTGCAATCAGAACTGGAGTACGACCGTCGGCGCGTCGCCAAAGCGCCCTGGCCCTTGAAAACCCTCGGCGGCGGCGTCATCGCGCTGGCTACGGGTCTGACCGCCTGGACCAGCGCCCACCACCCACCGCTCATGGCGTTGGTGTTCGGCCTGCTGGCCTTGTTGGGTTGCTACCTCAGTTATGGCTTTGATCCGCGCGGTGCTAAACGCTTCACCGACAGCGATGGGGTGGACAGTACCGAGCGGGTGTTGGAGGCGCTGACCCAGGCCGAAGATTCCATCACCGCCATTGAACAGAGCACCCGCGACATCCGCAACGCGGAACTCAACGGCCGACTGCGGCGCATCGTAGCCCAGGCTCGACAAATTCTGGCGATGCTGGAGCAGGACCCGCGGGATTTGCGCCGCGCCCGCAAATTTCTCAATGTCTATCTCGATGGCGCGCGGCAGGTGACCCAGGGCTACGCCAAAACCCATGGGCGGATGACCACACCGGAGCTGGAAGATAACTTTCGCCGGGTGTTGACGACAATTGAGGAAGTATTCGCGGAACAGCAACAAAAATTGCTGGAAGCCGATGTCACAGATCTGGATGTACAAATCGAGGTATTGACGACTCAGCTCGAACGGGAAGGGGTCGTTTAAAGGCGCGCTAAGAGCCATCCGGCCCGCAAGAGGCCAGCAGCACCGGCGGTGCGTGACTGGCGGGTTGTGCGGGTAGCCAAGCCTTCATGATGTATAACCGAAAAATTGCTACGGGAGACTCGCCCTGATGACCACCACCCAAACGACCACCCTGCCGCCTATCGTTGCTGAACCGCCTCCATTGCCCGCGTTGCCCGAAGTGTTCGCCGCCACTATGCCACAAGTACGGCAAGACCTAGCCGCCCGCGCGCCCACTCCGGTGCAGGATCAGCAGCAAGTCACTGCCCTGGTTAAGGAGTTGGATCTGCGGGATAGCAATTCCATTATTTTTTTCGGCAGCAAGGCGCAGGAGCAGCTCACCACCATTTCCGACAAGATGCTGGAAGGCGTGCGCAGCAAGGACACGGGTCCCGCCGGAGCGTCGCTGAACGAAATGGTTGCTGTGTTGCGTGGTTTTGATCTCGATGAGCTGGATCCCACCAAAAAACCTGGTTTTTTCGCCCGCCTGTTTAATAAAGCCAAGCCGCTGGTCAAAATCATCCAGCAATATGAAACTGTACGGAATCAAATCGATACCATCAGCGATGCTCTGGAACGGCATAAAACCCAATTATTGACCGATGTCGCGAGCTTGGATCGGCTCTACAACGCCAATCTCGATTACTTCCATACCCTGGAGCTGTATATCGCGGCAGGCGAGGCCAAGCTGCAACAGGTAGATACCGAGGAACTGCCAGCGCTGGAGCGGGAAGTGGCGGCGGGTACTGATATGGTTAAGGCACAAACCTTGAGGGATCTGCGCGCCAGCCGCGATGATCTGGAACGGCGCATTTACGATCTCAAGCTGACTCGGCAGGTCACCATGCAGAGCCTGCCCAGTATCCGCTTGGTGCAGGAAAACGACAAGGGTCTGATCTCGAAGATCAATTCGACTCTGGTCAACACCGTGCCGCTGTGGCGGCAGCAACTGGCCCAGGCGATTACCATTTATCGTTCCGGCCAAGCGGCCAAAACGGTAAAGGCCGCCACCGATCTGACCAATGATTTATTGGCGTCCAACGCCGAAAACCTCCGTCAAGCCAATGCCCAGGCGCGCGCCGAGATCGAACGCGGCGTGTTTGACATCGAAACGGTGAAGAAGGCTAACCAGACGCTGATTGATACCATCGAAGATAGCCTGCGTATCGCCGATGAAGGCCGCCGCCGCCGTAAGGAAGCAACGTCTCAACTGGAAACACTCGAAACCGACCTGCGTCAGGCGCTATCGGCCGCCCATGCCCGGACGGCTCAGCCCGCCGGAACGCGCCGATGAAGTCGTTGTGGGCCAGGCTGCTCGGTAAATTCGTCGCTGTGATTCAATGGACGGACGATTCCAGCGATACTCTGGTCTAGCGTTTTGAGCGCCATGGCAACGAAATCAACGAAATTAAATAGGGCGCCAAGCGCACTGTGCGCGAAGCGTATTTACCACCCCCTTGCCCGATGTCTGAATGCTGCGTTCAAGCGGACGAGGGCGTCATGCTTTTTGGCTTTTTCACACCACAGCAGACCTTAGGAGGTCACCATGGGACTTTTTGATTTTATCGTTAATCAGGGCAAAAAATTGTTTGGTGCGGACGACAATGATCCCGCTGCCAAGATCAAGCAAGAAATCGAATCCGCCAATCCCGGCGTCAAGAATCTGGGCGTCACCTTTAAGGACGGTCAGGTTCAGCTATCCGGCGAGGCCATTTCTCCCGAAGCCATGGAGAAAGCCGTCTTGATGGCGGGTAATATCCAGGGGGTCAAGGATGTGGCCGCCGACCAGCTCAAAGCGCCGCCGCAGACTGGCAAAGTGGAGTATTACACCATCCAGTCGGGCGATACCTTATCGGCTATCGCCAAGAAATACCTAGGCAATGCTTCTGCTTATAACGTTATCTTTGAAGCCAATCGCGAAGTCATCCAAGATGTCAACAAAATTTATCCCGGCCAGAAAATCCGCATTCCCATTGCTTAGGATTATGCCGGGGTTGTGATAAGAACCCCCGCCGATTGGGTCAGACCCATCGGCGGGGGTTGAAGAAGAGACCACCCTATTTTCTGGTGATCAGCGCGCATTAACGGCTCTAATTCCCACTAACCCAATGAGGACGAGAAAAAATGGATGCCATAAAAATTTTAGGTAGTCTGCTGGGAAACAACGCTACATCCTCAGGGATCGGCGGACAGGTTCTTGGCTCTTTGCTCGGCGGCTTGATGGGCGGCGGCGCACAGCAGCAGAGTGGCTCCGGTGGCCTGGGCGGGCTACTTGGCGGCTTGATGGGCGGCGCACAACAACAGGGCGGTGCTGGCGGTTTGGGCAGCGTGTTGGGTGGTTTGCTCGGCGGTGGCGCGCAACAGGGCGGTGCTGGCGGTCTGGGCAGCGTGTTGGGTGGTTTGCTCGGCGGTGGCGCGCAGCGCACAGGCGCGGGAGGAGGGCTGGGCGATGTGCTGGGCGGTTTGATGGGCGGCCGTTCGTCCGGTGGCGTCAACTGGGGTCTGCTCGGTGGTTTGGCCATGACGGCCTTTCAGATGCTGGGCAAGCGCGGCGCGGCGGCAGACACTTTATCGCTCGCTGGCCTGGATAAGATGCTGGATCCTGAACAAACCGCATCGCCAACCGATGAGGCGCGCATTCAGCAACAGGCGCTAGTTTTAATTAGGGCCATGATTAACGCGGCCAAGGCCGATGGGCAGATTGACGCCCAGGAGCAACAGAATATCGTTTCCAAAATCGCTGATCTGGGGCCTCAGGAAGTTGATTTTTTGCGACAGGAAATGGAGAAGCCGCTGAATATGGATTTTCTTCGGGACGCCAACAGCGATATGGCACCGAATATCTACTTAATGTCATTAATGGCGATTAATCTGGATACGGCGGCTGAGAAGCAATATATGCAGCAACTTGCCCAGAATTTGGGGCTAAATGCCCAGTCGGTCAATGACTTGCATCAGCAACTGGGTCTGGAGCTCTTGTACGCATGAGTTGAAAAAACCAGCCTCGGTGCAGTCAGTCGATGGCTCCCCTTACTAAGCCTGGACACAGGCGAGGGGAGCCCAGGTGGAGCGGGAGGAACGTCGCATGGGAGACGTTGCTGAAAGACGAATTCCGCTTAAGAGCTATTTGATTTTGGGCCGACTGATCCGAGCGGTTGGGCGGTAGTTGGTGTGTTTTCCGGCTCAGCGAGACGAGAAACCCGGACCTGGCTAATGCGGTGACTATCCATTTTGACTACTTCAAAGTGGTAATCAGCCAGGATAAAACGCTCCCCGCCGCTGGGAATTTCGCCTAACTGGTTAAGAATTAACCCCGCCAAAGTATGATAGCCATCCTCTCGCGGCGGGTCTTCCCAGTGTAAGACCTCCCGCACTTCGTCCAAGGGCAGGCTGCCGTCCAGCAGCCAGACTCCGGGGCCTTCCTGGATAATTTCCGGGGTTTCCGCATCGGTCGTGTCCGCCAGCTCGCCTGCGATGGCCGCTAGAATATCGGCGGCGGTGACCAGCCCCTCGACGCCACCGTACTCATCCATGACCACCGCCAGCGGGATCGGATGCTGGCGCAACTGCTCTAGCACCTGTAAGGCGTTCATCCCTTCGTGGACCAGCAGCGGCTCACGCAGGGCGGCGCGCAGATCCAGGGCTTGACCATCCAGGGCCTGCACCAGCAAATAGCGTCCTTCGATCACCCCTTCAATTTCATCCAACTCCCCCCGACACACCAGATAGCGGCTATAGGGATGGCGGCGCAGGGTTTCCGACCAGTCCGCCGCGCTTTTTTCCAGATCGAGCCAAACGATGTCCAGACGCGGGGTCATGAGCGCCGGAATAGATTGCCCACCCAGATTCAACACACTGCGGATCATGGCGCGCTCGGTGGAATCGAAGGCGAAGGTTTCGCCGCCAGCGCCGCCCGCCAGCGCCGCCACGTCCTCGCCTACTTCAGCCGATTCCGCGCGCCCACCTAGCAGGCGCAGCACAGCCTCCGCCGTGCGTTCCCGCAACGGCCGCGTCCCCACCAGGAAGCGGCGACGGTTGAACTGTGCCCACTGATTGAAAGCTTCAATCAACACCGAGAAGCCGATGGCGGCGTAGAGGTAACCTTTGGGAATATCAAAACCCAGGCCTTCGACCACCAGACTAAAGCCGATCATCAGCAGAAAACCCAGACACAGGATGACAACCGTGCGATGAGCATTGAC
The DNA here is from genome assembly GCA_049293375.1 of Candidatus Contendibacter sp. Taxonomy (GTDB): domain Bacteria; phylum Pseudomonadota; class Gammaproteobacteria; order Competibacterales; family Competibacteraceae; genus Contendibacter. Next base: position 5,353 of record JBATSQ010000059.1, read on the forward strand.
GAAACGGGTCAGCGGTTTACTCGCAACAATCATCAAACCGATAGCGATGACCACTGCCGCCATCATCACTGCCAGGTGTTCCACCATGCCGACTGCGGTGATGACTGCATCCAGAGAAAATACGGCGTCCAGCACCACGATCTGCGCCACGACCAGCCAAAAGCCGGCGTATAGCTTCGGGCCGCTGGTGTGCTCGTCGCCGCCCTCTAGCCGTTCATGCAGCTCCGTGGTGCCCTTGAATAACAGAAACAGGCCCCCAATAAACAAGATGAGATCGCGACCGGAAAAATCCCGCCCAAAAACAGTAAACAGTGGGGCGGTCAGCGTGACCAGCCAGGAAATACTCGCCAGCAGCACCAAGCGCATTAAGAGGGCCAAGACCAGGCCGATCACGCGCGCCCGATCACGCTCAGCCGGTGGGAGCTTGTCGGCCAGAATGGCGATGAAGATGAGGTTATCAATGCCAAGGACGATCTCCAGTACGACCAGAGTCGCCAGGCCAATCCAGATGGTGGGATCAGCCAGCCATTCCATGGACGCGATCAAGGCTTGAGTTCAGCGGCGTACGCTGAGGGCAGGAGCTAGGAGCAACGAGTTCTCGGCGGGCAAGCAGCGGGCGAGCAGGGAATGCAGGCAAGGACCAAACAGGCAAACTGCGCGGTGACGCTGGACAACAACTAGGAGGGTCGGGAGTTTTAGGCATTACGCACGGAAGTCTGCTGAACACAAAGTACATTTAAGCAGAGATCAAGGAGGCTGCCAAGTGATGAGCGATGTTGGATGCGACCACTTCATTGCATTGCATTGAGATGAGGGTGGCGGACATAGCGCGCGCCTCCATCGCTTTGAGTGGATACTCCTTTTTCACCGAGATGATAGACCGTCGGTGCACTAGCGCCGGAAATCGCGGTGGGCGTTTGCGCCGCTCTGAAGGTGGTGAATTGCTGAGGATCGCGAAACACCAGCACTTGCCAATACGGAGACACGGTGGCCCCGGGGCTAAGGTCGGTGCGCACCATCTGCATGTAGGTGGCCTTGCCGGTTTTGTCAAAAAGCACCCCGCGCCCGTGTGCTCCAGCCAACACGGCATTCAGACCGTTGATCTCGAATACACCGTGTCCAGCGGCCTGGGCGATTTCAGCACGGGTGGAAGGCTTGAGTTTATAAAGTTGATTCAGGGTTTGGCCACTCATCTTCAGGATGGCTTGGCGCTGTTCCTGCTGGGCTTTTTCGCTTAAGGGGCCGGTGGTTGCGGCGGGTACTGGGTTGGACGATGCGTCGCTAGCGCAGCCGACCAGTCCGGCGGTAACCAACAACCCAATCAGCGCGGCAGCGCCGACGCCAACAGCATCATTTGGCATAGACAAGGAGAGTTTTATCGCTGATGGTGATTGCGGTTGGTGGCGATGGGCTGTTCACTCTTGGCCAGCGGTGCCGTTTCCAGTAGCACCGCGGCCAGGGAGCGCAATCGGAGATGCAGCGCCACCTTGGACAACAGATGCGCGCTCACCGGCGCGGTGATGAACAAAAACAGGGTAACCAACACTTCATGCAAACTGATTCCTTCACCGCGCGTACTGAAATAGAGCGCCGAGGCGATCAGCAAGCTGCCCACGCCCAGCGTGGTGGCTTTGGTGGGGCCATGTAGGCGGGTATAGAAATCCGGTAGCCGGACGAGACCGAGCGAGCCGATGAAGGTGAAGAGCGCGCCGTTCAGGATCAGGAACGACAGCAGGAGCTCCAGCAGAGTTGTCATTCAATGATATCGCCGTGTAACAGATATTTGCATAGAGCCACAGTGCCGATAAAGCCCATGAGGGCAATCAACAGCGCCGCTTCAAAATACAGGGCGCTGGACAGATGAATGCCCAGCAGTACTAGCAACGCGATGGCATTGATATACAGCGTATCCAGCGCCAGGATGCGATCCGGGGTGCTGGGGCCAACCAGCAATCGCCAAAAGCTGAGGGCGAAGGCGGCGGCGACGAGCGTAAAGGCGAGCAGGACAGCCACATTTAGCATGGTTCGAAAATCTCCCGTAGGGGCGCTTCATAGCGACTTTTAATGGTGGCAATCAGCGCGTTGGGATCAGCAGCGTCAAGCGTGTGCACCAGCAAATGGCAATGATCCGGTGCCAGGCGTGCTGCCACAGTACCGGGCGTCAAGCAGATGGTGCTGGCTAATAAGCTGATGACCAGTTCCGATTGCAGCGCCAGCGGCACCGACACGAAAGCTGGTTGCAGCCGCTTGGGGTGCGCCACGATCAGCCGCGCCACCGCTACATTCGCCACGACAATGTCGCCCAGCACTATCCCGATGAAGCGCAGCAACCGCAAGGGCCGCCGGATGCGCGGGGTTGCCACCCAGAAGCGCGCGGTAAACCGGATAATAGACACGCTCAAGACCAGGCCCAAGAGCATTTGGCCGGGCGCGGCGCTATTGACCAACAGCAGCCAGATAGCCATCAGTGCGAGCGCAATCCATGGATGCGGCAGCCAGCGGCGCATCAGCGTAATCCTCCTGGCGCTAACACAGCTTGCATATACACCTGTGGTTGCAGTAGTTGATCGGCGCTGGCGCGCGCGGCGCTGGTGAGCGGCCCAGCCCCTAGCATCAGGCCCAGACCCAGCAGCAGCAGGCCGATGATGGGTGCCGTGCGCCGCGCTAAGGCCAGGGGCTGTTCCACCACCGCGTCGGTCTCGGCGGCCGCTGGCCGAAAGAACAGCAGGCTGCCGCTCCGCGCTAGGGCGATCATGCTCAATAGGCCAGCGCTCAACACCGTCGCCATCATCCAAAACATCAAAGGATGGTCAAGCGCTGCGCGCAGAGTCAGCAATTTGCCGACAAAGCCCGCCAGCGGTGGCAGACCCGCCATGGCTACAGCGGCGATGAAAAACAAAGCGCCAAGCAGCCCGGAACCCGCGATGGCCGGACCCGGATCCAGACGGTCATCGCTCGCGCCGCGCTGCCGCGCGATCACATCCGCCAGCAAAAACAGGGCGGCGGCAGTGAAGGTGGTATGTGGCAAGTAATACAGTCCAGCGGCAATACCTTCCGCATGGCCGAGGCCAAAGGCCAGCAGCAGCGAACCGACCGACGCCACGACCAGATAAGCAACCTGTTGGCGCAGCTGGACGCTAGCCACTGCCCCCAACGCGCCGATTACCAAAGTCGCCATGGCCAGCGGCGGCAACAGCGGATCGAACAAATGCGCAATCGGCCCAGCCTGTGCCCCAAACAGCAGAGTAGAAACGCGCAGGATGCTATAAGCCCCCACCTTGGTCATGATGGCGAAGAGCGCCGCAACCGGCGCGCTGGTCTTTGCATAGGCTGCGGGCAGCCACAGATAAAACGGCAGCAGCGCAGCCTTGAGGGCGAACACGCTGAATAGCAGGAAACCCGCAGATTGGACCAGCCAAACGTTTTCTGGCGGCACGTCGGCAATTTTGCGCGCCAGATCAGCCATGTTCAGGGTGCCCAGCACGCCGTAAAGGGTACCGACCGCAAAGAGGAACAGAGTGGAGCCGATCAGGTTCACCACGACGAAATGCAGCCCGGCACGGGTGCGGTGCCGCCCGCCGCCGTGCAGCAACAGCCCATAGGAAGCGAGCAGCAAAATCTCGAAGAATACGAACAGATTAAACAGATCGCCGGTGAGAAACGCACCGTTGATGCCGAACAATTGCAACTGAAACAGCACATGGAAATGCGCTCCAGTGATGTCGTCGCCCTGAAGCGCGGACCACAGAGCAAACAGGGCCAGCAGCGCCGTGGTAACCAGCATCCAGGCTGCCAGACGATCTGCCACCAGCACGATGCCGAACGGCGCGGGCCAGTGGCCCAGCGCGTACACCAGAATCTCACCGTCGCTAACCAGCGCCGTCAGGAGCAGCGCCAGACCCAGTTGAGCCAGTACGGCAGCCATCCCCAGTTGAGCCAGTACGGCAGCCATCCCCAGTGCGCGGGGAATGGTCCCGGAGCGGTTGAGCAACAGCAACAGGATGGCGGTGCACAGCGGTAGCAAGACCGGGGTGATGACGACATGGCTCATGGCGCATGCTTTCCATCCACATGATCGTTGCCCAGTTCGGCGCGGGCCTTCAGCGCCAGCACAATGACGAAGGCCGTCATGGCAAAACTGATGACGATGGCGGTTAGCACCAGGGCTTGCGGCAACGGATCGGCGTAACCGGATGCATCGGTGGTAATAACCGGCGGCTGCCCGACCGTTAGGCGACCCATGGCGAACAAGAAGACATTGACCGCGTAAGACAGACAGGTCAAACCCAGCACCACCGGAAAGGTGCGGGCGCGTAGCGCCAGATACACGCCACAAGCGGTCAGCAGGCCGACGATGGCGGCGACTAGCAGTTCCATCAGCGGGCTTTCGGTGGCGTGGCAACGCCGGTTGGGGAACGAGTCGCCTGGGCGGCGGGGCGCTCGGCGCGGTGCAATAAGCTTAAGTGAATCAGGATCAGCAACAACGCGCCCACCACCACCAGGTAGACCCCAAGATCGAAGGTCATGGCCGAAGCCAGCTCAAAGTCACCCAAAAGCGGCCACTGTAGGTGGCTAAATGCTGAAGTCAGGAACGGATAACCGAAGATCAGGCTAACCAGGCCGGTTAGCAGGGCCGCCAGCAGGCCCAAAGCTATTACGGCGGTCAGGTTCCAGGGCATCCGCTGCTGCGTCCAAGCCACGCCGTTGGCCAGATATTGCATGATCAGCGCGGCCGCCGTAACCAGACCAGCAATGAAGCCGCCGCCAGGCAGTTGATGGCCGCGCAGAAAAATAAACGCCGACACCAGCAGGGCCAGCGGCAACAGCAAGCGAGTCAGCGTCGCTAGGATAAGCGGATGTAAATCCGTATCCCAGGGGCGACCTTCGGCGTCGCGCACCGGACCGTCCAAGTGCAAGCGCTCGAGCATGGCGTAAATACCGAGGGCGGCCAGGGCCAATACGCTGATTTCGCCCAGCGTGTCAAAGCCGCGAAAATCGACCAAAATGACATTGACCACATTTGAGCCGCCCCCACCCGGAACGCTATTGGTTAAAAAATAGTCGGCCATGGTGTCATAGGGCCGGGTTAACACCGCCCACGCCAGCATCGCCGCCCCGCTACCCGCAAGCAAGGCCAGCATGAGGTGGCCGATGCGCGGCCACGTCGTCGTTTCCGCAGGCGTGTGTTGTGGCAGGAAATACAGCGCCAGCAGCAGCAAAATCACGGTCACCGTTTCAACTGCAAGCTGGGTCAGCGCCAAATCCGGCGCGGAAAACTTGACAAACAACAACGCGACTCCCAAGCCGACCGCTCCAAGTAAGATCAGTGCCGACAGTCGCCGCCGGTGTTCGACGACCGCGCCGAGCGCCGCCGCGAGTAGTCCCAACGCCACGAGCAGGCTGACACCATCCAGCGGCAACAACGGGCGCGGGCCGGTCAGAGGCCCAGGAGCCTTGCTAAAGCCGACCGCGCCCAGCGCCAACGCGGCAGCAATAACGACCGCGAGCAGCCGTTGCAAAGAACCCGTATCAAGCAGCCGGGTCAGCGCGCGCGCCAACGCAAACACGCCTCCCAACAATTCATCGTACAGCCGTTTGCCTTCCAGGCGCTCGCCGTGACGGTCATAAAACACAAACAGCGGCCGCCGTCCGAGATAGAGCAATCCGCCGCCCATGAGCGCGATGACGCTCATCCCCAACGCCGGACTGAACCCGTGCCAGAGTGCCAGATTGTGCTCCGGCAAAGGCCCCTGTAAGACGCTCGCGCTCGCCACGGCTAGCAGTGGCTCCACGGTTTGGGCCGGAAAAATGCCCACCAACAGGCACAGCACGACCAGCACCTCCACCGGTGCTTTCATCCAGCGCGGCGGCTCATGCGGCGTTCTAGAGAGGCCGACCGGTTCGCCATTGAAAAAGACATCATGGCTAAAGCGCAGTGAATAGGCCACGGCAAATACACCGGCCACAGTCACCGCCGCAGGCAACAGCCACCCCAGGCGTAACTGCGAACTGGCGCTAAAGGCTTCGGCAAAAAACATTTCTTTGGATAAGAAGCCATTCAACAAGGGTACGCCAGCCATCGCGGCCGCCGCTACCATAGCCAGTACGGCGGTATAGGGCATGTAGCGCCACAAGCCATTGATGCGACGCATGTCGCGGCTGCCCGTTTCGTGGTCGATGATGCCCGCTGCCATAAACAGCGATGCCTTGAAAATGGCGTGATTGATGATATGAAACACGGCCGCTACGGCGGCGAGCGGGGTGCCAATCCCAAACAACAACACAATCAGCCCTAAATGGCTGACGGTGGAATAGGCTAGCAAGCCTTTCAGATCATGCTGGAACAGCGCGATGCAGGCCCCCAGCAACAGGGTGATCAAGCCAGCGCCACCCACCAGCCAGGCCCATTCCGGGGTACCGGACAGCGCCGTAAACAAGCGCGCCAACAGAAAAATGCCCGCTTTGACCATGGTCGCTGAATGCAGATAGGCCGAGGCCGGTGTTGGTGCCGCCATCGCGTTCGGTAGCCAAAAATGAAACGGAAATTGCGCGGATTTGCTCAATGCGCCGAGCAACACCAGCACCAGCATGGGTCGGTAGAGGGTGTGGGCGCGAATCGCATCGCCGGCCTGTAAGATGACGGACAATTCGTAGCTGCCGACGATGTGACCGAGCAGCAAAAAACCGCCCAGCAAGGCTAAGCCCCCCGCCCCGGTCAAGGTCAAGGCCATGCGCGCGCCGTTACGCGCTTCCTCCCGTGGATACCAGTAACTCACCAGCAGGAACGAGGATAGGCTGGTCAGTTCCCAAAAAATCAGTAGCTGGATGATATTTTCGGCCAGCACAATCCCCAGCATGGAGCCCATGAAGATCAGCAGATACGCATAAAAGCGGCCCAGTCGATCCCGTTCCGACAGGTAATAGCTGGCGTAAAGCACAATCAACAGGCCAATGCCCAGAATCAGCAGAGCGAATAACAGGCTCAGTCCATCCAAGCGAAACGCCAGATCAAGGCCAGCGCTGGAAAGCCAGGGCCAACGTTGGATCACCGTTTGACCGGCAAAGGGAGCGCTCGCCAGCGGCAGCAGAGCCAGCAGGGACGCTAGGGTGACGGCCCCCGCCGTCCAAGCGGCTAGGCTTCGGCTGCGCCGGGACCATCCGGCGGCCAGGATAGCGCCGACAAAGGGAATGAGAACGACAAACAGCAGCCTCATGTTTTCTTAGGGCTGCTGACTTTGGGCTGATGGGCGCGGCCCGACGCCGGGCGCGGTGGCCGGTTTTTGGCTTCGTTGCTAAAGCGAAACCGCCCAGCCAGCACACAGCCTTTCATGCCCGGATCACAGGGGCGATCCTTAACGTGCTGACATTGGTCATTGAGTTCATGTGGACAACCCCAGCCACCGGCCATAGTGTCACCTCACAAACCAGACAGAGGATAGCGGATGCAGAGTGCGTCCGCCTAAACGAAGATCATAACGAAGAATGCGTGCAGCTACACGACTTCTAGGCATGGCTTGCTGGAACAGTGGCTGCACCTGGAGCTGGCCTGTCGGCTTGGCGGAAGTGTTCAGGTAAGACCGTAAGGGCGACCGGGTGGCCTAGCAGCGTGGTCATGATTTGTGCGGTCGGCTCCAGCGCGCCACTGGTGAAATAACGTGCGTCACCAGGACCCGCAGCCAGCAACGCTCCTGCTTCAAGCCGTCGGCGCAACTGTCGCGCCACCGCCGGGCTGGGGTCTAAAATCGTGACCTGTGGGCCAGTGATCTCCTGAATGAGCGGCAGCAGAAACGGGTAATGAGTGCAGCCCAGCACCAGGGTATCCATCCCTTGCGCCAACAATGGGTGTAGATAACGCTCCAGCAAGACACGGGCTGGTAAACTATTCAGCTCGCCGCGCTCCACGCAATCCGCTAGGCCGGGGCAAGGTTGCACCATCACGCGCGCCTGGTGGCCGTGCTGGTCGAGCAGGGCGGTAAATTTATCGCTGCGCACGGTATTGGCCGTTGCGAGAATGCCAACCACCCCGGAGCGTGATTCAGTTACGGCGGGTTTAAGCGCCGGTTCAATGCCGATGATCGGCAGACGACCGAAGCGCGCCCGCAAGGCGGCAATCGCGGCTGCCGTGGCGGTATTGCAGGCCACCACCAAGGCTTTGGCATTTTGCTCCAGCAGAAATTCCGTGATGGCGAACGCGCGCTGCACCACGAGCGCGGTCGCTTTGTTGCCGTAGGGGGCATGGCCTGAATCGGCCACGTACACCACGCTTTCCTGTGGCAAATCGGCGCGAATCCGCCGTAGCACGGATAGCCCGCCAACTCCAGAATCGAACACGCCAATGGGTTGGTCTTGCGGTTCCATCTTTTCTCAACTTGAAGCGCCAGCGCCGACGTCGATCCTGACCGGACGCGCTGCTTGCACAATCCGCATCCGGTGGTTGGTTATGGAAACAACGGCTTGCCACGCGGTCTAAGCTAACTTTGGAATGGTAACATGCTCCTTGAGTTTTCAACGTCCACTGTTGGGGTAACCGATGATTCACTTCAGCTTCAGCGCGCGTGATGCGCGACGGGCTTTGGGATGGAGAGTGTGGCGGCCGTTGTGGCTCGCTGGATTGGCTGCTGTGGGGTTGGGCTTGAGTGCGCCCCAAGGTGGCTGGGCAGCGGAAACCGCGCTAGATCGTTACGTGGCCAAGCCAGACCCGAACTACAGTTACCGACTGTATTCCACGCAAAACCGGGTGGCTTACGCCGCCTATTTCCTGGAAATGACGTCGCAGCAGTGGCGTTCCGCCAGTGAAGTGGACCGGCCCATCTGGACCCACGAAGTCGCCATGGTGGTGCCACGGTTCGGGTTGGACAGCACCGATACGGCTATTCTCTTGATCGAAGGCGGCAGCAATCCCAAGACCTTGATGAATGAAATCGACGATGCGGTCGGCGCAGCGGCGATCACGGTCGGTGCGGTGTTGGCCATCGTGCGCCAGGTGCCGAATGAACCGCTGTACTTCACCGATGAGGGCGGTCGTGGCCGCAAAGAGGATGAAATTTTAGCCTATAGCCTGGATAAGGCGCTGGACACTGGTGATATGGAATGGGCTGTGCATTTGGCTATGACCAAGGCGGCCGTGCGCGCCATGGATACGGTGCAAGAGTTCGCGGCCAGTAAAGGGGTGCAAATCAAAAATTTCCTGGTGCTGGGGGGCTCCAAGCGCGGCTGGACGACCTGGTTGACCGCTGCCGTCGATCCCCGGGTGAAGGCCATCATCCCAGCGTCGATTGACATGCTCAACCTGGGGCAGCAGTTCATCCATCACTGGGAAGCGTATGGTTTCTATGCGCCGGCCTTGAACGATTATGTAGCGTTCGATCTGCCCTGTCGCATGCAAACCCCGGAAGGACAGGCATTGCTGCAAGTCGTGGATCCTTACGCCTACCGCGACCGCTACACCATGCCTAAGTTGATTTTGAACGCCACGGGTGATCAGTTTTTCGTTACCGATTCTTCGCGGTTTTACTATGGCGATCTGCCTGGCCCCAAGTGGTTGCGCTACACACCCAACGCTGACCATAAGCAGACGCAGGATACGATTATTGATGCGTTGTCGTGGATAGACGACATGCTCGATAACAAGACCAGTCCGCAAATTACCTGGGCGTTGGAGGGCAATCGTTCGCTGCGGGTGACGCCGACGAGTCGGCCCAAGGAAGTACGGTTATGGCAGGCGACCAATCCCGAGGGCCGGGATTTTCGCCTGGAGCGGGTCGGCCCGATTTGGAAGAGCCAAGTGCTGTCGCCCCAAGCCGATGGGAGCTATGTGGGTGCGGTGCAGGAGCCGGCCCGTGGTTGGACCGCGTTTTTGGTCGATGTGACCTTCCCCACGGCTGGGGTGCTCGAGCCGGATCAAGTCTATTCAACCGGCGTCCAGATTATCCCGGATACCCTGCCGTATGCAGGCCAGGCCTGTGGCGCAAGGCTCAAGGCGCATCTGGAAAGCCCATCACAAAGCTCTTATGAAAGCGGCATCGGGCTGATTCGCGGCTGGGTGTGCGACGCCGACACGGTGGAGGTACAAATTAACGATCAGCCGCGCCGCGCTGTGGCCTATGGCACCACGCGCAAAGATACGACGGCGGTCTGTGGCGATGACAATAACGGTTTCGGTTATACCTTTAACTGGAATGCCTTAGGGACCGGCAACCAAACGCTGCGCGCGTTTGCGAACGGCGCAGAATTTGCCAGCGTCACCTTTACCACCACCAGCTTGGGCGAGGATTTCGCCCGGGGCCTCAGTGGCGATTATGTCCTGAAAGACTTTCCGCAGGCGGGCAACAACGTCACCGTGCGCTGGTCGGAGCCGCATCAGAATTTTGTGATTATCGGCTCCAGCCGCGCAGCGTCCGCTGTCTCAGCCGCAGCGACACCTCTGGCGGCCTCTCTCGCCCACCTGGAAAGCCCCTCTCCAGGTTCGTTTGAAAGCGGCATCGGGCTGATTCGGGGTTGGATTTGCCAGGCCAATCAGGTGGAGGTCCAGATTGACAACGGGGAACGGCGCAAAGTGGCCTATGGCACCTCGCGCCAGGATACGGCGACGGTCTGTGGGGATGCTAACAATGGCTTTGGTTACACCTTTAACTGGAACCTCCTGGGGAACGGACCGCACACCTTGCGAGCCTTTGTCGATGGAGTGGAATTTGCCAATGTCGCCTTCAGCGTGACCACGCTGGGCGTGGAGTTCTTGCAGAGCGCGAATGGCGAATATCGGTTAGAGGACTTTCCACGCGCTGGTAAAAGCGTGCTGCTGCGCTGGTCTGAATCCCATCAGAACTTTGTGATCGCTGATTACCGGTAGCCCAGCGCGTTCCCTGGCCTTAACCTCTCTCTCGCTGGTGAGAGAGAGGTTTTTTAACGGCTGCGTAATTCCCGTCGCAGCACCTTGCCCGCCGCCGAAATCGGCAGCGCGGCCACAAACTCTACCTGACGGGGAATTTTATAGCGGGCCAGATGCTCGCCCAGGTGCGCCAACAGCGCCTCGGTGGTCGCGGCTTGTTGCGGCTTGAGCACCACGAAGGCTTTGCCAACTTCGCCCCACCGGGCGTCGGGCACGCCGACCACCGCGCATTGAAAGACTGCTGGATGGCGGTACAGCGCCGCTTCGATTTCCGCCGGATAAACGTTCTCGCCGCCGGAAATGAACATATCCTTAAGCCGATCCACGATGAAGAAATACCAGTCCTCGTCGTAGCGGGCCAGATCGCCGGTGTGAAACCAACCCTCGGCGTCGATGACGGCCGCCCAGGCGGCGACGTTGTTGAAATAACCGGAGGCGAGGCTAGGGCCTTTCAGCACCAGCTCGCCTACCTGGTGTGGTCCGAGCGGAAAGTTGTCGCTATCGACGATGCGGGCGTCGATGTAGAAGTTGGGCCGCCCGATGCTGCCCGCCTTGCGGATCGCGTCTTCGGGGGCCAGCGCGAACAGGCCGGGGCCGAATTCGGTCATGCCGAAGCCCTGCTTGAAGCGGATGCCCTTCTCGCGGGTGTACTGCTCGACCAGCGGCACTGGCAACGGCGCGCCGCCGCTGGTGCAAAAGCGCAACGAGCCTAAGTCAACTTCCGGCCAGACCGCGCTTTGCGTCAGCATCTGATACATCGCCGGCACCGCCGCGAAGACCGTCACCTTCTCCCGTTCGATCCATTGCAGCACCCGTTCCGGCTCGAAGCGCTTCATCAGAATAGTCGTACCCCCCAGGATGATCTGGGGCAGGGTATAGACGAACAGCCCGCCGATATGGAACATCGGGAATACGTTGAGATAAATATCGCCGCGACCGAGATCGTGAATGACGGTGTTCAGGCAGTTCCAAGCGACTTGGCGATGGCTGATCTGCGCGCCTTTCGGCAGGCCGGTGGTGCCGCCAGTGAACACAATCGCGGCGATGTCTTCTTCGGTCAGAGTCTTGCAAGCGCAAGGCGCAGCCGGTGAATTAGCCAGCAGCGTATTGAAATCCTGACTGTCGGAAATCCCGGATCCATCAAGATGAATCCAGTACCGCACCGCGCTTGGCGCGCCGGCCAGTTGGGTGACGGCTTCTGTGAAGCTGTCGTCGTAGATCAGCGCCACGGGTGTCACGTCGGCCAGAATTTGTTGCAACTCGCGCCAGTGCAGCCGCCAGTTGAGCGCGGTGTGAATCGCACCCAACTTGCCACAGGCGAACAGTACATCCAGATGCTCGACGCCATCCAGCGCCAGCATCGCCACCCGGTCGCCCTTAGTGACGCCCGCGCTGCGCAGCGCGTTGGCCAGGCGGTTGGCGCGGTCATTCATCTGCGCGAAGGTTAGCCGCAGTTCTGGGCTTTTACCGGTATCCACGATCGCCAGTGCTTCCGGGCTATAAATCGTCCGCCGACCGAGATAGTCGCCGATGTACATCTTGCTCCCCTGGGTGGATGGTCATTTGGATGTCGGCCCGTTCTCCCTCATGCCGTGTCCGCTCGGAAAGCGGAGGGAACGATGGCTGGATGAGGTCGAAGTATAAGCGACGCGACGTTGTCCTCTGTGGGTGCTAAGGTGAGTCAGCCCCCGACCAGGATTAGCCTTGGTTAGCGAGCTAATCCCGGTCGGATGCCATTCCCTCTCCCTGGACAAAGCAGCGGAAAATTCACCGCGCCGATCACGCTATCATTTTCACGGATCGAGAGTCAGTGTGGTCAATACCTTCGCTGGAACAATCTGGCCTCATCCCATCAAATTCTTTGCGGCGAAGTCCCAGTTGAGCAGCTTGTCGATCACGGCGGCGACATAATCGGCCCGCCGATTCTGATAGTCGAGATAGTAGGCGTGTTCCCAGACATCGACGGTCAGCAGCGGTTTTTGATCGTGGGCGATGGGGGTATCGGCGTTGCCGGTTTTGGTAATGGCCAGCTTGTCGCCGTCCTTGGTCAGCCAGGCCCAGCCGCTGCCGAATTGGCCAGTTGCCGCTTTGGCGAATTCCGCCTTGAATTTGTCGTAATCGCCGAAAGATTTGTCGATCCATTCCGCCATCGCGCCGGTCGGCTTGCCGCCGCCCTTGGGCTTCAGGCTGCTCCAGTAAAAGGTATGATTCCAAACCTGCGCCGCGTTATTGAAAACAGCAGCCTGATCCGCCTTGCCGGCGGTTGCCTTGACAATCGCTTCCAGCGGCTGATCGGCCAGCGGGCTGCCAGTGATTAACTCATTGAGCTTGTTCACATAGCCCTGGTGATGTTTGCCGTAGTGGAAACCGATGGTATTGGCCGAAAGCACCGGACTCAACGCATCGTCTGCGTAAGGCAGGGGCGGCAGTGTAAACGGGCCAGCGGCAGCGGCGCGAGCGCTGCGAGGCAGGACTAAATCACCGAAGGTCAGCACGGCGGAACCGGCCAGCAAGGTACTCAGAAAACGACGGCGGCTCAAAGCGTAATCGGAGAGGGTTGCAGACATCGGATGGACTCCTGGTAGGGCGCGCCGAGCGTAGGGCAGCGGCGCTTGGGATCGGTCTGATGCTAAGTCTAGATGATGAGAAAAGAAGGTAGGGCCAGAAACGCATGGACTTTGAAGCGGGAAATGAGCGCCACAATCATGATAATGGCGATCAGCAGAATGATGAGCAGTATTGGCCCCTGCACCATGGCATTACCCCCTACGTTCGTTGTTATAAAGGATTATCCGGGCTACCGACGTACTGCCTGGACAATTCGGCACAAGCGCGTGGTGGCGGCTTCGATCAACGTTTCTCCCGCGCGCATCGCCTGCTCCAATGTCATCGGCTGGTCGCAGATGCTCAGTAGTGCATCAATGCCGTGATCTAACAGCGTATCAGTGCCATCACCGAGCGCGCCGGAGAGACAGAACACTGGTACCTGAAATTGCTTGGCGACTTTAGCAACGCCGACCGGTGCTTTGCCGAAAGCGGTTTGAAAATCAGTGCGGCCTTCGCCGGTGATGACGAAAACAGCATCCTTGACCACTTCGGCGAAATGCACGGCATCAAGCACGATATCGACACCGGGTCGGAGCTGGGCCGGAGTGAAAAACAGCATGGCTGCACCCAGACCACCCGCCGCGCCCGCTCCTGGTTGCTCCGCCGCCTGCCGTCTAGTGGCTTGGGTGGCGAGAGCGGCGAAGTGGGCGAGAGCAGCATCCAGTTCCGCGACGATTTCCGGTGTCGCGCCTTTTTGCGGCCCGAACACAGCGGATGCGCCGCGCGGCCCACACAACGGATTGTCCACATCACAGGCCACCGTAATTTCTGTCTCGCGCAAACGCGGATCAAGCCTGCTGAGATCAATCTGCTTCAAGCCCGCCAAGGCCGCACCGCCATAGGGCAGTTCCGCGCCGTCTGCTCTGGTGAAATGGATGCCAAGCGCCTGCGCCATGCCCACACCGCCGTCATTGGTCGCGCTGCCACCGATACCGAGAATGATTTTGCGCAACCCCGCATCCAACACAGCGCGCAACAGCTCGCCAGTGCCAAAGGTCGTGGTCAGGCGAGGATTGCGTTGTTCCGGGGTGAGCAGGGGCAGGCCCGACGCTGCCGCCATTTCGATCACGGCGGTTTTGCCATCGCCGAGAATGCCCCACTGGGCAGTGATGGGGTTGCCCAGGGGGTCAGTGACCTGAGTCCGGCGAAACTGGCCGCCGGTGGCGGTCACTAGCGCCTCGACCGTGCCTTCGCCGCCATCGGCAATGGGTACTTTGCAGACCTCGGCGGTAGGGAATATCCGGTGGATGCCACGTTCCATCGCTTGGGCGACGGCCAGGGCCGACACACTGCCTTTATAGGAATCGGGAGCGACGATGATGCGCACAGTGCACCTCACGATGAGTGGAAGCGATGGTTCCAAACGAATCGTAGGCGGGTGATTGATGCACCGCAAGATAGTTTTTGGTACTGTCTCACGGTTGCTTTGAGGAGAGGAACAAGGTGATCAAGAGAATGCAGCGTTCGACCCGGCGGCTCCTGGCGCTTCTGGCGCTATTGCCAGCGGCCGTGCTTGTTCTTGGCAGTCTCTACATGCTTGGTTCGATTTATCTGGAGGGCAATCCCCGCGGATTTTGGGCCAGTCTGGAATGGGCTTCCGAGACGCTCACCACGACGGGCTATGGAGCTGATGCGCGTTGGAATCATCCACTCATGACGCTGTTTGTGATGTTGACGCAGTTCTTGGGCATGTTTCTGGTTTTCATGATCTTCCCAATTTATGTGCTGCCCTATTTTGAAGAACGCTTCGAGGCGCGATTGCCCCGTGTACTGCCGTCCATGGCGGGACGGACGCTGTTTTATCGTTATGGACCAGCCATTGATTCCCTGCTGGAGGAATATCAGCGGCTCGGCTCCACATTCGTGATCTTTGAGGAAGATTTAACATTGGCACGCAATCTGCGCGACCGTGGTTATCCGGTGGTATTAGGCAGCTTAGATGAAGATGCGGCAGCGCTCGAAGGTGTGGCCCAAGCGCGGGCGGTTGTGACCAATGCTGACGATCACGCCAACGCCACTTGTATCTTGATGGCGCGTGAAGCTGGATTTGGCGGCCCAATTTACGCGCTGGCCGATAACCCGCTATACCGGCCACCGATGTTGAAGGTGGGCGCTTCGGCGGTCTTTACTCCCACCCATGTCCTTGGCGCGGCCCTGGCAGCCCGTGCCAGCACGCGCATTACCCCATCAGCGGAAGGCCTGCATTTGCTGGGTACGCAAGTCGGGCTGGCCGAATTTCGAGTCCAGGCAGGTAGCGCGTTGGCGGGGAAACTGCTCGGTGAGTTGCACCTGCGCGAACGCCATGGCGTGACCGTTTTAGGCCAATGGTGCGGTGGTCAGTTCGCTGTTGTGACCGGGCCGGAGACGCGCATTGAGCCAGGAGCGATCCTGATCGTGGTCGGCGCTCATGCCAACCTGGCTCAAGTTGAACGCCTGGCTGCGCCCATTCGGCGGACTGGCCCTATCGTAATCGCTGGTTGCGGTACAGTGGGTGGCAAGGTGGTCGAGATGCTGCGCGATGCCCGCGAGACCACAACGGTCATCGATCTACAGCTTGCGCCCGGCGTCGATGTGGTGGGCAATGTGCTTGAACACGCGACCTTGGAACGGGCCAGCGTGCGTGCGGCGAGCGCGGTGGTGCTGGCCTTAAGCAACGATAGCGAAGGCGTTTTCGCCACGGCGGTGGTTCGTGATTATGCGCCGGATGTGCCGCTGATTGTGCGGGTCAACCGCGCGCCAAATATTCCCCGGCTATATCAGGCAGGCGCGGATTTCGCGTTGTCAGTGGGCCAAATGGCGGGAGAAATCCTGGCTTACCACCTGTTCAGCGAACAGGTGGTAGCGGTGGAACAGCGGCTTAAATTCGTGCGGGTTGGTGCCGGTGCGCTGGCGGGACTGCATCCATGGCAGGCTCCGGTGCGCGAACGCACTGGAGCCGCTGTGGTGGCTGTGGAGCGCGAGCAAACCGTCTTTGTGAAATTTGACGAGGCCTTTCGAGTGCGGCCGGACGATATTGTCTTCGTGTGCGGTACGCTCGGTGGCTTGAGTCGCTATGCGCAGGAGTTCAAAGCGGCTCCTGCGGACCGGGCGTGACTGCGGCGTTGCTGGAGCGGGGAGCTTGTTGCTATGAGCGCTCAGGCGCGCTCGCAGGATGTGACATCCTGGTCATGCGCATTGCAACCGTCTGCCGGATGCTGATGCCGAACAGAATGGCGAACACGATAATCGCTAGAAAATTACCATTAGCCAGGGCGTTGAAGGGATTTTGAAAGAAATCCAGCAGCAGCTTTTCGAGAATATCGACCAATGATTTTGGGGCTGCCGATGCTGCTACGGTTTGCGCTTGCGAGCCAAATTACTTGAAGCTCTTTCCAGCCTTCCAGCGAAGCGCCAGAGCCTGGATTCACGAGCTTCGCTAAAGTGATACCTAGCACAGCAGCGAAGGCCATGCATGCTGATCGATAATTTTAATGTGAAAGCCCAGGCTTCAGCCTCGATAGTAACGCTGGGGTACAAAAGGCGTCCTGGCTATGGCGATGGGTACGGACTTACCCCGCACCAGGGCGTTGAGTGGAGCACCAACTACCGCTAGGGCTGTTTCCACATAACCCATCGCCACCGGGCCGCCCAGGGTGGGGCCGAAGCCGCCACTGGTCACTTTGCCGACCACACGACCGCTGGCATCGACCACGTCCGCGCCGTCACGCACCGGCATTTTGCCTTGGGGCAGCAGGCCGACCCGCTTGCGGGCTACACCTTTTTCGATCTGCTGGAAAATGACCTCGGCACCGGGGTAGCCGCCGGGTCGGGTGCCATCACGGCGGCGCGGCTTGGACAGCGCCCACAGCAAGCTGCCTTCGACCGGCGTGGTGGTGGTGTCGATGTCGTGGCCGTACAGGCACAAGCCCGCTTCGAGGCGTAGCGAATCACGCGCCCCTAATCCAATCGGCGCGACTTCGGGTTGCGCCAGCAGTAGGCGGGCCAGTTCCTCAGCTTTCTCGGCGGGTACTGAAATCTCAAAGCCATCTTCGCCGGTGTAGCCAGAACGGCTAATGAGGCAGGGAGCACCGAGCAGCTTGACTTGGCCGTGATTCATGAAAATCATCTTGCTGGTTTCCGGTGCGAGGCGAGCCATCACCGCCGCCGCCGCCGGGCCTTGCAGGGCCAGCAGGGCGCGGTCGGCCAGCTCTTCCACCGTGCAGCGGCCGGACAGATGGGCTTTCATGTGGGCGATGTCCTGCTGTTTACAGGCGGCGTTCACCACCACAAACAGCGAATCATCGCCGCTGTTGACCACCATCAGATCATCCAGAATGCCACCCTGGTCGTTGGTGAACAGGGCATAACGCTGGTTACCGGCGGGCAGGTCGATGATGTCTACCGGCACCAGTGTTTCCAGCGCCGCCGCCGCGCCCGCGCCAGACAGGCGCACCTGACCCATGTGCGACACGTCGAACAGACCCGCCTGGGTGCGGGTGTGGTTGTGCTCTTTGATGATGCCGGAGGGGTATTGCACTGGCATTTCGTAACCGGCAAACAGCACCATCCGGGCGCCAAGTTCAAGATGCAGATTGTATAGGGGTGTCCGCGCAAGGGATTCGTGGGTGCTCATGTCCGGTTCCAGAATGGGCTAGGGTTCAGTCAGTGCCTTAACATTCGATGATATTGACGGCGAGGCCGCCACGCGCTGTTTCTTTGTATTGGATTTTCATGTCCGTGCCGGTTTCGCGCATGATCTTGATGACTTGATCGAGCGAGGCGAAGTGCTTGCCGTCACCGCGCAGCGTCATCTGTGCGGCATTGATGGCTTTAATTGAGGCCATCGCGTTGCGTTCGATAGACGGCACCTGTACCAGGCCGCCGACCGGATCGCAGGTCAGGCCAAGGTTGTATTACATGCCGATTTCGGCGGCGTTTTCGACCTGCTGTATGATGCTACCCAGCACTTTAGCCAACGCGCCCGCCGCTATCAAGCAGGCCACGCCGACCTCGCCCTAGCAACTCCGGCGCTTCACCTTCGAGGCCGAGCAGCACAGCTTTGTCCGAGCCGTGCCCCTTGCCGGTCGCGCCGAGCGAGCCGTAGAGTTCCGCCTTGACCGATTGGGCGTTTTCCAGCAGACCGTTTTGTTGCAGTCCGGTAGCAAAAGACAAGACGGCGCGCGCATTGGGCCAACCGTATGTGATCTGGATGGCCCGATACCGATTTTAAATAGATCGAAAACACTCAGTGCCATGATGTCGCTCCATCGCATTCGGCCTGCCTGGCCCGGGAGTTGGCGGAAATCAGGTTGGCATTAGCTCCTGGATTCAAGCGAGAGCTTTGATAGCCTTAAGCATAGTACTTAAAGTTATGCTTCCATCGGGAGGGTGGGAGGCCAGGATTGGCCAGCAGGATTTCACCCACTCGGTCGGAATATTTAACTGTAATAGGCTGTCCTTCCCCTAACTGACAAGAGTTGTAATTGAGCTTGGTGAGTCCCAGGATGTCTTTGGCTACTTGCATCAGGTCGCCACCACCGTGCTGAAGAGTGATCGCTAGCGGAATGGGAACCTCGAATCCGTCATAGGTTGCAATTCTGGCCTTAAAGCCGTTGGTGAACAGTAACCCGTGGTGTGTAGAGCGCTGCCAGAAAACGCCGCGCTGAACCGGATGCTTACCACGCTTCGCAGCGCTGGGATGCTCATCGTATCGGTAGAGCCGCAGGCCTCCCCGGTCCTGGCGAACACGAATAGCAACCAGATTGACACCTGGCGGGCATGCCCGTAGAAATCCCTTATATTCTTCAAGGTCGATCCCAGAGCGAGCATGCAGGAAAATTTCCGTCAATGGACGGCCCTCTTCTTGCTGATAAGTCTCAATGGTTCCACGCAGCAATGCCTCAGCCTTGTTCGGAGGCAGATGAAACTCGCGGCGTTCTTCGGAGTACCACGGGCCAAAATCACCAACGAAGACGACACCGTCACCGCTGTCAAGGAACATCTGTGCCGCGCAGCAAGCTTTCCGGCCGTCCTCTGTGGCCTTATAAGCGAGTCCAACGTAGCAGACGCCCTCTCTGGCCCAAGGGGTTTTCCATGGCTTGAGGCCGCATTTGTAGAAGATGGCTGTCCCAAAGTTCCAGAGCCTATCGGACAGTGGATTAGTGCCTTTCTCGCCGTTGCACACCTGGGATGTGATATACAGCGTGGACTCTTTGATGATTTGAATGGGCAGATCGTGGTCCATCATCCGACCCTTCAACTGCCGCCGAAAGTCCGGTGATAAGCCACGAGCCTCTTCAAATTCGTCCATCTCATTAAGCACAGTGGCGACGTATGGATCTTCGCCATCGAACATCCGCGATTGCCCTCTATTGCGGTCATTGATTGCATGTGCGAGAAACTGTACCTTAGCCTTGTTGCGTGCGGCGTCGTTTCGATTGGCGAGCGGCACCGACGACTTAGGACGACAATTCTGGTAGACCTCGTCGGGGACGACACAGACCGCTAGCCCTGGCCGTGCATCTAGTTTGGATAGACGATCCAGAGACTCCATATAGAGGTTTGTAACCGCAAATGCTCGGTCAAATTTATCAGCCTTCCGTGAAGCATCTGAGAGCACGCCAGCATCGATTGAGTAGCTTCGTGTCGGGTTAGGCCACTTTGCTCCAAAAGCAACATCAAAACCCGGAAATGGTGGCCAGGCTCTATGGCGTGTGGGGTCAATACAGGCTGCTGGTGCGTTCAGTGCTGTACACCATTCTTTCCAACGCTCGATGCCCTGGGGTGTGCCGATAACGATATTGTCCGGTAGTTGTGAGCGCGACTCGGCGGGGCCAAAGAGCGCCAGGCCGTCATGGGGGTCTTCGGCCGTTTGACCGTGTCCGAATTGAAGCAATGGCTCGCCGAGGAAGTGAAAGGTATCGGTCATGCGCTTGTTGTCCCTTCCAAAGCGGGAGATATTTCGGCACTCTCACCTTCGTCATCGTCGCGGGTACGGTATTGCGCTATTTCCTCGCCAATATCGGACATCCTGGAAAGAGCCATAACATCCAGTCCAACCGGACATTCCCACCTCAGTGGGTTGGTCTGCATGATGACCGCTCGGTCTCCTTCGCCGATTTCTATGCGGCCTTCAGAAGTTTGAAGGGCTTGAACGACTCCGAGTAGACGCGCCAGCCATTCTTTGTTCCACCAGCTTCGGCTGACAATCTTTCGGCGACGCCCGATCTCCTTGGCCTCAAACACTGCACCTTCAAGGGTCGTGACTCGGATGTAAACCCTGACGATAACATTCCAGGTTCCATCAATGTCGTATTGGGGAAGAAATCGAGGAGCGAGTTGGTAGCGGAACAGAGAGGCATGGGTACCCCAGCCTTTGGTGCGTTCGCCGGTGAGTTGCACAGTCGTCGAGCGCCCATCAATATGTTTGATTGCTTGGTCCCATTCACCGGATTCGTGCTTGGGGAAGTAGAAAACCTTCCTGTCATTACAATATTGAAGCCCTTTCTGTACGCATACAACTTCAAGGCTGCGCCAAGCAAGCTCCTTAGCGAGGTCGATAGTTTTTTTACCATCCTTCAGTGGGATATCTGCCCAGGGGAACTCCGAGGTGTGCCCTACTCTCACCGCTCGAATAGCCTGTTTCGAGGGAGGTGCAAATGCGATGAGGCGATTCGCGTGCCATCTAACAAACGCCCATCGTTTACGAAGATCGAGGGTTTCAGTGTCCGTCAATGGGTGTTCCAAGTCGAAGTCAAGCATTGTTTTCGGGAGCTGAAGCGGAAACACATTCGCAAAAACCGGTTCTGGCTTCGCCACAGTAACTTGCGTCGGCAGGTAGTCCCTGAGAGCGATCTGTCGCCCCCGCTCAGGGTCGAGTGATGGTTTGATACCCAACGTACCGAGTCGTGCCAATACTTGATCCAGGCCTACATTCCAAGAGTCGCGGAAATTGGCTGGTGTCAATTTAGCAAGTCTGGATGGTATTTGCGCATCTGGGTCAACAACCGAGCGACAGGGAAGTACAAAGTCTTCCTCGGTGGCAGCGATGGTGCAACGCTCGATGAATAGATTGTCCTTTAAACCAGAGGTGGAGATCACAGGTAAATAGTGGCTAGCCCGAACCTTAAGCAACTTTCGCACGGTTTCATCAGCATTCTCTCCAGCGAGTGGGGCGGTGCCGTAACACCAGATACGAAAGCCTGCCAGCGACAGGCGACGGGCGAGCCAGGTGGCTACGGCGTGATCAGCAGGAACGTGGTCAATGAGCAGCGTGTCCCGGCTCTCGGCAATTGATTGACCGCCGCGCTGTGGAAAGAATGGTGGAGTAAAGATGCTTGGGTGCTGCGCGATCAGATGGCGCTGTGGTCCAACGATCAGCACCCTCAAGCGCTCAAGATCAAATAAATCGAGCGTCCACCCATAATTATTGACGACCTTGTGAGCGGAATCTTTGTCCGATGCTGAGAGAGCTTCGGTACAAACGAATACAAAGGTGTCAGGGTCGTGACCCTTGTCGTGAACTCGCTTACAGTCGCTTGCTAGCTTTGCGCGCCAGTCTGATCGAACCGTATAGGCGAAGACGATCTTTCGTCCTGCCTCGTCACTTCGAATAATTGCATCACGTCCCTCATCGCCCGTTCCACCCAGTGGATCAATGCTGAGGTAGCCGACGCCCGCCAAAAGGGCTGAACACAGTCGTTCAAAATCCCGATAGTCGGATACTCGTTCAAGACAGTAGGTGATACGGTCAGAAGACATCTGAATATTAGGTTACTCTAAGTTATTTTTGGTTTATTACTAAATATTTTCAATATCTTATATTATAAAATCTGGTCAAGATTTAGCAGAAAAGCTTAGGCGAGGCTTCCCTGTGAGATCATGACCAGAGCTTTTTAACGGGATACTGATCGAAAGCCCCGTCAGCACTGACCAGGCTGTAACCCTGCGAAATAGCTTGCGCAATCAGCAAGCGGTCGAATGGATCACGATGATGGAATGGTAAATCCTGCAAGATGTCGAGTGCGGCCGTATCAATCGGCAACCAGCCAAAAGCATTTTGCCCAAGCTGCATTTCGATGAAACGCGCAACCCGGTCGGTCAGGCGAAGTTTACCCAGACTGGCTTTGATAGTGATCTCCCATGCGCTGGCGGCACTGAGCCAGACCGCATTTTCCGGGTTGCAAATAGCAGCAGTGGCCAGGGGTGGCAGAGCATCACCGTTGACCCACCATAGAAAAGCATGGGTATCCAGCAGCAAATTCACTGGTAGTCCTTAAAATCATCCAGGGGCGCATCGAAATCATCAGCCATCCATAGAAGACCTCTGGCGCTGCCGGGCTGTCGCGGTTCCTGGTTTTTTAGCCGGGGTTGCTTCTGTTCCAGGAATTTCACGAAATCGAAGACTTCGGTAACGAGAGATTCCGGCAGTTGTTGAAGATGCTGGTAAACCAGTTCGGCTTGGGTCATTCTGAACTCCACAGCTTGGTGGCACGCTTATCGCGCTTGATTGGCGGGTGCGGGCGCGGATAGCGACCGATCAGGTGCAGATCCGCTCCGCCCATCTGGTTGACTATCCGTACACCGGGAAGCGGGCGCACAACGCGGCGGCTTGGCCCTTGACCCGCTCAATCACCGCCGGATTCTTGATGTCGTCGAGGATGTCGCACATCCAATGGGCGACCGCCTCCACCTCCGCTTCCTTGAAGCCGCGCGTAGTCGCCGCCGGGGTGCCAATACGGATGCCGCTGGTCACGAATGGCGATTGCGGGTCATTCGGCACCGCGTTCTTGTTGACGGTGATGCCCGCAGCCCCCAGCGCGGCATCAGCCGCTTTGCCGGTCAGACCCTTGTCGATGAGGCTGAGCAGGAATAAATGGTCTTCAGTGCCGTTGGAGACGACCTGGTAGCCACGTTTCTGGAACACGGCGGCCATCGCCTTGGCATTCTTGATCACCTGCTGCTGGTAGGTCTTGAACTCCGGTTGCAGCGCCTCCTTTAAGGCCACCGCCTTGGCGGCGATAACGTGCATCAGCGGGCCGCCCTGAATGCCGGGGAAGACCATTGAGTTAAATTTCTTCTCCAGATCGGGATTGGAGCGACACAGGATCAAACCGCCACGCGGGCCGCGCAGGGTCTTGTGGGTGGTAGTGGTCACTACATCGGCAAACGGCATCGGATTCGGGTACAAACCCACCGCGACCAGCCCGGCCACATGCGCCATATCGACGAAAAAGTACGCCCCCACCTTGTCAGCAATAGCGCGGAAGCGCGCCCAGTCGATGATCAGCGAATAGGCTGAGAAGCCCGCCACAATCATCTTGGGCCGATGCGCCAGCGCCAGCGCCTCCACCTCATCGTAGTCGATTTCGCCGGTGTCGGGCTTGATGCCGTACTGCACGGCGTTGTAGGTCTTGCCGGAGAAATTGACTTTGGCGCCGTGGGTGAGGTGACCGCCGTGGGCCAGACTCATGCCGAGCACGGTCTCGTGCGGCTGGAGCAGAGCCATGTAGACCGCGCCGTTGGCCTGTGAACCGGAATGCGGCTGGACGTTGGCGTAATCCGCGCCGAACAATTGCTTGGCGCGGTCGATAGCCAACTGCTCGGCGACATCGACATGCTCGCAGCCGCCGTAATAGCGCTTGCCGGGATAACCCTCGGCGTACTTGTTGGTGAGCACCGAGCCTTGCGCTTCGAGCACGCGCGGGCTGGCGTAGTTTTCGGAAGCAATCAGTTCGATGTGATCTTCCTGGCGCTGCTTTTCGGCTTCAATGGCGGCGTACAACTCGTCATCAAAACCCTGGATTTTCATCTCACTGCCAAACATCGCAAATCCTCTTGATTGGATCGTGTCGCACTAGGCGGCGTCAAGGCTGATATCAACCATTAGGTTGTTGGCCAGCTTCTCGATCGCTTCGCGCAACGCGGTATCGGTCAACTCGTTGGGAACGCGGAGGGTAGCACGCATCTCGAACATGTCCTCACCCGAAAATGAGCCGCTGAAGAAAGCCGTTTCCATCTCCTCGATGTTGACCTTCTGCCGCGCCAGGGTATCGGAAATATCGCGCACGATGCCGGGCCGATCCTGGCCGGTCAGTTCCAGCTTGAGCGGGCGGCCCGTCGTCGTTGCATCAGCGGCGCCGCGCTCGATCACCAGCCGCAGGCCGTGTTGTTCCAGTCCCTGCAACGAGGCGATCAGGGCCTCAGCCTTCGCCTGCGGCGCGCTGACCAGTAGCAGCCCAGCGAATTTGCCGCCCAGACTGGCCATGCGCGAATCCAGCCAATTGCCGCCGCTGGCGGTAATGGTTTGCGAGATGGCGCTGACCAATCCCGGTTTATCCTCACCGATCACGGTCAGGACGATGGAAGTCATCATGATTCGGCTCCTTTCGTGAGTGGCGTCAAGCGCCCGCGTCGTCGCTCTGATCTGCGTACTCCGACACCGGCGCGCAAGCACAAACCAGGTGGCGGTCGCCATAGACGTTATCGACCCGACCCACCGGCGGGAAATACTTGACGGTGCACAGGCTCTCCACCGGAAACACCGCCTGTTCGCGGCTGTACGGGTGACCCCATTCACCGGCCAGTTCCAGCGCGGTGTGCGGCGCGTTCTTTAGCGGATTATCGGCGGCGGGCAGGTGGCCGGATTCGATGGCGTGAATCTCCTCGCGGATGCGAATCATGGCGTCACAGAAGCGGTCAAGTTCCGATTTCGGCTCGCTCTCGGTCGGCTCGATCATCAAGGTGCCCGGCACCGGAAACGACATGGTGGGCGCGTGGAAACCGAAATCGATCAGGCGCTTGGCTACGTCATCCACAGTCACGCCGCTGCGATCCTTGAGGGCGCGCAGGTCGATGATGCACTCGTGTGCCACTCGACCGTTCGCGCCGGTGTACAGGATTGGATAGTGCGGCGCGAGCCGGTGGGCGATGTAGTTGGCGTTGAGGATGGCGACCTCGGTAGCCTGTTTCAGGCCCTCGCCACCCATCAGCGTGATGTAGACCCAACTGATTGGCAGGATACCGGCGCTGCCCCACGGAGCCGCTGCCACCGCGCCGGTGGATTTTTTCTCCCAGACGCAATGGCCTGGTAGGAAGGGGGCCAGATGCGCTTTGACTCCGATGGGGCCGACACCGGGGCCGCCGCCGCCGTGCGGGATACAGAAGGTCTTGTGCAGGTTGAGGTGGGATACGTCGCCGCCGAATTTCCCCGGCTGACATAGCCCGACTAAGGCGTTCATGTTGGCCCCGTCGATGTAGACCTGACCACCGTGCGAGTGAATGACCTCGCAAATCTCGCAGATCGACTCCTCGAACACGCCGTGGGTGGACGGGTAGGTGATCATGATGGCGGCGAGGTTAGCGGAATGCTTCTCGGCCTTGGCCTTCAAATCGTTCAAATCGACGTTGCCGTTTTGATCGCAGGCCACGACGACAACCTGCATTCCAGCCATCTGCGCAGTGGCCGGATTGGTGCCGTGAGCCGAGGCCGGAATCAGGCAGACGTTACGTCCGCCTTCGCCTCGGCTGGCGTGATAGGCGCGAATCGCCATCATGCCGGCGTATTCGCCCTGCGAACCGGCGTTGGGCTGGAGCGATACCGCATCGTAGCCAGTGCAGGCCACCAGCATTTTTTCCAGCGCCGCGAACAGTTCCGCATAGCCCTGGGCTTGATCGGATGGTGCGAACGGATGCAGGTTAGCGAACTCCGGCCAGGTGATCGGGATCATTTCCGTGGTGGCGTTCAGCTTCATGGTGCAGGAGCCAAGCGGGATCATGCAGCGATCCAGCGCCAGATCGCGGTCAGCGAGGAAGCGCAGATAGCGCAGCATCTCGGTTTCTGAGTGATAGGTGTTGAACACCGGATGGGTCAGAAACGCGGAGGTGCGAGCTAGATTTGCCGGAATCCGGCCAGCAGCGGACGGTTCCAATGCGGCGAAGTCCGGTGCAGCCGCGCCCGCCTTGGCGAACACCGCCCACAGCGCTTCCACCTCAGCGCGAGTGGTGGTTTCGTCCAGCGCAATGCCGATGGTGTCACTGCTGGCGGCGCGCAGGTTCATCTGGCGGGCGCGGGCGGCGGCGTGAAGGGCGGCGGTCTGTGCGCCGGTCTTGACGGTGAGGGTGTCAAATAAGGCGGAGGTCGTCAGTTCATAACCGAGCTTTTTGAGTCCCTCCGCCAGGGTGACGGTGAAGCCATGCACCCGTTCGGCGATAGCGGTCAGGCCCTTGGGGCCGTGATAGCAGGCGTACAGGCTGGCCATGATCGCCAATAACGCCTGCGCGGTGCAGATGTTGCTGGTGGCTTTTTCGCGGCGGATGTGCTGTTCGCGGGTCTGAAGCGCCAGCCGCAGCGCCTTGTTACCTTGGGCATCCACGGAGACGCCGACCAGCCGACCCGGCATATCGCGCTTGAAGCGGTCGCGGGTGGCGAAGAAGGCGGCGTGCGGCCCACCGTAGCCGAGCGGCACGCCGAAACGCTGCGCCGAGCCGACGACGACATCGGCGTCGAACTCGCCCGGTGGCTTGAGCAGGGTCAGAGCGAGCAGATCGGCAGCGACCACCACCAATGCACCCTTGCCGTGCGCCTTGGCAATCGTATCGGTGTAATCGTGAATTGCGCCGGAACTGGCGGGGTATTGCAGCAGCACCCCGAAGCAGTCCAGCGCGTCGAGATCGCTTTGATGGTTGCCGACCACCACCTCCAGGCCGAACGGCGCGGCACGGGTGCGCACCACATCGATGGTTTGCGGATGGCATTCGGCGGAGACGAAAAACGCCTTGCTCTTGGCTTTCGACAGCCGCCGACACAAGGTCATCGCTTCCGCCGCTGCGGTCGCCTCATCCAGCAGTGAGGCGTTGGCAATCTCCATGCCGGTCAGATCCATAATCATGGTCTGGAAGTTGAGCAGGGCTTCCAGCCGACCTTGCGAAATCTCCGGCTGATAGGGGGTGTAGGCCGTGTACCAGGCCGGATTTTCCAGCACGTTGCGTAGAATCACCGTCGGGGTGTACGTGTCGGAATAGCCCATGCCCAGGAACGAGCGAAAGATTTTGTTCTTGGCGGCGATTTGCCGCAATTCAGCCAGGGCTTGCGCCTCGCTGCGGGATGGTTCGAGCGCCAGCGGTGCGCCAGAGCGGATACCCGCAGGCACGACGCTGTTGATGAAGGTCTCCATCGAGTCGCAGCCGAGCGCGGCGAGCATCTGGGCCTGTTCGGCGGTGCTGGGGCCGATATGTCGGGGGATAAATTCGCCGCTGGGTTCCAGTGCGGACAGCGGCCGCCGGGGTGCGGTATGGGAAGTATTCACGACCACCTCTTCGGGTTGGGATGCGACGGCAGCGCGTCAGCCGAGGCTGGCTACAAATTGGTCGTAGGCGGCCTGATCCATCAGAGCATCCGCTTGCGCGGAGTCGGTAAGCTTGATTTTGATAAAACAGCCAGCGCCCAGCGAGTCGGTGTTGACCTGGGCGGGGTCATCGGCCAGCGAGGCGTTGGTTTCCAGCACGGTACCGGCCACAGGCATGTGAATTTCGGCGGCCGCTTTGACGGATTCATTGGTTGCGCCTTCGCTACCCTGCGCCAGTGCGGTGCCGATGTCCGGCAGACCGATGTACACCAAATCACCCAGCGCATTTTGCGCGTAGTCGGTGATGCCAATGGTGGCGATGCCGTCGCCTTCAAGGCGCAGCCACTCGTGGGTTTCGGTGAATTTGATCTGGCTCATGATTCGATTTTCCTGGTCATGGGAGGGTGGCGATGATTGCGGTTGCGGCCGGACTGATGCAGTGTGCCGCTATCTAACTCACAGCCTCCCATTGTTGTGCTGGCCAGGGAGCCAAGCAAGACTCCATCGAAAAAGCGTCATGATTTTTTCTGAGAGTCCTAACCAAAGATAGGTTAGGGTATTAGAGGAAAGAAAGGCTGGATCAAAGGGGGTATGGTGATGGAAAGCGGTGGTTGTAAGCGATGTGGGAGCGCAGCGTCGGTCAAGAGCGGTCGCGTGCGTGGTTTGCAACGGTATCGGTGCAAAGCGTGCGGCTATCATTTTACGGCAACGCCGCCCCGCAGCAAGCCAGCGGCGATGAAGGCGTTGGCGCTGTTACTCTACGCAATGGGGAATGTCAGTTTCTGCTCGATTGCGCGCCTGTTGCACGTCAGCGATGTGGCGGTGCTGAAATGGGTGCGTGCCGAGGCGCGGAAACTCCCGATCCCCGAGGTTTCGGGGGAAACGGTGGTGGTGACGCTGGATGAGATATGGCATTTTCTCAAAAAAAACCGCCCAGCTTTGGGTCTAACGCGCGTATGACCCTAACCGTCGGCGAACCCTGGCCTGGGTGTTGGGTGGCCGTGATGACGCCACCTGTCAACAGCTTCTCGACCACATCGGCCTCCAGGGCAAGCGATTCATCACCGACGACTGGCCCGGTGACCATCGCTTGATTCCAGCCGCACAGTTGAGCACAGGCAAGCACCTCACCTTCCCTATTGAGCAAGACCATAGCAACATCCGTCACTTTCTCGCCCACTTCCGCCGCCTTAGCGGCCCTTTCTGCAACCTTCTTATCTATCTTTGATTAGGACTCTCAGGAATGCCTGGAGCACCACTTTGAGCCGAAGACAGACGACAACTTCCGAACCGAGTAAACGGGTCTATCGACCCGTATCCGAACTTTCAGTCCGTACCTTCAACCCACCAGCTTTATCTGGTGGTTGTTGAGTTTCCTGCTAACCCGGAAGCTGCTGCGCGATTGTTTCTATAGGGCATGGTTTTCAGGCCCTTCAATCTTGTTTCTTGAATTCCGCATAGCCCTCAGCCTCCAATTGGTCTTTGGGGATAAACCGCAAGGACGCCGAGTTGATGCAATAGCGCAAACCGCCCTGATCGGCAGGACCGTCGTCAAAGACATGCCCCAAGTGCGAATCCGCTTTGGCGGATCTCACTTCAACCCGCCCCATGCCGTAACTGCGATCCGGCAGGCTTTTAATGCTCGCGCTGTTGATGGGCTTGGTGAAGCTGGGCCACCCTGTGCCGGAATCGAACTTATCCCGCGATGAAAACAGCGGCTCGCCAGAGACGATATCCACGTAAATGCCCTCTTGATGGTTGTCCCAATAGGCATTCTTAAATGGCGGCTCGGTTCCGGCCTGCTGGGTCACTTGATATTGTTCAGGTGTTAAGCGCTTTAAGGCACTGTCCTTGGTTTCTTTGTTCATAGTCATCTCTCGCGGATAGGCCACTGTGGCGATCAAAAGCAAAGGGAACCATAGCCAACGCATCGTTTTACTCCTAACTCTCAAAGGTAAAAACAAACAGTCTCAAGCCAGGGTTTTCAGCAATAATGCTGACCCAATTATTTTCCTGGGCCGGGTTGAGGGCGATTTCATACAGTTTGGAGTCATCAACAGTCAGGCGCTTTTCGGTGCTCTTTTGCCTGATAAGAACTGTTCGGGGCGTCTGGTCTTGGCTTTCCATGACCAGGAAAACCTTTTTGGCGCGATAATGAAGGGTCAAGGCGGCGTTTTTAGCCTGGGACTGAATGTATTCACCGGTGCGTAACCATTTACCCTGTAATGCCCAAAAATGCAGCGGCAGCGCCTCTTTATCCGCTGTGGATTCATGCTCGGATCGGTCTGTTCCCAGATAAGTTTCCGGGGTCTGGCTTGCCGCTACCCTAGCCTCTTTATCAACATCAACCTGGGTTTTCTCTTTAAGGCCCAGCAATTGACGAATATTAGCTTCAGTCACTTTGTATTGACCTTCACCAAAATGGCTATAAACCACCTGACCGGTGCGGTCGATTAAATAGTGTGCGGGCCAATAGCGGTTTTTATAATTTTTCCAGGTAGAAAAATCGTTATCCATAGCGACTGGATAAGTAATGCCAAATTTCTGGATTGCTTTCTCTACATTTTCGATCTTGGCTTCAAAAGCGAATTCCGGGGCATGAACGCCAATAATGACCAGACCCTGATCCTTATATTTTTCATACCAGGCTTTGAGATACGGCAAGGTGCGGATGCAATTAATGCAGGAATACGTCCAGAAATCGATCAGCACGACTTTGCCTTTGAGCGCGGTCTTGTCCAGCGGCGCTGAATTCAACCAGTGGCTAATACCGCTGATCTCAGGGGCTGGGTAGGGCTGCGCCAGGCCCTCTTGCAACTGGCTTGGCGCGGACGTGGGCTGTCCGGTCGCACCAGCCGCTGTGACGACCCACTCGCCGAGGTTAAAGCCGGACAGCCCCATGATCGAAAACACCACGATCACGATGCCCATAGCGCGGCGGATGACCACCGCATGGCGGGACAGGGCGCGAATGTAGCGAATGAGCGCCTGGCCAAAATAGCCGATAATCAGCATGGGTAGACCCGCCCCGATGCTAAACGCGCCGATGGTGGCTACCGCGTCCAAATTCGTTTGTGACTGAATCACTTGCAGCAACGCAACCGCGAGGATCGGCCCGGCGCACGGCGTCCAGACCACCCCGATCAGTGCGCCAACGATCAAGCCGCCGCCCGCCCGCGTCGAGATTTGCCGATTGCTGGCTGTATTCGCGCGCTCGGCCAATCCGCCGGTGAGGGCGGCGAACTTTTCTTCGAGCCGGGGAATGAGCATCACCAGGCCAAAAGCCAACAGCAGCAGGAAAGCGCCGAATTGAATTTGATCCTGCTGGATACCGGTCGTCGCCAGAATTTGCCTCGAAACCAGGGCGAACGCGGTAAAACTGAGGATGAAGCCGCTAACGATCTCCAAGGCCCGCCAACGACCACCGCTAGCGGATGAAGCCAGAATCAAGGGTAAGATCGGCAGGATGCAAGGTGAGAAGGCCAGGCCGAAACCCTCGGCGAGGGCCAGTGTGGATTGAGTCAGATCGATCATTGCTTTGCTCCATAAGGCGTGTTTTCAAACAACCTTACGCTGGCATGGAGTAAGCGGGTTACATCACCATCGAATAAATTTGTCGGCCAGCTTCCGCATAATGACCGATACCAGAAACACCGGAAGACCGTATGCAATAGTAATAAAGACAGGGCTGTCGATTGTACAATGGAGCGAATAACCCACGGCGCCCGTTGTCGCTGCTGCAAATCCGATGGTCATTCCTGCTTTTTTAAGATCATGGGGCGCATAAAAACGCATCAGCCAGAGCAAAATCCATGACCCCACCGCGCCATAAAGCGTGACGAAAAATAAACACTCTGGGAAATTCACGGTATAAAAAAATCCGGCGATCCGGGATAAGGGTGTTGTAATCAACTCAAAGAAGATTGATCCAAGATATAAAGCGACAAGCAGCCAGAGATAAAGCTTAACGCCGTGATCATTAGGGATTGGTTTTGCAGCATTCTTCAATAAAAACCCCGCCATACCGGCGGCTGCACCCAATAAAATTGTTTTATGAACAACCGCCATATGGGCTATAGTCAAGTCCGGCCGCAAGCCAGGGACGAAAACGGTGAAGGCGGTCATCATCGCCAAACATGCCAGGAGAACCAATGAAAATGACAGCGGTTTTCTCGGCTGGGGCGATTGCGACAATAGGGTGATCAGATCATCGGTCTTCATTTATGTCGCCTTGCTGTAAGCGATCATTGCAGATAGTTTTTGCAGCCCGCGATGCACGATGATTTTGATATTACTTTCAGTCATTTTATAGCGCGTCGCCAATTCTTGAACCGTTACGCCCTCGACCTTGAGTGCATGGATAATCTCGCCAGCCGGGGGCTTCAATTGCGACAGCAGCTTCTGGAGATCATGCCTGACGCTTTGGATTTCCTCGAAATCTTCTGGATCAGCAGGTTCTGCGAATCCTGCTTCCTCCATTGAGGAAACCGGCATTTTGTTACGGCGTAAGGCATCGATCACCTTATGTCGGGTCACAGCCCGCAGCCACGCGATGAAAGAGAGACCGGCATCATAGGTATGGAGTTTGAGATGGATGGCGATCAATACTTCCTGGGTCACGTCTTCCGTCATCGCGGTTTGTCCACAGCGCACCAGAAGCGAAGCCGCACTGCGGCGCACCATAGGCGCCAGGGTTTCCAGCAGCTTTTTGTAGCTGGCCGCCTGGCCGTGGCGCGTTTCCGTTACCAGCCGCTTGAGCAATTGATCCAGCTCATCGGATTCTCGCTCGCTTAACATTGATTACGCTCAAAGCCCTCTCAAAGTTACAAATACTTGTAACCTATGGTGCCGAACGACCGTAAGACCATCAGAAGGCCAATCTGGCCTTCTATCCCTCAACCTGATTTTGGAGTTCAAAGTGAATAAGATCAACAGGCTATCAATCATAGTCGGCGCGGTGTTCACCATCGGGACGGCGGCTCTCAGCCCCGCTTCCGCCGCCGAGGATAAAATGATGACCAAAGAAAGCGCCATGTCGATGGAGAAAAAGGAAATGAGCCATGAGATGCCTTTTAAAGAGGGAGCTTTTAGCGACGCGCAGGCCAGTGGCAAACCATTCCTGGTCGCCTTTCACAAAAAAGGCTGTCCCGTATGCGCCTCGCAAAAGGAGGCATTAAACGAAATTTATGCCAATCCGCACTACAAGGATCTTAAGGTGCTCGTTGTCAATTATGACAACGATACGGCAAGCTTGAAAAAATTCAACGTCGGTATGCAGGGCGTGTTAATTCTGTATAAGGGAAAAAATGAAGTCAGTCGATCCGATGCCCTGGTGAAAGCTTCGGATATTGAAAAACAGCTTCAAGGCTAAACTTAGCCTCATGGCCCAACCGTACCCGGTTCGCGCCGGGCATGGTTGCTGCTTAAAGAAAATTCACCCGCTCGATCAGGGCATGACGGGAGCCACTAAAAATTCTTAGAATCTTAACTTAAGATAGATAGGAGTTACGCAGTTGCCGGTAGCCTGTAAAGTGGATTAGTCAGATAGGTGCGGATGGCGGGGCGGATGATAGCGAGTTTCGCCTCAAACCAGCTGATTTCTTTGCGATAACAATGGCACTCCAGGCGTAAGAAGGCGCGTAATGCGAGACCGATGTGGTTGCGTTGAGCGCGAGCGGCGCGAACCTGAGCGCGTTCGACCCCACAATATTGCTTGATTCCCCGGTGATAGGTTTCAATGGTCCAGGCGTAACCGGCAAAGCGTACGCGCGTGAGGGCTTTCATGTTGAGGTCATTGGTGGCCCAGTATTCCCTGTCGCCGTCTGGGGTGACGATCAGAAATAAACGAATGAGGCCATAGCCCTTGAGATGCACGAGCGTGCCGTGGGCGTCGGTGTTGACCTGGGCGACCGGGCGTGCGCCCGTCCGGTCGGGGTTGACGAGGCGGTTGGCTTTCAGACGGGTCAGCCACACCCAATCCCACGCCCGAATCTGTTTGAGGTTTTCTAAACTGCTGTACCAACTATCAAAAACCACGCATTCCGGGACAAAGCCCCGCGTGTGGGCTGTCTCCAGCAGCGTGCGGAAATGATCGTTTTTGGTCAGTGCATCCCCGGCTTTGTCGTAAATCCGGTAGTCCAATGGCACATGCCGGTCACCCTCGCTCCACAACAGGGTAATCAGGTTAATGCCCTCCACCACCGCGTGGTGCTTTCCCGACCAATGGCGGTGGATAAGCTCCATTTTCTTGGCATAGGGTTTGTCCAAGGTCGAGTCGTCCACCACCAGTACGCCCCCCTGCCGTTCTACTTGCACAGCCGCTTCCTTCCATAACGTCAAGGCGTCTGGCTCCAGCCGATGTAACAAGCGGGTAAACGCATCGTGTTGTGGGGCATTCGCTTCCTCCGGCTGCACCCGCGCTGCCTCCGTCGCGCTGCAGACCTTCGGTGTCGCTATCAGAAACTGGATGTAGTCTTCATCTGTGACTTTCGGTGGGTTCATAACCTTCCTTATCGCTCTTTATCAACCAACTGCGTAACTCCTAATTCTGAAAAAAATTTCCGCCAGCCAGCGCCGGCGATACCAATCGATCAGTTCCACCACCGCCTCGAGCGTGTCCGCTTCCCGGTTGGTCAACAGCCGCCATGCGACCGCCTGCTGGCCGGTCGGG
>JBATSQ010000060.1:0-20155 GCA_049293375.1 Candidatus Contendibacter sp.
ATCTGGTAGACGAAATCACAGCCATATTGGTTAAAATCGCGGACGCCAACGGCGATCATCAACCGTTCACCGGCAAAGGCTTCAGACTTATACACCACTACGCTATCCGCCACGATCAGACCCAAACCCTCGACATTCAGTTCCTGCAAACCGTGATGGGCCATAAACTGAAAGCGGGCTTCGTGCAACAGACCCAGTAAGACATCGTTCCCCAAATGTCCACCATAATTGACATTCGTAATGCGAACTTGCAATTCGGTGTGGAACGGAAAGTGTTCTGGCAAATCCAGTTTGACTCGCGCCATGCGTCGCCTCAGCCCTCGACGAATGAAGAAGGATACAAAGCCTGCAATAGAAACTTGCTAAGCCAGCTACCGTGGCCAAGTTCTGGCCCGCGATTGTAAACGATTCTGGCCAGAAACGGGCCGCGCGGTGGCAAGGTAGGGTGTAACATGTTTTATCAGGAGATCGACTGTGCTGATTCCTTACGATACGCCGGTCTGGCGGCCACCGTCTGAAGCCGACAGTTTGATTCTGCAAATCACGCTCGGATGCAGCTTCAATCGTTGTAGCTTCTGCTCAATGTACCGCACCAAAAGCTTTGCGGTGCGGCCACTAGCGCAGGTGCAGGCCGAAATACAGCAAACGGCGCGGGTCTGGCCCGCCACACGGCGGGTGTTTCTGGCCGATGGCGATGCGCTGGCCGCGCCGACCGCGCATTTGGAAGCGGTTCTGGCGGCGCTGTCTTGCGCTTTTCCGCACCTGGAGCGGGTTTCCAGCTACGCACTTCCTGCCAATTTGCGGCAGAAATCGCTGGAAGAATTGCGTCAGTTGCGGGACCAGGGTTTGACCTTGCTGTATTACGGCATTGAAACCGGCTCGGCGGATCTGCTCAAACGCATCACCAAGGGGGCGACCCCGGAAATGATGGTCGCAGGTTTGACTCAGGCCCAGCAAGCCGGCTTGCGTATCTCAGCCACGGTGATTCTGGGCCTGGGTGGACAGACGTTCTGGCGGGAGCATATAGACGCCACTGCCGAGCTGGTGAATCAAGTGGCGCTGGATTATCTGTCCACCCTGCAATTGATGCTGGAGCCGAGCATCCAGGACGAGTTTTACCGCAAGTTCCGCGCGCCGTTCCAACTTCAGGATGATCAGGCGCTGCTGCTGGAACAAAAGCGCCTGATCGAACAGTTACAGCCACCCACGCCGCTGGTGTTCCGCTCTAATCACGCCTCTAACGCCCTGGCCTTGGCGGGTGAGTTGCCCAGGGATCGCGCCCGGCTGCTAGCGCAAGTGGAGCAAGCACTGCGCGGAGAGATCAGGCTTCGGCCTGACTGGTTGCGCAGCTACTGAGCTCAGGCGGGGATCGGTCGTTCGCTCTGGCGCACGGCAGCGACGATCTGGTCTTCCAACTCGATGCGCACCGCCAATTGCTCGCCAAGCCGGGATAAATCCTTGCTCAATGTCGCCAGGTCTTTGCGCGATAAGTCGCCGTGGTAGCGATCATAAAAGGCTAACGCGGTCTGCGTGGTGCGGGCGATGCGGGCGTAGAGTTGCCGCCCCAGCTCGCGGGCGCGGCGATAGGGGGAGTTGGTCGGCTGATCTTCCAGCGCCTGAAAGACCTGAAATGGCCCTAGCGCCAGATAATCCATCAGGGCGTCTTGAAAGCGTTGCAGCAAATGGCTTTGCATCGGCGCGCTCTGCGCAAGGGGTTTGAGCGTGGCGAGCTTTTGGTATAACACCAAGCTTTTCTGACGGGCGGACAGCAGCTTGCCCACTAGATCTGGTAATGCCTGACCAGGCGTTACCGCGGTGTTGATGATGGCGCTCATAGGCTTCTCCTCCAAAGGGGTGTCTTGCTTCTGTAACGGCGCCGTTGGCGGTCTGTGCTCCGCATCGACACGGGCAACTCTTTTTATAGGTTGCTTTTTCTATTGCTGTTTTTAATCGCGCCGCTTAGCTGCGTGATGACTGTATCCTATTCTACCCCGCGCCGGTTTCCAAGTCCCTGATTCACCAATCACATCAGCCCGGTTTTGCCGCAACTTGGTTGCGCAGGTAAACCGGCAACGCCTGCTCGGCGGTCACCCAGGCGCCGCGTCGGGAGGGTACGGCGGCCAGGCGCGCCACTGCGGCGGCGCGCGGGTGGCAAGCGCCCAGCCAGCCGTTAACAGGTAGAGCACGCGCTAGTAATTCCGCGTGCGCTGTCCAGCCGCTGCCGGCCCCAAACCAGGTACCGGGCGGCGCGGTGACCGCCTCCGGCGCGCATACGCGCTCCTCGGCCAGGGGCTCGGCATCTGTGGCCCCGACCGCGTACACCCCCCAGTAGATTTCGCCCATGCGCGCATCCAGTGCCGCTGCGATGCGGGGTTGACCGGTTTCCATCCCCGCGCCCAACGCCAGCGCGGCCAGAGTCGATACCGGAACCACCGGCAAGTCGGCGGCGAAGGCGATGCCCTGGGCAATACCAACCGCGATGCGTACTCCGGTAAAAGACCCCGGCCCACAGCCAAAAGCAATCGCGTCCAGTTGTGCTACCTGCACGCCAGCCTCCGCTAGCACAGCCTCGATCATGGGCATGATCAAAGCGGCGTGCCGACGAGGAGCCCATTCATACTGCTCCACCACACGGCCATCCAGCCACACTGCGGCGGAGCAGGCCTCGGTGGCGGTATCCAGCGCCAACAAGTTCACGGGCGCTAATCCGCCACAGCGCGTTGCGGCGTCACTTTACGGCGATACTTTGCGCATTGGGATAACAACCTCGTCCTGTAATTCATCAACCGCTTTGGCGCGCCATTGCTCCCGTACAGGGGGCGGGCTCGGTTGTAGTTGCGGCGGCGTTTCAATGGACTCGGGCGGCCGCACCGCGCGCATGGGTTCATCCGGCAACACTGGCCGCACCACGCGCCCCAGAGAACCGGGCCGAGCGGGCTGGAGGGGCCGCGCATCACGCGCATCCTTACCTTCCCAGCGTCCCTGGTTCTCGCCCCGATTGCGGCTATCCCAGCCGTCCTGCCGACCATCCCGGTCGCCATCGTTCCATTGGCGGCGAGCTTCTCGCGGATCGCGAGCATCCCGCCCAGTTCTACGGTCGCCATCCCGGTAGTAGCGATGCCGCTGGTCTGAGTTGTTCCACTGTTTGCGATCACCGCGCTCATAGCTGGGGTCCCAGTTGCCGCCATAGCCGCTAGGGCGATCATAGCGATCATAGCCATAGTACTCATCGTCTTCGAGCAGGGTGGCGCATCCACTTAGCAGTAGCGTGCTACTCAAGCCCAAGAGCAGAAAACGCAGGGTTTTAGCGATCATGGTTCGCTTTCCTCAAGTTAGGTAGGGGGAATGGCGGGTGTAGCCGCTAGGTTCATGATCAGCGCTGCCAGTCTGGGGCAGCATCATTTTCCCTATCACGATCCCGGCGCTCACCGCGTTCACCACGCCGATGGGTCGCCCGCCAGATATCTCGAACATTGGCGTACCAAACACCCCGGCGGAATTCGGCGACATCGCCGACATTTACCCAGCCCCAGTCTTCACCAACCTTGATCTTATAATTGGGGCGCACGCGGATGCGTTCTTGGTCAATAGCCAAATAAGCGGTGTCGCCGACGTCGATTTCCCAGGAGCTGCCAATGCGCTCGCGTTGGTGCGTCCATAGGGTGACTGTCACCGTATCGCGCCAGTCGTTGGTGACTTGAATCTGGCCGCGTGGCCGATCTCGCCCGTATTCAGAGCCGAATCCCTGGCCGTCGTCTTGGGCCATCGCTCCGCCTGGCGCGAACCACACCGCGGCAGCCAGGAATAAGAACTGGTGGAAAAGCTTGGTGGTCATCTAGCAGGCTCCTTAAGCGGTCAGGCCATGCGGGATCGAATAGTGCCAATCAGGAAGTTGCGCCGCTGTCGGCTCGTTCGCGTTGCCGAGCCTTTGTCCATGCGGGACGGGTGAGTAACCGGGTCGCATAAGCGCTCAAATTGGCGTGCTCCAAGGGTAGTTTACTGGCTTGCGCCCACGCCAGGGTCTGGCCGATCAGAAGATCAGCGGCGGTGAAATGATCGCCGACGATCCATTCCCTGGCACCCAGACCCTTGGCTAACACCTTAGCCGCTCGCGCGAATTCCCAGCGGGCGGTGTCGAGCACTGCGGGAACCCGCCGCGCTTCAGGCAGAGCGAAGGTGTGCTTGCTCAGAGTCCATAAGGCTTGTTCGAGTTCGCTAAGCGTGAAAAAACACCATTGATCGTAATGGGCGCGCTGCTGAGAACCCGCCGGTGGCGTCAGCCGGGACGCTGGAAACTGGTCGCCGATATAGCCGCAAATCGCCGCTGATTCGGTGAGGATGAAATCGCCATCCACCAGCGTGGGTACTTTGCCGCCCGGATTGAGTGCCAGGTAGTCCGGCTGTTGGGCCGCTCCGGCCCGCAGATCAACCGCCACATAGTGATACGCCGCGCCAGCTTCTTCCAACGCCCACAGCACCCGAGTCGATCGGGTATTGGCGCAACCATAAATGATCATCATGCGCTGTCCTCCTGTTTGCCGCCCGATTCCGTGAGCCTGCACTGGCCACCGTGATGTGTATTGCCCATTCTATGCCAGTTGTCGTAAGCCTTGGCAAGTCGCGCTGCGGCGGCGAGCGGGGGAGGCGAGAGACTGGTTCTGCTGTGGCGTTGTCCAAATCTTGGCGATTCAGGTAAAGTCCCACCCCAGTTTTATCCGCCACCTGCCGGGATCGCTTCGAGACTGACCATGCCGGATTATTGGATCGCCCCTTCGATTCTTTCCGCCGACTTCGCCCGCCTCGGCGCGGAAGTGGACGCCGTGCTGGCGGCCGGCGCGGACCTCGTTCACTTCGACGTGATGGACAACCATTACGTGCCTAATCTGACGTTCGGACCCATCGTTTGCGAGGCGTTGCGCAAATACGGCGTAACCGCGCCTATCGATGCCCACCTGATGGTTAAACCGGTAGACCGGATCATTCCCGACTTCGCCGCCGCCGGCGCTACGTACATCACCTTTCATCCCGAAGCCAGCGAGCATATCGACCGCAGCCTGCACATCATCCGCGATTGTGGCTGCCGGTCCGGCTTAGTGTTCAACCCCGCCACGCCGCTGGAATACCTCAAGTACGTCATGGACCAGGTGGACATGGTGCTGCTGATGGCGGTCAATCCCGGCTTCGGCGGCCAAAGTTTCATCGACGGCACCCTGAACAAGCTGCGCGAGGTCCGCCGCATGATCGACGACGGCGGTTACCCGATCCGGCTGGAAGTCGATGGCGGGGTCAAGATCGACAACATTCGCGCCATCGCCGAGGCCGGCGCCGACACCTTCGTCGCCGGTTCCGCCATCTTCAACACGCCCGATTACCGAACCACCCTCGCCGCCCTGCGCGCCGAACTCGCCAAGGCCGACCGCCGACCTCATGTTTGAAAACATCGCCGCGATTTTCTTCGATCTCGATGGCACGCTGGTGGACAGCGTGCCGGACCTGACCGCAGCGGTGAACGTCATGCTGCGCCAACTGGACTTGCCGGCGCGCGACCAAGCGCGGGTGCGCACCTGGGTTGGCAACGGCATGAACAATCTCATCCACCGCGCGCTGACCAACGACATGGCCGGTCGGGCTGAGCCCGAGCTATTCGCCTGCGCCAAAGCCTTGTACCGGGCTGCTTACGCTGACAATCTCAGCGTTTACAGCAGCCTCTATCCCGGCGTCCGCGCGGGTCTGGCCGAATTGCAGGCTGTCGGCTGGCCAATGGCCTGCGTCACCAACAAACCGGCTGAGTTCGCGCACCCGTTGCTGGATCGGCTGGGGATTAGCTCCTTTTTCGCTACGGTAGTCGGCGGCGAGTGCATCCCCCACCCCAAACCCGCGCCGGATGCCCTGCTGCTCTGCGCCGAACGCCTGGACGTGCCCATCGACCGGGGCTTGATGGTCGGCGATTCGCTTAACGATGTGGGCGCGGCCCGCAACGCCGGCTGCCCGGTGGTGTGCGTGCCTTACGGCTACAACCACGGCCGCGACATCCGCGAAGCCGCGCCGGACGCGGTGATCGACTCCATCGCGGCATTGCCCCTTCTGTTGCGCAAACCGCTCTGATGGCCGCTCCTTTTACTCCCCGCTTCGACCGTATGCAGCCTGCCCCGGACTTCCGATGGCGTGACTAGAGCCGTAGCTTTGCGATTCGCGCCACCCTCTCGTTTCCGCCGCTCAGGACCGTCCGTGAGTTTATGAACCAGAACCACTTTCAACGCCTGGTCGAACAAGGCTTCAACCGCATTCCGGTCGCCCGCGAAGTGCTGGCCGACCTCGACACGCCGCTCAGCACCTATCTCAAGCTAGCCGACGCGCCGTACAGCTATCTGCTGGAATCGGTGCAGGGCGGCGAAAAATGGGGCCGCTACTCGATCATCGGCCTGCCTTGCCGCAAGATTGTCCGGGTGCGCGGTCAGCGGGTGACCGTCGAACACGCTGGCGAAATCGTCGAGTCGCTGGATTGCCCCGATCCGCTGGCCTGGTTGCAGGAGTTTCAAAACCGCTATCGGGTGTCGACCACCGGCGAAGGCCTGCCGCGCTTCATCGGCGGTCTGGTCGGCTATTTCGGCTACGACACCATCCGCTATATCGAACCCAAGCTGGCCCGCTGTCCCAACCCCGACCCGCTGGACAATCCCGACATCCTGCTGCTGGTGTCCGAGGATGTGGTGGTGTTCGACAACCTGGCCGGACGGCTGTACCTCATCACTCTGGTGGACCCGGCGGTGGAGCGTGCTTACTCCCGTGCCCAGCAGCGCCTGGACGAGTGGAGTGAGCTGCTGCGCGCCCCGCGCTCGCTCTATGCGCCGTACCGCCCCCATCCGGCCGCGCGGGAGATCGAATTCGTCTCCGGTTTCACCCAGCAGGGCTACGAAGCAGCGGTCGAGCGGATCAAAGAATACATCCTGGCCGGCGATTGTATGCAGGTGGTGCCCTCGCAGCGCTTGTCAGCACCGTTTCAGGCCGCGCCGCTGGATTTGTACCGAGCATTGCGCGGCCTGAATCCCTCGCCCTACATGTACTTCTTCAATCTGGGCGAGCTGCACATCGTCGGTTCCTCGCCGGAAATCCTGACCCGGCTGGAAGATGGGTTGCTAACAGTGCGACCCATCGCCGGCACCCGCTGGCGCGGCGCTACCGAGGAGGAGGATCAGGCCCTGGAAACGGAACTGCTGGCCGATCCCAAGGAGCTGGCGGAACATCTGATGCTGATCGATCTGGGCCGTAACGACGTGGGCCGGGTCAGCACCATTGGCAGCGTACGGCTAACCGAAAAGATGGTGGTCGAGCGCTACTCGCACGTCATGCACATCGTCTCGAACGTCACCGGCCGCTTGCGCCCCGGCCTCACGGCCATCGACGCGCTGCGGGCCACCTTCCCGGCCGGTACGGTTAGCGGTGCACCCAAGATTCGGGCTATGGAAATCATCGACGAGCTGGAGCCGGTCAAGCGCGGTATCTACGCGGGAGCGGTCGGCTATCTGTCGTGGTCCGGCAACATGGACACCGCCATCGCCATCCGTACCGCTGTGCTCAAGGACGGGATGTTGCACATCCAGGCCGGCGGCGGCGTCGTCGCTGATTCCATCCCGGAAAAAGAATGGGAAGAAACTATGAACAAGGGCCGCGCCCTGTTTCGGGCGGCGGCGCTGGCGGAGCGGGGACTGGACGAGCCGCGCCCGGTGGGGTCATAGCGTCTGCCATCCACAGCGAAAACTAACCCCCAAGTTCGCCCGCGAACTTGGGGGTTATCGTTTGGCCCCTCGTCACAAATTTTCAAGCGTTCAACGACTTGACTCCGGTAGGGTACGGAATTAATTTTGCGGCGCAACAAAACTTGCTATGGTGCGCCAATCAGACCATCAATTTCGCTTCAGCTCAGCGCGGCCCCGGTTTGCTTCATATGAAGGCGCTGAAGACGGCAAACCCGCTCGGCGGGCTTTTCTTTTTCAGGGAGTCAATCCATGCGTATCGCCCTGTTTTCCTCGGAATCCCTGCACTCGATTTCCTCCGGCGGTCTCGGTGTCCATGTCACCGAATTAGCTGCCGGCCTGCAACGGCGCGGCCACGATCTGCACGTCATTACCCGGCGCAAGGACGATCAAAACGACTATGACTGCATCGATGGCGTTCACTACCACCGGGTCGATCATGGCCTGAGCGAAAATGATGTCGAGTGCATGGATTGCATGTGCAAGTCCATGGCCCATCGCTTTCACGAAGTGACCTCCATGATCGGCAAGTTCGAAATCGTGCACGCTCACGACTGGCTGACCGCTAACGCCATGAAATACGCGATGGACGGCTTCGGCACGCCGGGCGTGCTGACCATGCACTCCACTGAGTACGGCCGCGATGGTAACGTGTTCTTCGATGGCTTCGCTCGCTGGGTGCGCGACGCCGAGGCGGCGGGTTGCCACAACGCCAATCTGGTGATCGCAGTCAGTAGCTTCCTCGCTGAGGAACTGCGCCGGATTTATCATGTTCCGACCGAGAAGATTCATGTGGTCCCCAACGGCGTCAACTACCATGCCTTCGATGGTTTCATCGATCCCGCTGAAGTGAAAGGCCGCTACGGCATTGGGCCACTGGCACCCACCATCTTTTCGCCGGGCCGGATGACGGTGCAAAAGGGCCTGGACATGCTAGTCGAGGCTGTGCCGATGGTGCGGGCTTCCTACCCGGAAGCCCGTTTCATCATTTCCGGCGAGGGGCCGGAAAAAGAAGCGGTGGTGCGCCGCGCCTACGAGGTCGGTGCCGCCGGCGCGATCATCTTTCTGGGCTATATGCCGCGCTGGCAATACATCGACCTGATGCGGAGCTGCGATATTCTGGCAGTGCCCAGTCGCAACGAGCCGTTTGGCATCGTCGTGTTAGAAGGGTGGGCAGCCGGCAAGCCGGTGGTCGCGACCACCGCCGGGGGACCCAGGGAATTTGTCTGGCACGACGTGAACGGTTTCCTGGTGGACGCCACTGCGAGCGGGATGGCCCACGGCATCGGTTCGCTGCTGGCCGATCACGACCATTGTCGGGCGCTGGGTGCCAACGGCCGCCAGGCGGTGGAAGAAAAGTTTAACTGGGATAACGTAGCGGCCTACACCGAGGGGGTATACCGGGTCGTGGCGCATTAATTCAGTAAGTGCTGTTTATTGGCTCTGAGCACACGCATGGGCTTCGTTCACTATGGGTAAGCACGGCGAACGAAGCGGGGTCAGTTGGAACACCGGCGCGCTATACCCAACAGCAGCGGTGCGCGCTTGACTGTGTCCGCTGGATTGATTGGTTAAACTTTCGGTTCTTAATGCACTACAAATCCAGGTGACGGTACCGGCGGTGAATGCTCCGACCTGGGCCGAGCCGAACTCGGATCAACGCATTACATCCATTATGGATGGCCACTGAAATAGAAGCCACGCTTAAATCCCGCTTACTAGCCGCTGGCAGGCAGAATTTGGCGCTTTGCGATCCAATGATGATGACTATTGGGCGCTGAGCGCTAACGGTCGCAGGGCGGTGGAAGGAAAATTTAACTGGGATAAATTAGGGGTCTCTACGCCGCAGTTGCAACACCGTAGCTGTGCTCTTAGCACAATACAGCGCACCAAGCGGGTTCGGCTGCAACGCCTGTTAAGCGTTTCACGCCTTGCGGTTAGGAAACGAAACCTCGAAAACCATGCACCCTACATCGGTCATGAAGGGGCCGTGAACCTCACCTGGAGGCCGACTTGCGTAGTGGCCCGCTTCCAGCCAGAGGTCAAATGCTTTGTCATAAAGGCGACCGCTAACAATGAGAACTTCTTCGGGATAGAGGTGGCTTTTCCCCCCAAAAGCAGATGTATCTGCGCCGGGTAGAAACCGCGTGAGCCGGGAGTATTCGCCAGTTGCAGGGTCGATACTCAAGGTAAGCTCTTCAGCCATCCCTTCCAGCCCTGCAATTGCAGTCCATTTTTCGTGATGCTCTGGTAGGAGGGGATTCCAGTAGGTCACTGTAGATTTTGCCATGCACTACTCCAGCTCTGGCCTGGTTCGACCGAGGATTATTATAAAGCCTTTATCCTTTCACTGGGATGCAATGATACAGCAATACACTACGCTAACCCGAGGGACAGCGCTGATAGTGAATTTTCCGACCCAAGCCGAGTCCAACTCAGCTCAACACATTGTTGAATCTACTAAA
This sequence comes from Candidatus Contendibacter sp., assembly GCA_049293375.1. Lineage (GTDB taxonomy): Bacteria > Pseudomonadota > Gammaproteobacteria > Competibacterales > Competibacteraceae > Contendibacter. The sequence continues at coordinate 10,220 of JBATSQ010000060.1, forward strand.
ATAGAATCGGTGCTTTATTCCTATTTGCCAGCCGCTGGCAAGCTGACTTGGGTATTTTGAACGATCAAAGGAAAGGTGCAATGTCCGCCAAGCATCAAGAAACCAAAACCGGCCTCAGTCTGACCCGCGTCAAGCCTAAGCGTGGCAAGAAAGCGCAGGTATCAGTGATCGAGGCTGGGCTATTTCTGGCTTCGCGCGAGGGCGTATTGGCCCACGCCTGGATCGACCGCGACTTGAGCTGGCTCGATTTCAACGGCCGGGTGCTGTGCGAAGCATTAGACGAGCGCACCCCGCTGCTGGAACGACTCAAATTCCTGGCGATCTTCACCTCCAATCTTGATGAGTTCTACATGAAGCGGGTTGGCTTGTTGCCACGCACACGGCTGGCCCAAATCCGCGAGAAGGTGATTGCGCAGCTAGAGCAACAAGCGCGCTGCTATCAAGAATTGTTACCCCGCCTGGCCGAACAGGGCCTCTTTCTAGTCGATTGGCAACAACTGAACGCGGCGCAGCGGGAAGAGGCATCGGCGATTTTTGATCGAGATGTCTCGCCGGCGTTAACGCCGCTGGGCATGGACCCGGCGCATCCGTTCCCCTTCATGTCGAACCTCTCGACCAATTGGGGTTTCATTTTGCGCAATCCCGATACCGATGAATATGTGCCGGTACGGGTTAAAATTCCAACTATTCTGCCGTCGTGGATCCGGCTCATGGCGGACGCGGAGGCTGGTCAGCAGTATTTTTTACGGCTAGACGAATTGATCCGGCACCGCACTGACCAATTATTTCCCGGCATGGAGTGCGTCAACGCCACGCTGTTTCGCATCCTGCGCAATGCTGAAGTCGAATTGGATGAAGACGATGACGATAGCCTACGGGAAGTAGTGGCCGAAGCGCTCCAGCAGCGTCGTTTCGAGCCGGTGGTGCGCCTGGATCTGACTCCGGATGCGCATCCGGCCTTGCGCCAAGGCTTGATGGAGCGCTTCGAGCTGGAGCCAAGCGAAGTCTATGAATTGGATGGCCTGCTGGATTACACCGGCTTATTCCAGATCGCCGGTCTTGATCTGCCCGCCTTGCGAGATCCGCCCTGGCAGCCCTTGCCGCCGCCCCGGCTGCCCAACGAAGACGTGGACATCTTCAGCGTCATTCGAGCCGGTGACCTGCTGCTGCACCATCCCTACGAATGCTTCGACACCAGCGTCGAGGACTTCATCAGCGATGCGGCCGTCGATCCGCAGACGGTGGCGATTAAAATGACTGTTTACCGGGTTGGCGATGACACGCCCTTTGTGCAGTCGCTGATCCGCGCTGCCAAGGCCGGCAAGCAGGTAGCGTGCGTGATCGAGCTGAAAGCCCGGTTTGATGAGGAGCGCAACCTGCGTTGGGCCAAGCAGTTGGAAAAAGTCGGCGCGCATGTCACTTATGGCGTATTGGGTCTGAAGACACACACCAAAGTGGCGCTGGTGGTGCGTAAGGAAGGGGCCGGACTGCGTTGCTATACCCATATCGGCACTGGCAACTACCACATGAAAACCGCCAAACTGTACACCGATGTCGGACTGCTGACCTGCGATCCCGTCATTACCGCCGATGTGGTCAACCTGTTTCACTATCTGACTGGCGCGGCGCGCACGCCGCATTATCGTGAGCTATTAATCGCGCCGAGCAACATGCGTCAGCGGTTTTTGCAGCGCATTGAGCGAGAAATCGAAAACCATCGCGCTGGCCGACCGGCCCGGATCATCGCCAAGATGAATCAGGTCGAAGATCTGGAGATGGGCCAGGCGCTGGCGGCCGCCTCGCAAGCAGGGGTTCCGATTAACCTGATCGTGCGCGGCTTCTGCTGCCTGATTGCGGGTGTACCCGGCTGGACGGAAACTGTGCGGGTGCGCTCGATCATCGGGCGTTTTCTGGAGCACTCGCGGATTTTTCATTTCGCTAATGGCCAAGAGAATCCGGTCGATGGTGAATTTATCATTGGCTCGGCGGACTGGATGCACCGCAATCTGTCAGGTCGGGTTGAGGCGGCGACACCGGTAGCGGACCGTACCGCGCGCGAGCAGTTGTGGGAAATTCTCGCGGTTTGCCTGGCCGATCAACGCCAGGCATGGCTGATGCAGCCGGATGGCTCCTATCGCCAATGTCAGCCAGTGCCAGACGCCACCGGGCCTGCGGCGGAGGGCGCTCATGCTTGGATGATGGAATTGACCCGCCAGCGGGCGGTGAGTTAAGTATTTTTTGCAGTTGAGAACATGCGCGCTTGCTGAGTGCCCTCATTCCATGTTTGAACAAGCCTTTAAGAATATCGACAACGATCTGCGCAATGAAGCGGGTTGCACCACCGAACTCAACTACTCTGTGTGAGTCTTTCGACTACCTGCGCCAGCAACCCAAGCTGACCGCCGACAACCTCAAGGCGCTTGAGGAACGCACCTTCTACGGCAAGGAAAAGAAGCCGCTAGCCTACGTGATTGCGATCATGAACATGATCCTACGGCATCGAAGCGCCGAACGTCATCCACACCAACACGCTGACCGAGAACCTGGCCGACACTCAGGACAAGGATCGGATTAACGTGATCCTCGCCAATCCATCGTTCGGCGGCGAGCGCAAGGAAGTGCAGCAGAATTTCCCCATCCGCACCGGCGAGATGGCCTTTCTGTTCCTCCAGTACTTCATCAAGATGCTCAAGGCCGGGGGCCGGGCCGGTGTGGTCATCAAGAATACTTCCCTGTCGAATACCGATAACGCCTCGGTGAGCCTGCGCAAGCTGCTGCTGGAAAGCTGCAACTTGCACACCGTGCTCGATTGCCCCGGCGGCACGTTTCAGGGTGCGAGGGTCAAGACCGTGGTGCTGTTCTTCGAGAAAGGATCACCGACGCGCAGAGTCTGGTACTACCAACTCGACCCCGGTCGCAACCTGGGCAAGACCAACCCGCTCAACGACGCCGACCTTGCCGAGTTTGTCGAACTGCAAAAGACTAAGGCTGATACCGAGAAAAGCTGGAGCGTCAATGTCGCGTCGATTGATGCGGCGACCTATGACCTGTCGGTGAAGAACCCGAACGGCGGCGAGGAAGTCATCCACCGCAGCCCGCAGGAGATCATGGACGAGATCGGTGCGCTGGATGCGGAGAGTGCGGAGGTGCTGGCGAATATTAGGGCGTTGCTATGACCATCTTGTCCTCCGCACCGTTCGCCCTGAGCCTGTCGAAGGGCAAGGCTTCGCCTGTTCGGCAAACCTACAGATCAACCCGAACGGAGGGGGATAAATAATGTCCTTCTGGGTCTACATCCTCCGCTGTGCCGACAACAGCTATTACACAGAGCACACCGATAACCTCGAAAACGTATCGGCGAGCACGAAACGGGCGCTGTCCAGAGTTGCTACACGTTCAAACGGCGCCCACTGCAACTTGTGTTTTCACAAGATTGCACCACCCGCGAAGAAGCGCTGGCAGCAGAGCAACAAATCAAAGGCTGGAGCCGAAAAAAGAAGGAAGCCATGATGCGGGGCGATTGGGCAGAAGTCTCCCGCCTTGCAAAATCGAAACCCCCCATTCGCACTGATCCCCCTTCCGCCGTTCACCCTGTGCCCCCTTCCGCCGTTCGCCCTGAACTTGTCGAAAGGGCCATCGCCTTCTTCCGTTCATCCTTCGACAAGCTCAGGACGAACGGAAGATGAGGTAGCGCGATGAAGGCGGTATGGCAAAAGAAAAGCTTGGGCGATCTTTGCGAGGTCGTTGCTGGTGAATCACCAGAGGGCAAGTTTTACAACTCTGACGGCAAAGGAATGGCCTTTTACCAAGGCAAAAAGGACTTCGGCGAGAAATTCATTCAGGCGCCCAAGAATTGGAGGACTCAGACAACGAAGGTCGCCAAAGAAGGTGACGTTCTGATGTCGGTTCGTGCGCCAGTTGGGCCGATAAATTTCGCCACTGAAGAAATCCGCATTGGCCGAGGATTGGCGGCAATTCGTAGTAACGGTGAATTAGATCGAGATTTCCTGTTTTACCAAAGATCGGTGATGTGCTCTACACAGTAACCGGTTCGTTCGGCATACCTGTTTTGGTCAGGGAAAGTCGTGATTTCTGTTTCCAGCGCCATATTGGCCTAGTTCGTCCAAAGCCAGATGTTTCCAGTGAGTGGCTTTATTACCTGCTCATGTCGCCTCAGGTATTTAAGCAAGCAAGCGAGGGGGCAACGGGAACCGCACAGAAGACGGTTTCTCTCAAACTTCTTCGCGGTTTTCAAGTCCCTAAAATTTCAATGTTTGAGCAGTTGTCTGAGGTTACGAAACTTGATGGGCTTGTTTCTGAAACCCAACACCTCGAATCCCTCTACCAGCAAAAACTCACCGCCCTCGGCGACCTGAAAAAATCCCTGCTGCACCAAGGCTTTAGCGGCCAGCTTTGAATTAAGCCAGCAGGCGGACTAAGCTAATCCCTAGCTAACCCGGAGGCCGTGTCATGCAAACCGTCAACATTCACGACGCCAAAACCAACCTATCGCGCTTGATCGAAGCTGTGGAAACCGGCGAGGAAGTGGTCATCGCCCGCGCCGGAAAACCGGTGGCGATGCTCACGGCCTACCGGCCGCCGCGCCGCCGGATCGCGCCGCCGGGCAGTATGCAGGGCGGAGATTGGTGGATGTCCGATGATTTTGACGCCTCTATCGACGACCTGTTCGATTGCTTGAAAGAAGGGGCCAACGACGACGGCTTGCTCGCCAAATGAGATACCTATTCGATACCCACTATGCATTTTGGTGGCAAACGGGCGATCCCCGCCTAACCGATAAGGTCCGCAAACTGGTTGAATCTAACAACGAAGAAACCTTCGTCAGCCGTGCCTCGTTCTGGGAGCTGACCCTCAAGGCCGGAACCGGCAAGCTGCGGATAAACCTGCCCGTGTTTGAGCGTCAGGTTGAGGCTATGGGATTCACCTGGCTGCCCATCGAAAATTCCCACATCCTACAACTCGCCGAGCTGCCGACCTTCCCGGACCACAAAGACCCTTTCGACCGGATGCTGGTGGCGCAATCCCTCAGCGAACCGCTGATCCTGCTGACCGCAGATACCAAGCTGGCCCGTTACGGCACCACCGTCCGGGTCGTATAACCCTGCCGCCGGGCCGACCCAGAAGAACAGGGGGGAATGGATGAACGAAGCTGAAACCCGCGCCGAATACATTTTTCGGCGAGTATCCGCCGGATTTCTTCGACTTCATCGTCATCGACGAGTGTCACCGGGGCGCAGCCAACGACGAGAGCAACTGGCGCGGTATCCTCGACTACTTTGCGCCGGCCGTGCAGCTTGGCCTGACCGCCACTCCGAAGCGTAAGGACAACGTCGATACCTATGCCTATTTCGGCGAGCCGGTGTTTATCTACTCGCTCAAGGATGGCATCAACGACGGCTTCCTGACGCCGTTCCGAGTGAAACAAATTACCGGGACGCTAGATGAATATATCTATACGCCTGATGATTTCGTAGTTGAAGGCGAGGTGGAGGCGGGTAAGGTCTACAAAGAGCCTGACTTCAACAAGATCATCGAGATCATGGAACGGGAAAGGAAGCGCGTCGAAATTTTCATGTCGCTGATCGACCAGCGGGAAAAGACGCTGGTGTTCTGCGCCACGCAGGATCATGCGCTGGCGATCCGCGATCTAATCAACCAGATCAAGACCAGCACCGACGCCAACTATTGCCACCGGGTGACGGCGAATGATGGGGCGTTGGGTGAACAATGGCTGCGGGATTTTCAGGACAACGAGAAGTTCGTCCCGACGATCCTCACTACGTCGCAGAAACTCTCCACCGGCGTCGATGCGCGGAACGTGCGCAACATCGTGCTGCTGCGGCCGGTGAATTCGATGATCGAGTTCAAGCAGATCATCGGGCGTGGCACCCGGCTTTACGACGGCAAGGACTACTTCACGATCTACGATTTCGTGAAGGCGCATCACCATTTCAGCGACCCGGAATGGGACGGCGAGCCTATCGAGACGGAAAGCTGCAAGAAGTGCCATTCGGTGCCGTGTGTCTGCATCAAGGAACCACCACCGCTTTGCTATCTCTGCGGCAAGTCGCCCTGTGAGTGTGCGAAAGATCCTTGCCCGAAATGTGGTCAGCATCCCTGCGTGTGCAAAAAGAAGGCGAAGGTGAAGCTGGCGGATGGCAAGTCGCGCACGATCCAGCACAGGGTCGTCACCAGCTTCTGGCACCCGGACGGCACCCCGATGTCGGCGCAGCAGTTCATGGAGGCGCTATTCGGCAAGTTGCCGGACTTCTTTACCGATGAGGGCGAACTGCGGGCGCTCTGGAGCGCACCGGATACCCGGCGAAAGTTGCTGGAAGGCTTGGCCGAGAAGGGTTTCGGCAAGGAACAACTGGCCGAGATGCAGAAGATCATCGACGCCGAGAAAAGCGACCTGTTCGAGGTGCTGGCGCATGTGGCCTATGCCTTGGAGCCACTGACCCGCGAAGAACGGGCGGATCGGGCGATGGCGATCATCAGCGCGAATTTCAACCCGAAGCAGACGGTGTTTCTCGACTTCATGCTGTCGCACTACGTAGCGCTGGGGGTAGAGGAACTGGATCAAGCAAAGCTAACGCCGCTCCTCAAGCTGAATTACCACGACTCAATCCCGGACGCGGTGGCCGATCTGGGCAGGCCGGATGAGATCGGGAAGGTATTTAGCGGGTTTCAGCGGTATTTGTATGTTGAACCAGCGTAGTTTGGCTGACAGCCTGGTTGCATGGCGTAGTTCAGTCAGCGATAGGAGAGCCAAGGCGCGGGGCTTGCGGTTTCTGGTGAAAGTGCCGTAACTGAGCGGCGCAGAAGTGGTTTGAGTCAGGGCCGATATAGGGGACAATAACAGTCTTCGCGCGTTCGGCTCCAGGCCAGCGGCGCGGGGTATCAAAAGAAAGAGCGGGATCTGAGCGGGTATCAAATCGGATTATCTGAAACCATGGCCTTGCCGAATAAAAGGATAGCCGCGATATGCTGCTGATGATTGATAACTACGATTCGTTTACCTACAACTTGGTGCAGTATCTGGGCGAGCTGGGTCAACAGGTGCAGGTTTATCGTAATGACCAGATCACGCCGGATGAGATCGCCGCGCTCGCTCCTGAACGCATCGTGTTGTCGCCTGGCCCTTGCACCCCAACCGAAGCGGGCGTGTCATTGGCAACCATCACCGCTTTCGCCGACAAGATCCCGTTATTCGGCGTCTGTCTGGGACACCAGAGCATCGGCCAGGCGTTTGGCGGGCATATTGTCCGCGCCGCACAGGTTATGCATGGCAAAACCTCCGCCGTTTATCATCGCGGCCAGGGTACGTTTGCTGCCTTGCCCAGTCCTTTTACCGTGGTGCGCTATCATTCATTGGTGATTGAGAAAGCTACCTTGCCGGATTGTCTGGAAGTGACCGCATGGACCGAAACCCCGGAGGGGATGCTGGATGAAATCATGGGGGTGCGCCATAAAACCTGGCCGGTCGAGGGTGTACAATTCCACCCAGAATCCATTCTGACCGAGCACGGCCTGGCCCTGCTGCGCAATGTTCTCAACCTGCACTGAAGAAATGCCCCGGAGTCGCGCCCGATGTTGTTACTCACTCCCCAAGAAGCCTTGCAACGCACCATCGAACACCGGGAAATTTTCTACGATGAAATGCTGTCCTTGATGCGGCAGATTATGGCAGGCGAGCTGTCGCCGGTGATGACTGCAGCGATTCTCACGGGTTTGCGGGTCAAGAAGGAGACGGTCGGTGAGATCGCCGCTGCCGCCAAAGTCATGCGGGATTTGTCCACCAAAGTGCAAGTTCCGCCACCGCATGAGCATTTTGTCGATATCGTTGGTACCGGTGGTGATGGCGCGCACACCTTCAATATTTCCACCGCCAGCATGTTCGTGGTCGCCGCCGCAGGTGCGCGGGTGGCGAAACACGGCAATCGCGGTGTCTCCTCCAAATCCGGGAGCGCCGACGCGCTGGAGGCTTTGGGCGCGCGCATTGACCTGAACGCGGCCCAGGTGGCGGACTGCATCGCCGCCACCGACATCGGCTTTATGTTTGCGCCCAATCATCACAGCGCTATGAAGAACGTCGCGCCGGTCCGCCGGGAAATGGGCATTCGCACTTTATTCAATATCTTGGGTCCGCTGACCAATCCGGCCAGCGCACCAAACCAGCTCATGGGTGTTTTTCACCCCGATCTGGTGGGTATTCAGGTGCGTGTCATGCAGCGGCTCGGTGCGCAGCATGTCCTGGTGGTGTGGGGCAAGGATGGTATGGACGAAATTTCGCTGGGCGCGGCTACTCTGGTCGGCGAGCTTAAAGACGGCAAGGTGGTGGAATATGAAATTCATCCCGAAGATTTCGGGTTGGCGATGATGTCCAACCGCAGTCTTAAGGTAGAAAACGCCGAGCAGTCCGTTGCCATGCTCCAGGCGGCGCTGGACAACGAGCCTGGCGCTCCACGCGATATCGTGTTGCTCAATGCGGGCGCGGCGCTCTACGCAGCCAATGTGGCCGAATCGATTGCTGTGGGCATTGAGCAGGCGCGGCAAGCGCTGGCTAGCGGCGCAGCGCGGTCTAAACTGGACGCCTTTGTGCGCTATACCCAGAAATTAGCGGCATGAGCAGCGACATCCTGCATAAAATTCTCGCCCGCAAGGCGGAAGAAATCGCCGCGCGCCGGGCGCGGGTCAGTTTGGACGCCTTGCGGCAACAGATCAGCCAACTGCCGTCGCCTCGGCCCTTCCGAGCCGCGCTGCAGCGTCGCATCGCCCAAGATCAACCGGCGGTGATTGCGGAAATCAAGCGCGCCTCGCCCAGCAAGGGTCTGTTGCGCGAGCCGTTTTTTCCGGCGGATATCGCCCGCAGTTACGCCGCTGCCGGAGCCTGTTGTTTGTCGGTACTCACCGACCACGACTTTTTCCAAGGCCACGAAGACTTTTTGCAGGAAGCGCGTGCGGCTTGTACGCTGCCGACGCTGCGCAAGGATTTCATTATCCACCCCTATCAGGTGTACGAGGCGCGCTACATCGGTGCCGATGCGATTCTGCTGATTGTCGCTGCGCTCACAGATGAGGCCCTGCGGCAACTGGCGGAGTTGGCGGATGATCTGAGTCTGGATGTGCTGGTGGAAGTGCATGACGCCGCCGAATTGGAGCGCGCCCTGGCCGGCGGTGCGCCCTTGATCGGGATTAACAATCGCAATCTTCGCACCTTTGAAACCCGGCTGGAAACCACGCTCAAGCTGCTGCCTCGCATACCTGCGGACCGTATGGTGGTCACGGAAAGCGGCGTTCATACCCCGGCCGATGTAGCATTGCTGCGCGCCCATGGCGTCCACGCTTTTCTGGTGGGTGAGGCCTTCATGCGCGCCCCTGAACCGGGGGCGAAACTGGTGGAGCTGTTTGGCTGAACCCCGGAGTGACAGCCGCTGTGATTCGCAGGCGGTCTGATCCTGATGTGAGGAATTGCCGTGAAAACCCGTATCACCTGGCTGGAAGATATGACCTATGTGGCCCAAGCGCCCAGCGGTCACGCCTTGGTCATCGATGGCCCGCCGGAACTGGGCGGTCATAATCTGGGGCCGCGCCCCATGGAACTGCTGTTGATGGGCATGGGCGGCTGCACCGCGATTGATGTGGTCAACATCTTGCGCAAGGCCCGGCAGGAGCTGCGTGGTTGTGAGGTGCAACTGGAAGGGGAGCGCGCAACCAGCGATCCCAAGGTATTCACCACTATCCAAGTGCATTTTATTCTGACCGGCAAGAGCTTAAGCCCCAAGCACGTCGAGCACGCGATTCACTTATCGGCGGAAAAATACTGCTCCGCCTCCATCATGTTGGGCCAGACTGCGAAGATCAGCCACACTTTTGAAATTCGCGAGGGTTGAGCGCCGCTGAATACCGGCGGTA
>JBATSQ010000061.1:0-27317 GCA_049293375.1 Candidatus Contendibacter sp.
GGCTGCGCGCGTCGCTCTTGCTGGGACGTTCACCGGAGAGATCACGAAGGATGTCCAGTCGCGCCAAAACCCCCTTTGGGATTCGGTTCGGCCGAAAAACGGCCGCGATTATAGGAAATAATCAGGGCTTGCGCCAAACGATTCTTGCGACGGGCGGCCGACTCAGGCTTAATCGCGGCGCAGTTGATCGCTAATCGCAATCGGTGTCGGGTAGGTGAGCACCAGATAATAGGTGGAAATAATGAACAGGAGCAGGGTGGTCGCCTGTACCAGATACGAGGCTTCTCCGCCGATCAACTGGGCTTGCTGGGCTAGTAAGGCAATCAACAGGGAAAATTCGCTGACCTGGCCCAGCCGCACGCCCACTTCCATGGCGATACGGGGCGGCTCCCCAGCCCATTGCAGAAAACCGCGAAACGTCCAGGGCTTGAGCACGATCAGCACTCCGCTGAGCGTGAGGGTCGGTAGCAAGACCGATCCCAGCATACCCAGATCAAACCCCGCGCCTAGGGAAAAAAAGAACAGCACCAGGAAAAAATCGCGCAATGGCCGCAGGGTATCGGCGATATAGAGCGCGATGGGGCTGGTGGCCAGCGCAACCCCGCCGATAAAGGCACCAATAGCGTAGGACAAGCCCAGCAGCGCAGCGATTTCCGAGATGCCCAGGCACCAGCCAATGGCCGTCAGAAAGATATATTCACGGATTTTGTCGAACTTGCGGATGAGCGGAATGAGTACATAGCGCGAGGCGACATAGGAGAAGCCCAGTAGCAGCGGCAGCGTGATGATGAGCAGGCCCAAGCCTTGCAGGGAAGAGCCGCGCCCACCTAGGCCTTCCACCAGCACCAAAATTGCAATCGCCAACAGATCCTGTAACAGCAGAATGCTGATGATGATCTCGCCGGTGTGCTGGTGGTGCAACGTGCGGGTGGGCAATAATTTGAGGCCGATAATGGTGCTGGAAAAGGTCATCGCCGCGCCGATCAGCCAGCATTCACCCAGGGTGTAGCCAAACAGCCAGGCTACCCCGCCACTGGTCAGCGCGAAGACCAGCGAGGTTCCCAAGGTAATCAGAGTCGCCTTGCGCATCATTTGCAGCAGGCGTTGCGGGGATAAATCCAAGCCCAGCAGGAACAACAAGAACATGATGCCGATTTGGGACATTTCCTCAATGGAGGAGGCGTTGTCGATCAGCTTGAAGCCATAGGGGCCAATCAAAATGCCCAGCACGATATAGGCAATCGGCAGGGCTTGGCGCGCATACAGCGCTAGCGTGGCGAAGAGCGCGGCGCCGGTGAAAATCAGAAACAAGGAAAAGATAATGGGGTTCTGATCTACAGGCATGGGTGACAGGGTTCCGGGCGTGGCTTGGCGCGCGGGGTATGAGAGTAAGCTAACGCCAAGCCAGACTATTCTAACAGTGTTTGTCTGGATTGCCGTTCACTCCCAGGCGGGCCGAGGCAACGCGCTGGTGCACGCCGCCGAAAAGCCGCCCGACCACTCCCGCGCGCCTCGGCAACCGTGCATAATGGCAAAGTGCGCCAGGCTGGCGTCGCTCCCAAAACGTTGTGCAATCCCTGTGTCCGCCAATCGCCCGCCGCTGTGGCTTCCCTCTTCGCGTCTGCATGATCTGCCAGCCGACTTGGCTGCTTGGTTGTTTGATGCCGGTTCTCTGACCCGCCGCTTGCGCCGCACGTGCGCCGGCCAGTTGCGGGTGCAGGTGTTGGCGCAGGGTTGGGCGCGACCCAGCCGCGACGAAGCGCGTATCCTCCACTTGCGCTTGGGCGCTTGGGCGTGGACCCGCGAAGTCCGGTTGCTGTGCTGCGATCAGCCCTGGGTGTTCGCCCGCACGTTGATTCCGGCCCGCACCTTGCGGGGGCGCGGTCTCCGCTTGACTCGCCTGGGGACCAGGCCCTTGGGGGAGGTGCTATTCACGGATCCGGGTGTGCAGCGCGGGCCGGTGGAAGCGGCGCGCATCATCGCTGATCACCGTGTGCATCGACATGCATGGGCGGGTTTCAGCGCGCCGTCGCCCACGCTTTGGGGTCGCCGTTCGGTGTTTCACATCGACGGTCACCCACTGTTGGTTTGCGAGTTTTTTCTGCCGGATCTGCCTGTTTTCTTGCCTGTTGTTGTGTGAATCGGCCCGACCATGACTATGCAACGCCTTGAAGATCGTCTGCGTGAATATGCTCTGCTGATGCGCCTGCATCGGCCCATTGGAATTTATCTGTTGTTATGGCCGACCTTGTGGGCTTTGTGGCTGGCTGGCCAGGGGCAACCGCCGGGCAGTATTGTGCTGGTGTTTGTCTTGGGCGTGGCGCTGATGCGCTCGGCCGGTTGTGTGATGAATGATATCGCCGACCGCGATTTCGACCCGCATGTAGCCCGCACCCGCGACCGACCCCTAGCGGCGGGTCGGGTCAGTCTGCGCGAGGCGCTCGGCTTAACTGTTGGCTTGTGTCTTAGCGCCTTTGCCCTGGTGCTCACGCAGAACACGTTGACCATCCTGCTGTCCTGCGTCGGTCTCGGCCTGGCGGCAACATATCCATTTATGAAGCGATTCCATGCGCTGCCGCAAGCGCATCTTGGTGCAGCCTTTGGCTGGGGGATTCCGATGGCCTACGCAGCCGTGACCGACACCTTGCCGCTGCTGGGTTGGTTGCTGTTTCTGAGCAACGTGCTGTGGTCGGTGATCTACGATACCCAGTACGCCATGGTGGATCGGGAAGATGACTTGAAGATCGGTGTTAAATCCAGCGCCATTCTGTTCGGCCCCCACGACAAACGGATCATCGGCTATCTGCAATTGGCGTTGCTGGCGCTGTTACTGGGCATCGGCCTACTGGCCGGACGGGGCTGGATTTATTATGGCGGGGTCTTAGTGGCGGCCTGGTTTGCGTTGTACCAGCAATACCTGATCCGCGACCGCGCACCAGAGAACTGTTTCAAGGCGTTTCTGAATAACAATGGCTTTGGTCTCGTCATCTTTTGCGGCTTGTTACTGGATTTTCTGCCGGCTGGCCCAGGCTGAAGCGCCTTCTACCCACAACCCCACTTCTTAGAGAGGAAGTGTTCGCAAAGGGAGGAAACTGCATGCTGATTGTCCACGTTTTTATTCACGTCAAGACGGAGTGTATTGACGCGTTCAAGGCGGCCTCGCTGGACAATGCCCGTCACAGTATCCAGGAGCCTGGCATCGCCCGCTTTGATGTGATTCAGCAGACCGACGACCCGACCCGCTTCGTGCTGGTCGAGGTCTACCGCACGGTCGAGGCCACCGTCCAGCACAAGGAAAGCGCCCATTACGCCCGCTGGCGCGATACCGTGGCCGCCATGATGGCCGAGCCGCGCGCCAGTGTGAAATATGCCAACCTGTTTCCAATCGATGCGGGCTGGGATTATCCAGCCGGTCTGTGAGACCGCGCCCGATGCCGGCGGAGCTGGAGTTAAGGACACCGTACCTGCGCCTGGCGGCGCGGGTGTGGGGATCGCCTGACGGTCTTCCAGTGTTGGCCTTGCATGGCTGGCTGGATAACGCCGCTAGCTTCGATCCACTGGCCTTATTGCTCCCTGGCCTGCGCCTAGTGGCGCTGGATTTGCCAGGTCACGGCTATTCCAGTCGTCGACCGCGCGGGGTGCATTATCACCTGGTAGATTTCATCCCGGATGTGGTCGCCGCCGCCGATGCGCTGGGCTGGGAGCGCTTCGCCGTGCTCGGGCATTCCCTGGGAGCTGTGCTCGCCGCGTTCATGGCGGCGGTGATTCCAGAGCGTGTGACCCGTCTCGCTCTCATCGAAGGGCTAGGGCCACCACTGAGCCAGCCGACCGATAGCCCGATCCATCTACGCAAAGCCATGGATCAAATGTGCACCCTACCGCGCAAGCGCCTACCGGTGTATCCCACGCTGGAAGCGGCGGTTCAGGCTCGTAGCGCGGCTAGCGGTCTGCCGTGGGCTGCGGCCAAACTCCTGGTCGAACGCAATGTGCAGCAGATCGGTAAAGGTTACGGCTGGCGCAGCGATCCGCGCTTGCGCTTTGTCTCGCCGCTATATCTGACCGAGGCGCAAGTTCTAGCCTATCTGGACCGCGTGCAGGCCCCAACTCTGCTGATTTGTGGTGCGGACGGCTATCTGGTGAAGCGCGACTATATGCAAGAACGCTATACCCACCTGCCCGATCTTACCGTGCAGACGTTACCGGGCGGCCATCATTTGCATCTGGAACATCCGGCAGCGTGTGTCCGACTACTGCTGCCTTTTTTGGCAGCGGACCGGAACTGAGCCGACCGACCTGCGGTTCAGGAACCGCTCAAGGCTTCCCGCAGCCAGTGCTCCATCAGTGCACCCCAGCGCTGGCGTGGGCGTTGCTGCCAAAAGCGGGCGTTGGGTCGGCAGTCGAAGCGTTGTTTGAAAGCCGCTAAGGTTAGCACCACTAACGCCAGGCCAAAGGCCAGCGGTGCATTGGGGATACCGGCAAAGGGCAAGACCAAAAGCATCAGAAAGGTGAAGGCCGCGATCCAGCTCCAGGGAATATACAGATAATAGTCGATCGTGAATTGGCGGCCTTGTCGGCGCAACCGCACTTGCATTGGCCAATCGTCCTGTGTCAGGTAGGCGCGCCGCCGCAGTACCAGCAAGTCCTCCCGCTCGGTGACGATGATAAAGCCCTTCAGCAGCAAGGCATTGCGAATTTTTTTTAGTGCAGTGGCGCTGCCCTGGGCTGTCGCCTGGGTTAGCCGTCCTTGATGGTGAATTTGTAATTCACCCATCATGCGCCTTCACCCATCATCAGCACGACCTTACCGGTGGATTTACGCGCCACGACTTGCGCCAAGGCATCCACCGCCCGATCCAAGCTATAGATCGCGGAAATATAGGGCTGCATTAAGCCTTCCACATACCATTGCAACAGAATGCGAAAGCTCTCCGTCATCACGCGTGGCTGCAACTCGGCGTAAGCGGGCCAGTTGAGCCCAATAACATCCACATTCTTGACCAACAGGTGATTGGCGGGAATCTGGGGTACGGTGCCGCCAGCAAAGCCGATCACCAGAATGCGTCCTTCAAAGGCCATGCTGCGCAACGAAGCCGCAAACAGATCGCCGCCGACCGGATCGTAGACCACATCCACGCCGCGACCGGCTGTCAAGGTCTTCAAGCGCTCCCGGACATCCTCATGGCTGGAGTCGATGAGAAAGTCCGCGCCATGTTGGCGCGCCAACTCCAGTTTTTCCAGGCTGCTGGCCGTGGCGATGACGGTCGCGCCCAGTTGCTTGCCAATGGCGACGGCGGTCAGCCCAACGCCGCCGGAAGCGCCATGCACCACCAACACTTCCCCCGCGCGCAGTCCCGCTCGGTGCCACAACGCGATATGGGAGGTGCCGAACACCACGGGAAACGCCGCGCCGTGCTCCCAGGGCATAATCTTGGGCATGACCACACAGCGGTTCGCATCAGCCACAGCCTGTTCAGCGTAACCGCCGTGCGGCAGGATGGCGATGACACGCTCTCCAGGCTGGAGGCCCGTTACCCCTTCCCCCAGTTCCAGCACTTCGCCAGCCACTTCAAAGCCGGGACTGAACGGCGGCTCTGGCTGCTGTTGATACTGACCGCGTGTAATCAAACTATCCGCGAAATTGATGCCGCAGGCGCGCACGCGCAACAGCACCTGTCCCTTAGCCGGAGTCGGCGCGGACAGCTCTTCCAGAATTAAGTTTTCGATGCCGGTCAGTTGGCGACACACCATCGCCTTCATGGCCTGTTCCTCCTCGCTTTGCTTACGCCAAACAGCGTTCCAAAAAAACGGGGACGCGATTTAAGGCGTCCCCGCTCTGACGTCGTTTTATTCCCCGATAATCTTCCTCACCACATCGGTCATCGAGATGACGCCGGTGGGCTGATCGTTCTCGGTGACGATCAGACGGTGCATCCGCCGACCAGTCATCAGGCTCACCGCTTCGCTCAGCAGGATGTTGGCGTCACAGGTGGCACAGCCGGGGGTCATGATGTCACCGGCCTTCATCGCCCGCGCTTCTTCCGAAGTCCGACCTTGCCGCGCCAGCACCATGTCGGTTTGCGAGACCACACCAACCGCTTTGCCACCGTCCATGACCACCACCGCGTGGATTTCATTATCCACCATCATCTTGGCAACCTGGCCGACGCTATCGCCCGGCGCGCAGGCGATGATGCCGCGATGCATGAGGTCTTTGACCTGGGTGCCGTCGTCGGCGATCTTGATGGCTTCGGCTTCGGCTTCGGCTTCGGCTTCGGCTTCGGCGATGCCAGGCAGTGGCTCAGACATGGGGTACGGATGCGGTGTGGTGTGCACGTCGCCCTTCGGGAGTGTGGGCTGGACAATGGCGACTGGTGCCTTACTGCTCGCTCCCAGACCGAATTCTTGGGCACCAACCAGCACCGCCATGTTGCCGTGTGGGTGCTTGTTTTCATACATCAGCTGGTGCGCTTGCGGGATTTCGGCGTAAGGGAAGGTGCGCGACAGGCAGGGATTCAGCAAGCCCTGCAAAGCGAGTTCGTTCATCTGGTTGGATTGCTCGGTGTTCGCAAAATGCGAACCTTGCAACCGTTTCTGGCGCATCCACAGATAGCGCAAATCCACAGTGGCATTGTAGCCCGTCGTTCCCGCGCAAACCACCACCATGCCGCCGGTGTCGCAGACGAAAATCGAGGTCGGGATGGTGGTTTCACCGGGATGCTCGAACACGATGTTCGGCGCGCGCTTCTCGCCCAACACCTCCCAAATTTTGGAACCGAAGGCCCGCACGCCTTTCAGCCACCTGGCGTAGCCGACGTTATCCTTCCAGTGCGGCAACATGCCCCAATGATCGAACTCGTTGCGGTTGATGCAGCCTTTCGCACCGAGCTTCATGCAATAGTCGAACTTATCTTCACCGGAGACGATAGCGATGGGAATCGCACCAGCGGCTTTGACGATTTGGATGGCCATCGATCCCAGACCGCCCGCGCCGCCCCAGATGAGTACGACATCATCTGTCTTGACGGCATTGGCCCCCCAGCCGTGCAGCATCCGCCAGGCGGTGGCCGCGACTAATGTATACGCAGCCGCTTCTTCCCAGTTCAGGTGCTTGGGCTTGGGCATACACTGCTGGGCCTGCACTTTGGTAAATTGAGCGAAGCTGCCCCAGTTGGTTTCATAACCCCAGATGCGATAGGTCGGCGAGTACATCGGGTCACCGCCCTTTTTGACCCACTCGCAGTCGCGGCTGTAGCGACCACAATGAATCACCACCTCGTCACCGACCTTTAAGTGAGTGACCTCTTTACCGACCTTGTAGACGATGCCGGAGGCGTCGCTGCCGCCGATATGGAATTCTTCCTTCTCTCCAGCCTTGTTACGGGCACCGATCACATTGACCGGAATCCCTAAGCCCGCCCAGACGTTGTTGTAGTTGATGCCCGCCGCCATCACGTAGACCAGCACTTCGTCATCGGCGATGGGCGGTATAGCCACCACTTCTTGCTGGAACGCCTCAGTTGGAACGCCAAAGCGCTCTGGGCGAATCAGCCAAGCGTGCATTTTTTGCGGAACAACACCTAACGGGGGTTGTTCGCCGAGACTATACAGTTCTTTGATCATAACTTTTCTTATCCTCCCGGTTGGAGCATTTCAGGCTGTTTTCATGGCACACTACCCTAACCGCGTAGCTCTATACGCGAGACCTACGGCTGGATTGCGATCGACATCACGGCAGCGCATAACGCGCCCACACACCGGCAACCGCCAGAGCAATCGCGTCAGTCAGCATATCGCCGTCATCGATGGGGGTCTGAAGGTCTTGAAGACGACCGTCCGCCAAGCCGTAAACCCAACCGTGCAGCATCAAGGGCTGTTTCCGCTTCCAGGCATCGGCTACCAGCGTCGTGCGGGCGACGTTGCGCGTTTGCTCAATGACGTTTAACTCGCACAGCGCCCGCCACTGCGTGTCCGTATCTTTCAAAGCATCCAGCAACTCCGCGTGTCGGTCGCGCACGTCCTGAATGTGGCGCAACCAGTTATCGATCAGCCCAAAGGATGCCCCTTCCAAAGCCGCCTTGACGCCACCGCAGCCGTAGTGGCCGCAGACAATAATGTGCTGAACCTTCAGCACCTCAATGGCGTATTGCATGACCGACAGACAGTTGAGATCGGTATGCACCACCACATTGGCGACATTGCGATGGACAAACACCTCGCCCGGCTTCAATCCGGTGATCTGATTGGCGGGCACCCGGCTGTCCGAGCAGCCAATCCACAGGTAATTGGGCGCTTGAATCGCGGCTAAGTCGGCGAAAAAATGGGGATCGTTAGCGGTCGTTTCCTCGGCCCAACGCGCGTTGGCGGCGAATAGCTCCGGTAGGTACTTCATCAAGCTTCTCCAGGGTTTAGTGTAAAGTCGGGGTATTAGCGCTCATAGCTTTCATTCGCGGCGATAAGCGCTGCCGGTCAGCGCGTTGCCGCTCCAGACGCCGCGCCACTGAGCGCCCCGCCCGGTCGGCAGCCCGGTCAATCGCGACGTAGAGATCAGCCTCAGTATCATCAATGACCAGGCTCGGTGCGCCCGCAAAGGTGATCTGCAATCGGCAGCGCTTATCCTCACCACCACGCGGGCCGTTCTCGTCCGACAACCGGACTACGACACATAGCACCTGTGCATCCGCCCAGCCGAAGGCAAATTGCAGCCGACGCTGGACATACTCGTGCACGGCATCGGTCAGTACGATACCACTGGCCCGGATATGGATATTCATGACGTCGCTCCTTTAGGATCAATGACAAGCACCAGTCTAAGGAGTAGTCAAACATCCAACAATCTGAATAATATTGCTGGATCGTTCGATTTTTTCGATGGATAAGAATCCGGTGGCCAGCCTTAACTTTAAGCATCTGCACTATTTCTGGATGGTGGCCCGGTCGGGCAGCATCGCCAGCGCCAGCAAGCATCTGCACCTGACGCCACAATCCATCAGCAGTCAGTTGAGCGAATTGGAAGGCCGTTTGGGGGTGGCGCTGTTTCGCCGCGTGGGGCGGGGGCTGGAGCTGACCGAGACGGGTCAGCGCATTTTCAGTTACGCAGACGAGATTTTTGCGCTCGGTGATGAACTGCTGGAAGTAGCGCTCGACCAGACGGTGCGTAAAAGTCTGCCGTTTCGGGTCGGCATCGCCAATTCGGTGCCGAAATCATTGGCTTACCGGGTGGTGGAACCGGCGTTACGCCTGGCAGAGCCGGTGCGGCTGCTGTGTCGGGAAGGCCGACTGGCCCCATTATTGGCGGAGATGGCGGTGCATCATCTCGATCTGGTCATCGCCGACCAACCGATGCCCAACCATCTCAACGTGCGCGGCTACAGCCATTTTTTAGGCGAGAGCGATTTGACGGTGTTCGCCGCTCCCCAGTTGGCGCAGTCCTTGGCAGGTACTTTTCCGGCATCGCTGAATCGGGCACCGTTTCTGCTGCCGGGCGACGATGTAGCGTTGCGGCCCGACCTGCTGCACTGGTTTGAAGCCCAGCGTTTGTATCCGCACATCGTCGGCGAATTCGAGGACAGCGCTTTGCTCAAGGCATTTGGTCAGGCCGGGGCGGGTTTGTTCGTGGCTCCCACAGCGATTGCTGATTATGTGATTCGGCAATACACGGTGCAGGCGGTCGGGCGGATTGAAGCGGTCACCGAGCGGCTCTACGCCATCACCACCGAGCGACGGTTGCTGCATCCGGCCATTGTAGCGGTGGTAAAGGCCACCCAGCGCGAGTTTTTTGGGAAATCGGGGTGAGCCAAGAGCGACATCCATCACACCCCGGCCCCACGCTCTGACGAAGCGCAAGCCGGGGTTTAACTGGCGTCGTAGACGCTTATTCGCCGATGATCTTCCTGACCACGTCGGTCATGGAGATAACGCCGGTGGGCTGATCGTTCTCGGTCACGATCAGGCGGTGCATCCGCCGACCAGTCATCAGGCTAACCGCTTCGCTCAGCAGGATGTTGGCGTCACAGGTGGCGCAGCCCGGCGTCATGATGTCGCCCGCTTTCATCGCCCGCGCTTCTTCGGAGGTGCGGCCTTGTCGCGCCAGCACCATGTCGGTCTGCGAGACCACACCAACCGCTTTGCCACCGTCCATGAC
This sequence comes from Candidatus Contendibacter sp., assembly GCA_049293375.1. GTDB lineage: Bacteria > Pseudomonadota > Gammaproteobacteria > Competibacterales > Competibacteraceae > Contendibacter. Next base: position 10,142 of record JBATSQ010000061.1, read on the forward strand.
CACCACCGCGTGGATTTCATTATCCACCATGATCTTGGCGACCTGGCCGACGCTATCGCCCGGCGCGCAGGCGATGATGCCGCGATGCATGAGGTCTTTGACCTGGGTGCCGTCGTCGGCGATCTTGATGGCTTCGGCTTCGGCGATGCCGGGCAGCGGCGCGGACATCGGGTACGGGTGCGGGGTATTGTGCACGTCGCCCTTCGGGAGTGTGGGGTGTTCGATCTTGACCGGCGGCTTGCCGCTGGCGCCTAAACCGAATGCGGTCGCACCGATGAGGACGGCCATGTTGCCGTGCGGATGCTTGTTGTCGTGCATCAGTTGGTGGGCAACGGGCAAGTCGGCATAGGTGAAGGCCCGCGACAGGCAGGGATCGAGTAACCCGCGCACCGCCAGTTCATTCATCTGATAAGACTGTTCGGCGTTGGCGAAGTGCGAGCCTTGCAGCCGCTTCTGGCGCATCCACAAATAGCGCAGATCGACGGTGGCGTTGTAACCCGTCGTGCCCGCGCAAACGACGACCATGCCGCCGGTGTCGCAGACGAAAATCGAGGTCGGGATAGTCGTTTCACCGGGATGCTCGAACACGATGTTCGGCGCACGCTTCTCGCCCAGCACGTCCCAAATCTTCGCGCCGAACGCCCGCACCCCTTTCAGCCATTTGGCGTAGCCGACGTTATCCTTCCAGTGTGGCAACATGCCCCAATGGTCGAACTCGTTACGGTTGATGCAGCCTTTCGCGCCCAGCTTCATGCAGTAGTCGAACTTGTCTTCGCCGGAGACCATCGCAATCGGGGTTGCGCCCGCCGCCTTGGCAATCTGAATCGCCATCGAGCCGAGGCCGCCCGCGCCGCCCCAAATCAGCGCCACGTCGCCTTTTTTGACCGCGTTCTTGCCCCAACCGTGCAGCATCCGCCAGGCGGTGGCCGCCACCAAGACATACGCGGATGCTTCTTCCCAGTTCATGTGCTTGGGCTTGGGCATACACTGCTGGGCCTGCACTTTGGTGAACTGGGCGAAACTGCCGAAGTTGGTTTCATAGCCCCAGATGCGGAAGCTGGGCGAATACATCGGGTCGCCGCCGCTCTTGACCCAAGCGCAGTTGCGATCCCAGGTGCCGCAATGGATGACCACCTCGTCGCCGACTTTGACGTGAGTCACGTCCTTGCCGATTTTGTAGACGATACCGGAGGCGTCGCTGCCGCCGATGTGGAAATCTTCCTTCTCGCCCGCCTTGTTACGCGCACCGATGACGTTGACCGGAATCCCCAGACCCGCCCAGACGTTGTTGTAATTGATGCCCGCCGCCATCACGTACACCAGCACTTCGTCATCGGCGATGCTGGGCACATCGACCACTTCCTGCTGGAAGGCTTCGGTCGGCTTGCCGAAGCGCTCGGCTCGAATCAGCCAAGCGTGCATTTTTTGGGGGATGACGCCTAACGGGGGTTGTTCGCCGAGGTTGTAGAGTTCTTTGGCCATCTTTTTGATTCCTCGCTGTGGGGGTGGTTTTAAGGGTTGTTATTAATACTCACATCACCGGCTAAAAAACAGACCGAGGAGTGAGCGGTGTTTTTTGCTATCTGGATGTGCGTGATCTGTTAGACGATTACGTACCATCATCTAAAGCATTAAGATAGTCTGCCAATATGTCACCATGACAGGCTGCTGGTTTACAGTGGCAACCGAGAGTTTTACCTTTCAGTTCTAAAACATCTCTTTTATTAAATTTCAAAAACCCTCTTTCAAAATCATATCTAAATTTACTAATTACTTCATCACGATCACCATCAAAACCTATTGCATAAGGATTGCCCCATTTTCCACCTCGACCAATATAAACATCGTGCCTCTCGCCCTTATCTATATTGACAACCCTAGTTAATCCCGCCTTTATTACACGCGCCTTTATCTCCCCGCTTTTTGCTTTTTCAATAAGGCTTCCAAACGATGATCCATCATCAAATATAATCGCATGAGTAACCCAATCTATGCGTTCCTCATCTATTTGTAAAAGTGAATCCTGTATCCGAGAATCGGATAATGAATATTTTGAAATAAATTCGTTATCATCCGAAAAGTACGCCAAATGATAGCCAGTTAGCCTGGAGAGAATTGAAGAGACTTTTCGCTCAAATTTTTCGTAACATAAAAAAAATTTGGGATAAGCGATTAGTATGGTAGGAGTCTGCTGCGCGCTCATATTAAATGCACCACTTCAATTTCTGTTGACCAGCTTTGATTTAGATATTCAACAACCAATCGACGGTGACAATAATGTGGTTCATGCTCACTACATAGCAAGCACCCATTTTCAATAACCGACTTATCTATAGTACGTTCAATATTTCTCTGAGACATAAGATTTAAAAATTTATCCTCATACCCATCCCACGAAATTTCCTTTTTCTTATAAGCGTTCAGTATATCTTTTGTCGGAGTTAATTCCTTGATATATATATAGTCCGCATCGCATAATTCAGATAAAAAATATTTTAAGTCATCACGTTTAGCGAAACCGGCCAACTGCGAGATATTATTCAGCCTTATATCAATGATTCTTGCCACATTGTTATGCTTGATAAGGGTGAAGAATCTTTGTGCATTCTTTTGTGTAAAGCCTATAGTATAAGTTTTCATCCACTATTCCTTCAAATTATCGCCGCAACAATCTTGTAACAATAATAATTATTCCCACCTGCCGGATTGTATTTTTCCCCAAGGCTCACACATAAAATACTTTGATGCTGGGGATTCTGAAGATATTTCTCAAAATTAGGATCTGTTACTGCCAAATCATACTGATTGCTATTGTAGGAAAATGCCGCACGCCGATTGTTATAGAGGTTTTTGTATATCTGAAGGTTATCAACTTTAACCAAATATAACGATTGCATAATTTGTATAGTACCGTCTTCTATCTGAGAAAAGGCCACGCTATTTCCAACTCCCCATAATGTTTCAGGCGCATCCAAATAATTGGAAACTTCGTGAGCCTCAATCTTATATTGCTGCACCCACTGAGTATTACCAACGATAAAATTCTCTGGCTGGTTCGCCAATGGTGAATGGGATACCAGATCAATTTCGACCTTTTGCAATGGTTTTACCATGTATTTGCCATAGGGATTTACACAAATACACTGATTGTGATCCAGTTCGGCACCAGAAGCATCACGTACAGGACGAATCCAGTTTCCAGTCTGAACATCTTTTCCTGCGACGCAATGCCTCCCATGTTTTACCGAGTTCGCAAAAACTACGATAACTATCCTCATCTCTGCCTCTCATCGCCTAACACTACGATGCTGGATGCTGGATAGCCTGAATCACCCGCTCGCGCAAACGCTCGTATTCGGCAATCGGCGAGCGGCGCGGCGCTTCGGCCAGCGCGTTAAACAGCGCCTCCTCGCCACCGAGCAGCCCGATGCCGTAGCGGCCAAATTCCTCGCGCAGGTGCTTGACCAGCCATTCCGCCTGACAGCGCTGGCGGCGAGCGGTGAACTGGTTCTGTCCCAGCAGCCATTGGCGGTGGCTGTCCAGCGCATCGGCCAGCTTGTCAATGCCGCTGCCGAGCGCGGCGCTGGCGGATAAGGCCGGGACTTGCCAGCCTTCCGGGTCCATCTGCCGCCGCAGGGTATTTTTCAGTTCGGACAAGGTTTTACGCGCCGCCATGCCGATGTCTTCCTTGTTCACCACGATGACGTGCGGCACTTCCATGATGCCCGCTTTCAAGAACTGAATGCTGTCACCGGAAGCCGGTTGCGCCACAAAACAGGTGGTGTCGGTCATCTTCGACACGTCGATTTCCTTCTGGCCGACGCCCACCGTTTCCACCAGCACGATGTCAAACGCCGCCAGCATCGCCAGACTCATCGGCCAGACCTCAGCGCTCAAACCGCCGAACTCGCCACGACAGGCCAGCGAACGGATGAACACCTCACGGTCGGCCCCGCTGGCGTGCATCCGCAGCCGGTCGCCCAGCAACGCGCCGCCGGTAATCGGGCTGGACGGATCGACCGCCAGAATGGCGACTTTCAAGCCACGCTGGCGCCAGACTTGAATCAAGGAAGCGGTGAGCGAGGACTTGCCCGCACCCGGTGGCCCGGTGATACCAATCAGATGGCCGCCCGTCGCCAGCTTGGCAGCGGGCAGCGCATCCAAAAACGCGGCGGCGCACTGGCGAGCCGCCGGGCGGCGGTCGTCCAGCAGATTCAGCGCCTGGGCCAGCGCCAGCCGGTCACGACCGCTGACCGCAGCGGCCAGCGCCGCCGGTTCGGGCAAAACCCGACTCATACCACGGCGACCGGCTTCAGCTCGTTGGCTTTGCGAATCAGGTTGAGAATGTCCACCATGATGCCGTTCATGTCGATGTCCTTCGGCGTGTAGACGGCGGCAATACCCCGTTCTTTCAATAGCTTGGCGTCACTTTCCGGGATGATGCCGCCGATGACCACCGGCAACTCCTTTAAGCCGACCTTGCCCAAGTGGTTGAACACGTCCTCGACCATTTCGATGTGGCTGCCGGACAGCACCGACAGACCGATCAAGTGGACGCCCTCTTCCAGCGCCGCTTTAGCAATCTGTTCCGGGGTCAGGCGGATGCCTTCGTAGACGATTTCAAAGCCGACATCGCGGCCCTTGACCGCGATTTGTTCCGCGCCGTTGCTGTGGCCGTCCAGACCGGGCTTGCCGATGAGCAAGCGCAATGGCCGACCCAGTTCTTCGCCGGTCTTGCTGACCTGGGTGCGAATCGCTACCGCCCGTGCGCTGCGGGCGTCGTCGTTGGCGGGAATGTCGATGCCGGTCGGGGCGCGGTATTCGCCGAAGATGTCGCGCAAGGTCTGCGACCATTCGCCGGTAGTCACGCCGGCGTGAGCGCAGAGGATCGAGGCGGGCATGATGTTGGCTCCGCCGCGAGCGGTTTCGGCCAGATTGGCCAGCGCCGCCTTAACTTCAGCGGCGTTGCGCTGGGCGCGGAAGGCGTTGAGCCGTTCGATTTGCTCGCGTTCGGCGCGGGGATCGACCTTCATGATGCCGCTGTCTTTGCCGCCGGTCAGCGGCGATTCCTCGGTTTCCTGATAGCAATTCAGACCGATGATCTTCAGGTCACCGCGTTCAATGGCCCGCATCCGCTCGGTGTGGCTGGTGACCAGTTGCCGCTTGACGTAGCCGGATTCGATAGCCTGCACCATGCCGCCCTGCTCCTGCACTCGCGCCATTTCCGCTGTCGCACCGTCAATCAGCGACTTGACCTTGGCCGCGATCACCGGCGAGCCGTCGAAAATATCGCCGTATTCCAGTAGGTCGGTTTCAAAGGCCAGCACCTGCTGCATCCGCAGCGCCCATTGCTGATCCCAGGGCCGGGGCAGACCCAACGCCTCGTTCCACGCGGGCAACTGGATGGCGCGGGCGCGGGCGCGTTTGGACAGGCTGACGCCGAGCATTTCCAGCACGATGCGCTGGACGTTGTTTTCCGGCTGGGCTTCGGTCAGGCCCAGCGAGTTGACCTGCACCCCGTAGCGGAACCGGCGCATCTCTTCGGTTTGTGCGTTGTAGCGTTCCTGCGCCAGTTTGTCCCACATCTCGCCGAAGGCCCGCAGCTTGCAGGTTTCTTCGATGAAGCGAATCCCGGCGTTGACGAAGAAGGAAATCCGCCCGACCACCTGCTCGAAGCCGTCCGCGCCGATCTGGCCGGAATCACGCACCGCGTCCATCACCGCGATGGCGGTGGACAGCGCGTAGGCCAGTTCCTGGGTCGGGGTCGCGCCCGCTTCCTGCAAGTGGTAGCTACAGATGTTGGTCGGGTTCCACTTGGGAATGTTCTTGACCGTATAGGCGATGATGTCGGTGGTCAGCCGCACCGAGGGCGACGGCGGGAAAATGTAGGTGCCGCGCGACAGATATTCCTTGAGGATGTCGTTTTGGGTGGTGCCTTGCAGTTGCTCCGGTTTCGCACCCTGTCGCTCGGCGGTGGCGACATACAGCGACAACAACCAGGCGGCAGTGGCGTTGATGGTCATGGAGGTGTTCATCTGCCCCAGCGGAATCTGGTCGAACAGCGCCTGCATGTCGCCGATGTTGCCAATGGGCACGCCGACCTTGCCGACTTCACCCCGCGCCAAGGGATGATCGGAGTCATAACCGGTCTGGGTGGGCAAATCGAAGGCCACCGATAGGCCGGTCTGGCCTTTGCTGAGGTTGGTGCGGTACAACTCGTTGGATGCCTTGGCGGAGGAATGGCCGGAGTAGGTCCGCATCAGCCAGGGTTTGTCGCGTTTGGGGGTAGACATTCGGCGCCTCTCTTGGGAGTTGTGGTTATTGGGTTGTTATTTTACGTCCTTGTGATGGGGTGAATTCTGGAATTTTTATTTAAATAGCTTCAACAGCTTTCTGAAATTCCTCTGTTTTAGTCTTATAGTTAAAATATATTTTTTCATAGATACCGATTTCGCAATCGTTCGGACAGAACCGAATGAGTTCGTCTCTGACAAAAGCCATTCTGCCTTTTGGAAATCCAATATAAAATACGTCTTCTCCCTTGGGATTTACTGATAATTGCGCTTTACTACGTTCTATCAAGCCCATCTTATTTCTAAAGGGATCAGTTCGCAGATAAACAATCATCTGGTTCCAACTGAATCCTTTCTCGCCACTGTCCACCGAAATAAGTTTCTTGGTCAAGAGGATTCGCGCTATAGCATTCCATGAATAACTGGCAGATTTCATGTTGAGCAACGGCGCTACTGACAATCCCGCTTTGTTTGCAACCAGCGTGACGGCACCATCTTCTTTCTTTAGCCGCACTAAAAATTTTGGCAAACTCGTTACCATCAACAGACCCGCTATCAAAAAAATTCCACCAAAAATCAGAAAGGCAGTTGCTTCTCGCTGCGCCATCGCAAAATAAATAAATAAATAACCTAGAACGATGCAGGCAACCGCCATTAAAAAAAAGAAAAGAATAACGCCTACTTTCTCTCTATAAATAACCAGTTGATCTTGATCAGATCGCAGGCTGACTCTCATCAAAATCTCCATCAAAATCGTTCAAGAGATTCAACCTTATTCTTGTTAATAGCTCGACAAACTCTTTGAAATTTTGGCTCAACATCTTTTTGTAAACTGTGATTGGTTTCTCGACTAAATTTAATAGTTTGGCCTGTACCGACTCCAATATGGAATCCCTGATAAATACGCTGGCGTTGATAATTTCTATACCAATCAATTCACCTTGCTCATTAAGCTCCGCAGTCACGTTAGGATTTAATTCAACGCTTCCCGCTTCCGGCTCATCCGATACGGAAAGATGCAAAATATCATTTTCTTCAAAATAAACCATGCACGTGTTACTCATTTTAAAATCTTTTATTAAAAAGCATCTCCATTTGATTTCAAATTCCTTAAATCCTCACAATCTTTTGGTCTACCGCTAGCCTCTTTATTTCTTTTCAAATCGTCAATCCCGATGATATTCAAAGGTATATTATCATACTGAATAGTTATTTTGTTTTTGTAGCATTTTGCAAATTCAACTCCATCAATTTTTGTCAGCACATCGATACGGAGTGGCGGATAACCCATCTGTATGACATTACCTAGCTTTGTAAAATCCTCTTCAGCTAATCCAAAAGAAGAGAAGCCAAATTCATCCAGTACTTTTACCATTTTTTGAGCATTCTCTACGGTGGCGTTTATCCAGATATCCAGATCTCCCGTATATCTGGGATAGCCATGCATCCCCACCGCATAGCCACCGACGATCAGATACTCGACCTTATTTTTGTTTAATAACTCGACAAACTCTTTGAAGTCTTGGCTCAACATCTTTATTTCTAAATTGGATATATTGATTACGAATGATTTCTATAGCATCAATACGCTCACTGACCGGCCTTGAAATCCAGTATTTATAATCATTAGGCTGTTCATGGAGCGGAACGATTTTTAATACTTTTTTTATCATAATGTTTCATTCAAAGAGGCGTCGCTCGCCCAGCTTCAAAAGCTTCATCAGCCCGCTTTCCAGCTTGATCCAATCGCCCTGCAATAATATCGGCTTCAATCTGCTGGTCCCACTGCTCCGCCATAAACTCTTCAAACCAATTGGCGAAATCCGTCAGCTCCTCAGCGGAAAGTTTGGAAACCGCAAGCTCTAACTCTTTAACACTCATCACGTAACCTTAATTTGTGCTAAACGATTTAATCAGCAACCGCCTATTCAATTTCAAAAATTGCATATTTTTCAGATATGCCGTCCATCAGATACAAAAGTCGATTTATTTTCTTTAGTTATCCTAATAAGAAACCTAAGTGCCTCATTGACTGAATCGGAATCTGGAAACATCTTAGCCACATCGGGTTCCAAACTCACCATGCTCAATTCAGCCAGATTTTTACGTCCTGGCCCTATTTTCCTCACGCGCAGGTTGTGGAGATCATATTCTGGCCGAAGATCATCTTCCATTCCTGATTCAACTTTGCTCATACATTATATTTACTGCCGCCTTGTTTTCATCCCATTCAAAATTCATGCGACTGATTTCCCCTCTCCCTTTCGAGAGAGGGGCTATCCTCTACCTCATCACGCCGGACGACGTTTAATCAGCAAGCGCCGTTCAATCTCAAAAATCTTATTACTCAATTTCTCCTTGCTTAATTTCTGCTTATCGTTCTCCTTGATAAACAAATCCGCGCCGTACTCCTTCAGAGCATCGGCGGCGCTGATGTTCTTCACGCCGATGAACTGGAAGGTCACGATGCCCGCCGAATCGGTATTGGGCAGGGTTTCGGTCGCCACCACCCGCGATAGGGCCGCGACGGTATCGCCGGACACTGACGGCTGGGTGTGATAGCCCTCGGTGAAGCCCAATTCCCACAATGCGTTTTCGCTGGCGTCGCGGCTGGCCAGCCCTTCCAGCCAGGCGAACACCAGGCCGCCGTAGACGATGGGTTCACCGCTCATCTTGCCCGAAAGGCCGGTGCTATACACCCGGTCGAAGTGCAGCGGGTGGGTGTTGCCGACCAGATAGGTCCAGTACATGTGCTCGTCGGTGATGGTGCGGCCGTTGTTATGCACGATCAGATCGCCGAGCGCAAAATCTTCGAAATACGTATTCGGGCCGGTCAACTGGCTGGGATAGTTGCCCGCATTGAGCGGCAAATCGACCACCGGATGCTCCACCCACGGGAAATCGACCGGCGTGGTCGGCGCAGGCGTGGTCGGCAGCCGGTCGCCGCGATAGCCGACCATGATTTTGCGCTCGTATTGCAACACCACCTGATTGTGCTGGTTCACGCTCAGGGTACGAATCAGCACGATGCCGGGCTTATCTTCGCCGCGTACCTTGCGATCCACCACTTTGGTATAACCGCGCAGGGTGTCGCCCGGATACACCGGCCGCAGGAATTGCACGTTGTAATAACCCAGATTGGCGATGGCTTTTTCCGAATCGTTGTGCACGCCCAGCGACAGCGTGACGTTGAACACCATCTGCGGGCTGGCAGGCAGATCGGGGAAACCGTGCGCTTTCGCATACTCCACGTTCAAATACAGCGGGTTGCACTGCATGAACACCCGCGCGAAATCCAGCATCGGGCCGCGCTCGAAGGTGTAGCCACGCGGGTGGACAAACACCTGCCCTGGCACGAATTCATCCAGATAGCGCCCGTACTGCGGCCGCCGCGCCCATTCCACGTTGACCGTGACCGATCCGGCCACTTCGGCCTGCTCGCTCAAACGCATCGAAAAACTCATCGCTCAACCTCCCACTTCGGCTTTGGATTTGGCGTTGTCCACCAGAGAACGGGCAATCACTTTCAGCGCCAGCGTTTCCTCCGCGCCCTCGAAAATCGACAGCACCCGTGCATCGATAAAATAGCGGCTGACCGAGGTTTCTTCGGCGTAGCCCATGCCGCCGTGAATCTGTAACGCTTCGCGCGTCACCCATTCGGCGGTCTTGCAGGTGAAGAATTTGACCATGCTGGCTTCCATGTCGCCCTTGCCTTCGTCCATCAAGCGCCCGACCGAATAGGTGAACTGGCGGCCAATCGCCAGATAGGTCGCCATCCGCGCGAGTTTGATCTGGGTCAACTGATAATCGCCGATGGGATAGCCGAACACCATCCGCTCCTGGGCGTAGCTCAGCGCCCTTTCATAGGCGGCCTGCATGATGCCGATGGCGCGGGCGGCGGTCTGAATCCGCCCACCGGAGAAACCGGCCATCGTAAAATAGAAACCTTTGCCCTCGCCCTTCGGCCCGCCCAGCATGTTCTCATCCGGCACGAAGATGTTGTCGAAGAACAGGTCAAAGGAGTGCATCCCGCGATAGCCGATGGTGGAAATCGCCTTGCCGCTCAACTTGCCGCCGCTTTCTTGGGTGAAATTGATGGTGTGACCGGGGGTGCTGGGCTTCTCCAGCAGGAACATGGATAAACCGCGATGACCGAGGGAAATATCGGGGTTGGTGCGGGCCAGAATCAGCAGTACGCCGGCCTTGCCACCGAAGGTACACCAGGTTTTCGCGCCGTTCAGCAGCCAGCCGCCTTCGGTCTTGGTCGCTTTCAGCCGCATGTTGGCGACATCGGAACCGTAGTTCGGCTCGGTCACCGCCACCGCGCACAGCAGCTCACCGGAGGCCAGTTGCGGCAGCCACTTGTTCTTCTGCTCCTCGGTGCCGCCTTTCAGCAGCGCCTTGGACAGAATCTCCGGTCGGGTGATCAGGCTGCCCGCCGCGCCCAGCGAGCCACGGGTCAATTCTTCCGTGACCACGATCATACCGAGATTGTCTTCCTGCTCGTCGCTCTGGATGCCGCCGAAGCGTTCCGGGATGGAGATACCGAAGCAGCCCATATCCTTGACCTGTTCCAAAATGGAATCGGGAATGTCCAGATCGTGACGGTGGACTTCTTCGGCCAGCGGCATCACCACTTCTTCAGCGACGCGCCGGAATTGCTCGCGCATCATCTCGTGATGATCATCCAGCAGATAGGCGCCGGTCACGCCATCCTGCGCCCGCATCAACTGGCCGAGTTCCGCCACATGGGCCGCTGGCAGTTGGGCGATGCAGAATTGGCGGACCTTGGGAGCATCCACCGTTTTGCTCAGCCAGGCGTCATCCAGCCCGAAATCGGTGGGGCGGGCGCTCAGGCGATTGCGCACCGCTTGCAAGGCTTCGGCGGCGAACAGCAGCGCGAAGCGTTCTTCCAGCGTCAGCTCATTGGCCACGCCGCCGCCGGCCGTCCGCGCCCGCCTAGCGTAATCCAGCCCAAAACGGGCGCCGGTGATTTCGGCGCAGGACAGCGCCAAGTCGTAGCTGACCAACTGGTGGTGATCGAGCAGTGCGGCGGAAATTTTTCCGTCGGCTTTCTGGGAGCGTTCCTTCACGTCCGCCAGAGAATAATCGAGCGCCTTCTGGACGGTATCCAGCGCCAGCGCGGCCTGTTGTAATTGTTCTGCCGGATTCTGGGTGGGTGCGGACATCGCTTTTCCTCATAGGGTGGTGTTAGTTCTTAAAACCATAAATTTATTAGGCTCTCGCCTCTAAGTCCAGCTATAAAAAAGCCCTGGCCTGGATAGGCAGATTGCCGTCAGCGCGTGGAAAAATGGCCAGGCACCAGCGCTCACTGCTTGATCATCGCTTTTCCCTATAATGCGCGCACCGTGCTCCTTCTCCAACCTTATCAGGATCAGGGCAAACGACGCATGACCGAGCATATCCTTTTTTCGAGAAGCTTCCATTGTGGCTACCACTGACACTATCGCTTTAGAACCCCAACACTATGCCGGCCTGCTCGCTATCGAGTTAAGCCTGCAACCGCCGGAGCTGGCCGTTACACCGCCGTCGCCCCTGACCGTAGCGGCCGCAACTCGCCTCGCTAGTCAGATTGCTGCGGACCTTGACGCCATTCTGCACGGTATTACGCACTTGGGTTTGATTCTTCCCGGCGCGCTTTACGATCAAACTGAAATCCTCCAGCCCGGTTTTCCCCTCTTGGGGGCGCTGGCTGCGCTGTATCGTGGCAGTTCACCTGGGACAGTTTTCACCCCGCAGGTGATCGCCTTAGGCGCAGATCGCGGCTTTTTCCCAGTTGCCGCGATCAATCCGCACTGCCGACCCGGTTCCGGTCCGCTGCTGCTGTTGCCGTTCTGTCTGGTGGGGCCAAGCGCAGACATCGCCCAGTTGGCGCGGGTTATGGAAGATACCTTGCTGCAAAATGGTCAGGTGTCGCCCGCCACCCGCACGGCGGTGCAAGAAGCCTTTGGGCTGGCGGTGCTCAATCTGTCCTTTGCTACCGTCGGCGATCTCTGCGCCTTGCTGCGGGTGCAACTGGAGGCCAACGATTTCCTGCCACTGTGGGAGCTGCTGGAGCACGCCTGGTTTGAGCGGCCGGGAACCCGTGAGGTGCGGCTGGAGGCGGGCAACCGCTTTCTGGTGGCGGGTGATCACGCCCATACTCTGTTTTACACTTTTGACGACTGGGCGCAATTCGGGCCGGGTCGGACGACCGCTGCGCCTGAGCTGGGGCCAGGCTATCTGCACTGGGCGCGGCTTCAGCGCCAGTATGCGCTCACTCTGGCAGCCTATGGCCTGCGGGTGCGCTGGGTGCTGGCCAATCCAGCTTTGGAGCGGACGTTGGAGACTGAAGAGGGTGCGGCCGCGCTGGCGGCGTTTCGGGAAATTCCTTGTCTGTCGGGCGATTACCTAGTCGAGCGGGTATTTCATAACGACAGCGAGCAGCCCGAACAGAAGATGCAAGTGACCCACCAGGCCGATGCGGAGCTAGGGACGGTGGCTTACACGGTGACCACGCTGGACGCGGCAGGTCAGCTCGTGCGACTGGAGCACCACTATCCTTTGCAACCGCAGGGCGCGCGCGTCATCGCCGAACAGTTGCTGCAACGCTGCGCCGAGCAAAATGCTGAACGGCAAGTCTTGCATCCGGGTCGGCTACTGTATTCAGAAAGTGGACGCAGTTTGCGCGCCGCTCTGAGGGCCGATTTACCGGCCGTGGAGCGCGTGCATTAGAAAATGCAAAACCTCTTGCCTGAGCACCAGACAAGAGGTTCCTTTGTGCAGCAGACAGTCGTTTACTGCGGCTGGCCGACTTGCCAGCTGCTTCGGCGCGGCGGCGGAGCAAAAATCGTCTAGTAATGCGCTACGCGCGCCGCGCCGTCATAGCCAGTCAGCAACCGGACCCGATCCCCTGGATAGAAGGATTCATCAGCAGCCTGGGTGACCGAAACCATCCGCCCACTATCCAACCGCACCGTGATTTCCAGGCCGGGCTGGCGGGTCACGCCCTCCTCGACGGCGGAGCCGACCACGCCACCCACGACCGCGCCGCCGATGGCTCCGGCGATCCGACCCCGGCCGCCACCGACATTGCTACCGGCCAACCCGCCCAGCGCCGCCCCACTGAGGGTGCCCACGCCGCTTCGGGTGCCTTCAATCGTGACATTACGTACGCTCTCGACATAACCCATGCGCACTTCCTGGGCTTCGCGCGCCTCGTAGCGGCTGTAGGAACTGCCTGACATGCTCGGCGCACAGCCGCCCAGCACCAGACCCATCGCCAGCGCCACGGCTACCATCGCTGTCGTTTTGCTTGCTCTCATCAGATCACCTCTTTTCAAAAGCGGAATGCCATGCAGAATTGGGGAATTCAAAATCGGCGCATTATAGCTAAGCCTACCGCTGAACATAGCAGCGCTGCTTGAACCTTGGCTGAATCGGCTGTTGCTATTGCAATACAGCCGTTCCAACCGGAACGGCCGCGTTCTGGCCAGCCACTAAGGGAGCAGCAAGCGACCGCCTTCCATATGCAGCAGCTCCACCCGCCAGCCAACCAGCAGGACGCTACCGACCTGACGACGCATTCCGGTATCGGTGAATTCGAACACATACAGTCGTTCGAGTTGCAGCCGGCCATCGTGGTCGCGCCGCCACCACAGCCGCTCCAGCGCTACGGTATCATCCAGCAATTGCACGTTGCTCTGTTGACAGGCGCGGGCGCTGGCGGTGCAGGCCTGCTCGCGCGCGCCCAGGCTGTCCCGCCAGAACCAGAGGCCGCAACCTGCGACCAGCAGAAAGCCCAGCAGAAAGGAAAAGCTCACAACAGCGGCTTCAACCGAGCCAGAATATCGTCGCGGGCCTGGGCCAGCAGAGACTCGCGATCCAGACTGTCAAGGATTTCTTGCACCACCCGCTTGGGGCCGCCTTCGCCCCAGGATTTGCCCTGCACGAAATACTGCTCCGCTGCCTTGCCGACCACATAGGTGCCGTACCAGGCCACCGCTCCTTGAGCTGCGGCGGTTACGACAGTGGAAAGACCCAGGCTGATGCCTTTGAGCGCCGCCGCGACTAAATTCATAGCCCAGACGGTTCCCATCAAAAACAGCAGTTGGGTGAAAATGGTCTTGAGCAACGACCCCGCTTCGCCACGAGTGATCGGCAGCCCGTACACCCGACCCAGGTGCACCACCATCGCCGCGTCGGTGGCAATCGCCGCCAGCAGATCGGCGACCGGGATCGGGTTGAGGGCGACCGCTACACCCTTGGCCAGGCAGTAGTTGCGCACCACGCGCTCGGCCAGGTCCCGCCGGATCGTCACAATTTCACGAGTCAGGCGGTCGGAGAAGCGGCCGGCGAACAGGCCGGCGTTAATGGCGGCCATGGTTTTACCCTCGGCCTTGAGAATGTCCCAGATCCGTTCACGCAGCGCCGTAACCTCCGGCGCGGGTCGGCGGCGGGTTTCGGTTTCGTTGCCCTGTGCGTCCACCAGAATGACTGTGCGCTCGGTAGGCTGGGCGGCGGCGGTCACCAGATCCTGAGCTTGGATCAAGCCCTCGGTACGCTGACGCAAGGCGCTCAGCAGCAGCGCGCGCTCCGCCGCGCTGTAGCGGTCGATTTTGTTGAGCACCAGCACCAGCCGTTGCGCCACTGCCTTGACCTGACGCAACGCTTGGAGCTCGGTATCGGTGATGTCGCCATCCACCACAAACAACACCAGGTCGCTGCGGGTCGCCACCTCATGGGCCAGTTGCTCGCGTTCTTCGCCCGCCACTTCGTTAATACCGGGGGTGTCAATCAGGAAGACGCCGCCGGTGTCGTATTCCTGCCAGCGCGCATGGGCGGCGCGGGTGGTTTCGCCGTGCAGTGGGCTGGTGGAGAAGTGCGCTTCCCCCAGCAGGGCGTTCAGTAACGCCGATTTTCCCACGCTGACGCGGCCAAATACCGCAATGTGAATATGGCCGTGCTCGATTTTTTCCAGCAATAGTTGCAGTTGCCGATAATCCTCAGCCAGGGCGTGGCGCACCGGCGCGGGCACCCGTTTATCGTCCAGCAAGTCGCGCAGGCTGTCACGGGCCAACGCCAGATGTGTGTCCCCATTAGCCGGTGGGTTCGGCATGCTCACCGTCTCGCTGGCGCGTCCAAACCAGTTGGGCCAGGCGTTTAGCACGCGCTTCCAAATCTTCACTCAGATTATCCTCAAGCATCCGCAGGGTAGGGCCGCTGGCCAGATCGCCACGGCTTTCCAGGGAGCGCGCCACCGCTTTTCCCAGGCTCTCAAAGATCAGGCCATAGACCACAGCGTGAATGGCGCCGCCCAGAACGGTGCCGACACCGGGAAAAGCTTTGAATACATTGCCGACCAGGGCCAGCAGCAAGTTGATACTGCGCTTGATCTGATTACCGGCCAGATCCAGGAAACGCTGCATATCGACCTCACGGGCCGGCACTTCGTACAGCGCGCACAGTTCCTTGATGAGATTAAAGCCCAGATAACCCTGAATCAGCACATCGGTGCCCGGACTCACCGCTGCCAGCGCCCCAAATACCGCCTTGCGGGCATAGCTTTGCACGATCCCATCGGCCTTTTCGCGCCGATACACAGCCACTGCCGCATCCAGCTTTTGTTGCGCCAGCACGAAGACCGAGGTATCGCGCAAGGCGTCTAGCACTTGGGGATCGGAGTCCAGATAGCGCTGCAAGGCGCGGCGCAGATCCTCAATCTGCGGCGGCCGCTCCCGCAGCACGGTTTCCTCACGGCCATCGTGATAAATACGGGTCACTTCTTCCTGACCGCCACACTGCACCGGCACCACCTCCAGCTTTTCGCCGATGCGTTCAGCCAGGCGCGTGCGTACCTGTTCCAGTTCCGGTTCGGTATAGCGGTCGATCTTGTTGAGGGCCACGAGCAACGGTGCGTCCAGCTCAACCAGGGTCCGCAGAGCCTGGTACTGATCACGGGTCAGATCGCCCTCGCAAACGTAGATCACCACATGGGCGCGCAAAGCCTCATCCCGGGCCATCTGATCGAGCGAACCATCCGCCTCATTCAAGCCGGGCAGATCAGCCAAAATTAGCTTGTCGCCCGCCGAACTGGTCCAGGTGAAATAAGTCACTTCGCGCGTTGTGCCGCCGCGCACGTCCACGGCGATGGCGGTGCCCGGCAACAGTGCGCGAATCAGCGACGACTTACCAGCGCTGATTTCGCCAAATACCGCGACGATGATTTCGCCCACGGCTCGGCGGCGTTGTAGCTCTTCCAGTTCGCGGCGGATGGCGTCGACCTGCACCCCGTCGGCTTCCCGCCGCGTCACTTCCTCCAGCAAGGTTTTTTCATCCGGCGGTTTGGCCGGGGCCTTGGCGCGGGATTTACCGGCGGGCTGACCCAGCCGGAGCACTCGCCAGACCAGATAAGCGCCGCCGCCGCTCAGTGCGGCCAGGAGCACCAGATACAGCATCCAGAATGTGGTCGGCGCGCGCTGTAGGCGCTCCCACACCGAGAGACCCAGATCGGTGAGGTATAACACCAGCACTAGCAGCAGCGCCACGCCGATGCTGGCCCCAACCGCCAGCAACAGGCGGAAAGGCATCCAGCCTCGGGTGCTAGGCGGGGGTGGATCTTTAGACAGAAGCGGCATCGCGCGGGAACAGAGCGAGGAAGGAAGGCGGTATTTTAGCTACCGCCCGCTGCTCGTAATCAAAAAAGACGATGCCGGTCTTGGCGCGGGCTACTTCGCGCCCACCGGTCTTTTCCGTAATCTGGTAGACGAAATCACAGCCATATTGGTTAAAATCGCGGACGCCAACGGCGATCATCAACCGTTCACCGGCAAAGGCTTCAGACTTATACACCACTACGCTATCCGCCACGATCAGACCCAAAC
>JBATSQ010000062.1:0-4405 GCA_049293375.1 Candidatus Contendibacter sp.
GGCGCGGGTGGCGGATCAGCCCGGCGTCCGCCTGGGGCGGGCCGGATCAGAGTACGGTCGCCGTCGTCGTCGGCGGCAAAGGGATCGTCGATGGTCACGGTTCGCTACTCGCTCACTCTTTGATCGCCCAGAACGCCATTTCCATACCGGGAAATTCGCCGCCAACATGGAAGGCGAAACCGCCGGAATTGAGAATCTGTTTCCAGAATTCGCTACTGCGGTCGAGTCGGAAATAAATAAAATCAGCCCGATAAGGGATTTCTCGCGGTGCCACCGGCAGAGCGTTGACGCCGATACCGGGAAGATGATGATTGACGAACTGAGCAATACGTTCGACCGGCCCGATCTTGACCTGGGTCGGAAAGCGCGCGCGTAGCAGGTCGGTCGCCATGTCGGCGCGCACCGCCAGAATGAAGGTAGCCTTGGTAAGTAAGGGGCGCTCGCGGTCGGTAATGATGGCCACCCGAATGCCGTATTGCCGCTCCTCGATGGGGATTTGGATAGCGGCGTCCACTTCCTCCAGGCTAAGCGAGCGGCGCAGTTCGGTCATCAGCGCGCCAAAGGTGGTTTGCAGGTCATCATGGTCATAGGGCGGAAAAGCGGGTGGACGCCGCTTGACCTTATCGGTAAAGGTCGCCATTTCGCCCGCCAGTTGCAAAGCGGCTTGATAGAAATCTTCGGGGTGCAGGCCCCGCATGGCCGCCAGATGCGCGAACAGCGGCTCAAAGCGATTGACCGCTTGCAGGCGCAGAAACTGAGCGATGTCTAGGCTGGCACCTCGTGCGGTGCCTGCGCCCACGACTCGGTCGGCCAAGGCGTCGCCGCGCTGATGCAGCAGGCCCAGCGTTTCGGTGACAAAGCCCGCAAGCGCCGGTGTGGCCCGGCAGTCGAGACAAGGCGGCAGATAGTCCAGGTCCAAAATGACCCGCTGATCGGGCCGCTTTTCCAGCACCCGAGCCACGCCGATGGCGGCGTATTCCCCAAAATCCCGCGTGTCGAGGAAGAGCCGCAAGCGCGGCTCACCGATTTCGACCAGGGCGCTGTTGTTGGCGTTGTCCACATTGTTGTCGCGCACCTCACCAGGCGTGGCCCGATAGCGGGCGGCGGTTTCGCGGGTGTCACCGCGCTCTACATCGGCCATGCCCGCGCGCCGTAGAGGCAGCGCCAGCAGAATGCGGGTATTACGCACGTCTGCGCCAATTTCCAGCGGCGCGGGCGGTGGATCGTGATCGGGGATGCTAAAGGGAGTGCCGTCCGGCAGCAGGCCGTGCGCGGTAGTGATGGCGATCTTGCCCAGGGCCAGCACTTCCCGGTCCAGCACCAGCTGCGCTACGCCCCAATTGTAAGGCCGTAGCGGGCTACAGGATTGGCGGATCAACGCTTCGATGTGGCGATCCTGCTGTTGAAAGTGTTGGGGTCGCAGGAACATCCCCTCGGACCAAACGACCTTGCTATACCAGCTCATGATGGGTTCGCTCGTTGTATCGCGTTATCGGGTGGTTGGGTTGTGCTCTTTCAAGCCTAGCATCCAAACCGCAACAGTGATTGCGCGCGGCGCGAAATCAGGAGCGTGTGCGCAGTTGCTGCTCATAGGCGCGGGCGAATTCATGACCAAATAACTCGTTGAAATCATCCTCTGCTTCGCGGGCGATGGCTTGGTATTCAGCGGTGAACAAATCCCAGTATTTGGCCTTGCGGCTGGCAGGCAGAATGCTATCTAGCACCGTCTGTTCCAAACGGGTTTCCAGATTGCTCGGATTAAACCGTTCCAGCAGGCGGTTCAAAGCCGCCTGAATGCCGGCCATCACCGCCATCTGGTGCGCCTTGATGTCGTTAAAACTTTCATGCACGGCTTGTACCGGGGACATGTAGGCGTCCCGCTGGCGGATCAATAATAAATTCATAGCGGTTTCCAGACTCAACGGGGGCCGGCCTGGCGGCGTTTTGAGCGGGTTGTTTTCGACCGGCCCCATGGTAGTGCGATCCAGGCGAAATTCACCTTTGACATCGCCGCGCGCCAGCAGGATGTCTGTCAGACCCTGCACGGTTTGGCGAAAAATAGCGCCGAGATTGGCCATGATTTCAAGCTGCTCTTCCGGGGTGGGCAGCGGACGCGCCAGGCCGGCTCCTTCCAAAAACGCATGAAACAGGGCCGTGGCATCGGGAGCGGCTGACAGCGTGGCCGTAGGTGTCGCCAGCACGGGCTGAGCTTCTTCGGCACTGGGGCGGGCTGGAGTGGCCAGCGGTGCGACGGCGGGCGCGCTGGGGACGGGGATAGCCGCCGGTGGTGGGGGCGAGGGTGGAACGGGCTGTGGTGCAACCGGCGGCGCAACGCTCGGAGCATCTCCCGGTCCCAGCCACCAATCTTCGGGAATGATAGCCCCGGCTTCGGCAGCGCTTGGAGCGGCGAGGTCGGGAATCGCCGCAAGGGAAGCGTCCACCCCAGCGTCGTCTGCCACTGGGGGAGTCTCCCTCACGGTTGACGGCTCCGCTACGGCGGGCGGTGGCGGCGGGCTGAAGTCGACCACCGGAGCTGCGGGCGATGGCGACTGCCGGATCAACTCTGGCGGCTCAAAGGCGGCTCGCTCCGGCATCAGTTGGTCAGGTGATGGCTCAGTCAGTGCCGCGCCCTGGATCGGCTGCGGCCGCTTCAGGTGCCGTTTCAGATCCAGCAGGCTATGTTGCGCTGAATCGGCGACACCCGGCAGGGGCACAATATCGGTGATAGAGCCACTGTCGGTTTGCGGGAAAGCTTCGCCTTCGGCAACCACATTGACCTCAATTTCATACTCGCCCAGCACGAAATGGTCGCCGTCTTGAAGCTGGACGGTTTGATTACGCGGAATGCGCTGCTCGGAATCGTTGACAAACGTCCCGTTGGTGCTGGTATCGGTAAGAAAATAACCGCCCCCTTTACAGTGGATCGCACAGTGATTACTGGACAGAATCCGTTCCGGGTCTTGCAAAATCCAATCGTTTTGCGCCGCGCGCCCGATCATGAGAGAGCCATGTTCAAGAATCCGAGTGGACTCCTGACCGGGGGAGAGCCGCTGAAAGCTGGTGATCGTCAATTTCAGGGGCATGATGCGTTATCCACAAAAATGCAAAGGATCGCGTTGGAAAGCTGAAGCAAAGCGCATCGCGACGGATGGCGAAAATGATGATCGTTGCAGTCTATACCGCCCACGCAATCCCGCCAAGCACGGCTATACTCTGCCCGCACGGCCGATTTCGGCCAAAGCGCGCAACCTTAAACGGAGCCTGATCGCAATGAGCAGCATCAACCTTGACGAACTTTTAAGCCCGGTTGCTGCGGACACACCGTGTGGCGAAGACATCGAATACGATCCGGTGTTTGCGGAGTTGGAGAAGCTGGCGCAAGGGACTCCAGAGCGCCAGTATGGTGGCACTATCATTCCCGCTGAACCGCCCAATTGGCGCAGTGTGCGAGAACTGGCGCTCACGTTGGCGGCGCGCACCCGGGATTTACGGGTTGCGGTGTATCTGGCGCGATCTTTGCTTAATGTTGATGGCCTGGCGGGTTTCGCTGAGGGGCTGGCGTTGGTGGAGGGTTTGCTGGATCGCTATTGGGACGAAGGGGTTTATCCGCAGCTTGACCCAGACGATGACAATGACCCGACGGCGCGGATCAATGTCATCGTAGCGCTGTGCGACCCGGAGACCACGCTGCGCAACCTGCGGGAAACGCCTTTGGTGGTCTCGCGCGCACTGGGCCGCTTTAGCCTGCGCGATTTTCAGATCGCCGCCGGCGTTCTGACTCCAGCAAAGGAAGATCGGAGTTCTGCACCCACCCAGGCCGGAATCGACGCTGCGGCTCAGGATGCGGCCTTGGAGGATTTGCAGGCGATTGCCAAAGCGGTCACGGACGCCAAAACCATGGCCGAGCAGATCGAAGCCACGCTTACCGAGCGGATTGGTGCCACCCAAGCCCCCAGTCTGGATGGTTTGACCAGCGTTTTGAAAGAAATGCGCCAGGTGCTGGCGGAACCATTGCGGCGGCGTGGTGTAGAGGCTGGGTTTTCCGACGGGCGCGCCAACCAGGATGGGACAGTAAATGGTGGCGGGCCGGATCGGGCGGCCGGTGGCCACCCCCTGGACGGAGGCCAACGGCTGGTGGTCGGTGATGTTGCCAGCCGCGAGGATGCGATTCGCCTATTGGACAAGATTTGCGACTATTTTAAGCGTTACGAGCCATCCAGTCCGGTGCCATTTTTATTACAACGCGCCAAGATTTTAATCAGTAAGGATTTTATGGAGATTTTGCTCGACTTGGCACCCAGCGGCACCGACCAGGCCAATCTAATTTTTGGCATTCGCGACGAAAATTCCGAGTAGCGCGCTATGCTTTTGGAAGGTGTTGCCCAGCATAGCGGAGAACTGAGCG
>JBATSQ010000063.1:0-20133 GCA_049293375.1 Candidatus Contendibacter sp.
CGCGCACCATCACCACCGGTGCCAAGCGCGGATAAAGCATGGCATTGCAGGCGACGCAGTGCCGGGCGCGCTCATCGGCCCGCCGCTGGGTTGGCGCGCCACAGCCGCCGCAAAACTGGTGACTGCGATCCCATTCGATCAGTTGGGCCGCATAGCTGGCGACGCCGAGCAGGGCTTCATCCAAATGCATCCACAAGGCGCGCAAGCTTTCAAACTGCATTCCTGGCGGTGGCGTAGTAGTTTCTACCTCAGCGGCGTGACAGGGCTGACCCCGCCAGGAACCCAAATACAGCCGCCGCGCAGTCGCCAGCTTGGCGAATGGCCAAATCGACGCCACCGGCAACGCAACGCTGGTGCCGACGGGACGCACCAGCAGTTGGCCTCTGGAAAAGATAAACCAGTGGATCGGCACATCGGCATCGCCCTCAGGTAACAAAGCCGGCTGGAAGTCGTCAGGCAGGGTCAACATCAGATCAAGCTGTCTGTAAGAGCGCCAACAACGCTTCCAATAGGCGCATAGGATCGGGCGGACAACCGGGGATGTGCAGATCGACCGGAATCACAGCGGAAACGCCGCCGACGCAGGCATAGCCGCCAGCGAAAACGCCGCCGTCCCGCCCACAGTCGCCGACCGCTACCACCCATTTGGGATCGGGCGTAGCGTGATAGGTGCGTTCCAGCCCTTCCCGCATATTTGCTGTTACCGGACCGGTGACCAACAGCACATCGGCATGGCGAGGCGAGGCGACGAAGTGAAAGCCAAAGCGTTCGAGATCGTAAAAAGCATTGTTTAGCGCATGAATTTCCAGCTCGCAACCGTTGCAGGAACCGGCGTCCACCTGGCGGATCGCCAAACTGCGGCCCAGTCGCCGCCGCGCCGCCCGATCAACGTGCGATACCAGTTCGGCCAACGCTTGATCGGAAGGCGCAGGCGCAGGGACCGTCAACGGTAATTGCAGCAGACTTTGCAACAGGAGCTTGCGCATGGATGGACTATAGATCGTGGCCCGAATAAGAGCAGTTGAACGATTTATTACACAGCGGGAAATCCGCCACGATGTTATTTTCGATAGCGGCTTCCAGCAGCGGCCACTGAAACCAGGAAGGATCGCGTGGATGGCAACGCACCACTGTACCGTCAGGATTCAGGCGCAGCCAGACCAGGATATCGCCGCGGAAGCCCTCCACCAACGCCATGCCCTCGCGGATCTCGCCCGGTTGTCGGACATCTTCTCGCGTTGGCCCCGCCGGCAATCCGTCCAAGATCTGCTCGATCAGCCCCAGACTCTGCTCGACTTCGCGGACGCGCACCCAGACGCGGGCGTTGACATCGCTGTCGGCCAATACCGGAACGTCAAATTGAAGTCGGTCGTAAGGCGGATAGCCGGGTTGGCGGCGGGCGTCGAAGGCGCGGCCGCCGGCGCGTCCGATCACGCCGCCGCAGCCGAATTGCTTGATCAAGGCCGGCCGCGTGAAGCCGGTGGCGACGGTGCGATCTTGCAGCGAGGCGGTGTTATCGTAAAGCTCGACCAGCGCGGGAAAGCGGCGGCAGAATTCGGCGACCAGCTCGCGCAGCGCTTTCTCGCCCTCGGCCGCCAGATCGGCGGCGACCCCGCCGGGAACGACGGAATCCATCATCAGGCGATGGCCGAAACACACGGCGCTGGCGCGCAGCACCTTTTCCCGCAACACCCCGCAATGCGCCAGCATCAGCGCGAAGGCGGCGTCGTTGCAAATCGCGCCGATATCGCCGCAATGGTTGGCCAGCCGCTCCAGTTCGGCCATCAGCGCCCGCAACCAATGGGCGCGTTCAGGAACCTCGGTGGCGGTCGCCGCCTCAACCGCGCGCGCGAAAGCCAGAGCGTAAGCGACGGCGCTATCGCCGGACACTCGGCCCACCAATCTCGCCGCCCGCTCCAGCGTTGCGCCGCACAGCAACGACTCGATGCCTTTATGCACGTAGCCCAGCCGTTGCTCCAAGCGCACCACCGCCTCGCCGTTCGCGGTGAAACGAAAATGACCCGGCTCGATGATGCCGGCATGTACCGGCCCCACTGGAATCTGGTGCAGACTCTCCCCTTCCACCGGCAGGAACGTATAGGGCGGCAACGCGCGCGCGCGTCCGCTCATGGCGGCGAACGGATACGCCGACGGCCAGCGCCCGTGATCCAGCCAAGGCCGATGATCTGGCGCGTCGGTCGCCCGCAAGCCGAACAGATCGACGATAGCGCGCTCCAGGCGTTGCGCGGGCGGATGGCGTCGCCCCACCGAGGGAAAACCGCCGTCGGTACAGCGCAAACTGGCTACACCCAAGGTTCCGCTTGATGCCTCGTACACCCCTAAATGCACCGTGTCCGGCTCGCCCCATAAACCGATCAAAACCCACGCGCCGCTGGCAAGCCCCTGCGACAGATCGCGCCACAGTTCAGGAGTCACCACTGCACGCGGCCAGGGCTGGTGACCGGCGACGATCCCACCTGCGGTCAAAATCGCTTGTAAGCGGGGAACGTTGCTCATGGTTTCACCCTCAACCCAGCAGCACCGCGACGTGATGGAACCAACTGACCAGCGGCCCCGGCAGCCAGATGCCCGCCAGCAGCACCAAACCCAAATGCGCCATCATCGGCCAGATGCTCGCCTGCACTGGTGCGGCGGGCGCATTGTCCGGCACCCCAAACGCCAGCCCGTGCAGCCGCCACAGCAGCGTGCCAAACGCCAGCAACAAACCGAATACCAGCGCCAAGGCCAGCAGCGGCTGACGGGCGAACGTGGAGCTGACCACCAGAAACTCGCTCATGAACACCCCGAACGGCGGCATTCCGGCAATGGCGATCACCCCCGCTACCAAACTCCAGCCGAGCGCCGGATGGCTAGCGGTCAACCCGCGAATGGTGGAAATCCGCTGGGTGCCCTTGACCTGGGAAATGTGGCCCACGGCGAAGAAAATCGCCGATTTGGTCAGGCTGTGCATGGTCATATGCAAAAGACCGGCGAAATTGGCCAGCGGCCCGCCCATGCCGAAAGCAAAAGTGATGATGCCCATGTGTTCGATGGACGAATAGGCGAACAAGCGCTTGATATCGCCGCGCCGGTACAGCATCAGGCCAGCGAACACCAAGGACAGCAGACCGAGGGCGACCATGAGCGGTCCCGGTGCCAAAGCTGCCGGATTGGCGCTCATGAGCATCTTGAAGCGCAACACCGCATAGAGCGCCACGTTTAGCAATAAGCCGGACAGCACCGCCGAAATCGGCGTCGGGCCTTCGGCGTGGGCGTCGGGCAACCAAGCGTGCAGCGGCGCAAGCCCAGCCTTGGTGCCATAGCCAAGCAGTAAAAACACGAAGGCCAGATTAAGCAGCGCTGGATCGAACTGGACGGCGCGCGCCTGTAATTGATCCCAGGCCATGGCCGATAGCCCCTGCCCCATCACCGGTTGCGCCGCCAAATAGATCAGGATGGTGCCAAACAGCGCCAGGGCAATGCCCAGGCTGCCCAGAATGAAATACTTCCACGCCGCTTCCAGCGCGGCCGGCGTCCGGTACAAGCCGACCATCAGCACCGTGATTAAGGTCGCTAGTTCAATCGCCACCCACAGCAGTCCAATATTGTTGGCGAGTAAGGCCAAGTTCATGGCGAACAGCAAAGCCTGATAGGTGGCGTGATAGAACCGGAGATAAGCCGGCGTCAGCTTGCCAGTTTCCAGCTCGTGGGCGATATAGCTGGCGCTGAACACGCTGGTGGTGAAACTCACTAAATTATTTAGAACAATAAGATAGATATTAAAATCATCAACCCGCAGGTAGAGGTTGCCTTCTGGCCGCGCCCATATGAGCAGCAGAGCGGCTAGAAAAATCGCCAGCGCCGCGCCGACGTTGAGCCGTGCCCCGCGTTGATAATCGGCCAAGCCAACCAGCCACAGCCCCGCGCCGGCTGGAACCACCAGCAACACCGCCATTGCCAACCAGCCCAGATCGCTCATTTGCGGCGGCTCTCCCGGAAGCTGTCCATGGCCTGCATATCCACGCTGTCGAAGCGCTCCCGGATGCGGAACAGAAACACACCGATGACGATCAAGGCGATCAGCACCGAAAACGCCACGCTGATCTCCACCGCCAGCGGCATCCCGCGCGCGCCGGCGGCGGCCAACACCAAACCGTTTTCCAGCGACATGAAACCGATCACCAGACTAATAGCGTTGTGGCGATTCACCATCAACAACAAACCTAACAACAACACTGCCAGGGAGAAGGCCAGATCCTCGCGCGCCACCGCGTCCGCCCCCGTCGTCACCGGCAACATGACCATGATCGCCAGCGCCACCAGCGCCGCGCCAGCCAACATGTCCCGACCCACTCCGCCCACCACTTCCAAGGTGCGATGGATACCCAGTTGCCGGACGATGCGGCGCAGTGCCATCGGAATCCCGATGGCCTTGAACAGCAGGGCGATGCCGGCGGTGACATAGAGGTGATGGGCCTCTTGAATATAGGCCTGCCAGCCGACCGCCAGCGCCAGCACCAGAGAATGCAGGGCAAAGACGTTGAGCAGCGCGTACACCCGATCCTGATACAGCAAGAGAAAGCTCAGCAACACCATGCCGCCGGCCAGAAAATGGGCAATATCAAATTCCAGACCGTGCATTACAGGCTCCGCGACACGAACAGCAGCAAGGCACCAAGCAGGCCCAGCATCAGCGCCGCGCCCAAGAATTGATCGACCCGGAACACCCGCATTTTGGCAATACTGGATTCAAACAAGGCCAGTACCAACCCGCCCAGCGCCAGCTTGGCCAGATAAAACACGAAGGCGTACAGATACGCACTCAAACCCGCACCGACGGTTGCCATACCCCACGGCGCGAAGATGCAGACCACCAGCGATAGATACAACAGGAGTTTGAGCGACGCCCCTAGCTCGATCAGCGCCAGATGGCGGCCGGAATACTCCAACACCATCGCCTCATGGACCATGGTCAATTCCAGGTGCGTGGCGGGATTGTCCACCGGAATGCGCGCGTTTTCGGCAATCGCTACGATCAGCAGCGCGAGCAGCGCCAGCGCCAGCGACACTCGCAGCCCCACATCCGCAGTCAGCATGAAATGGGCGACTGATGACAGCTCGGTGGTTCCGGCCAGCAGCGACAGAGTAAACACCATCATCAGCATCGCTGGTTCGGCCAGTGAAGCGATCATCATTTCACGGCTGGAGCCGATGCCGCCAAAGCTGGTGCCGACATCGAGTCCGGCCAGGGCCAGGAAAAAGCGGGCGGTGCCCAATAACGCGACGATGGCGATCAAATCCGCTGTCCAACTGAACGGTAAACCACTGGCAAAGGTCGGCACCAGCGCTGCCGCCACCCACAGCGCGGCGAAAATCAGGTAGGGGGCAATCCGAAACAACCACGAGGCGGATTCGGCCAACACCACTTCCTTGCGCAACAGCTTCAATAGATCTCGGTAGGGCTGCAATAGCGACGGTCCGCGTCGGCGTAACAACCGCGCCTTGATCCAGCGCACCCAGCCGGTTAACAGCGGCGCGAACAGCAGAATCAAGAACATCTGCGCGGCTTGCGCCAGATAATCGATCAGCGCCATAAGGCCATCCCCAGCAGCAACAGCACCAGCGCGCCGAACACCAAACTCAGGTAGCGGCGAATGGTGAGATATTGCAGGACATTGAACCGGGTCGACACCGCGATCACTGCAGCGGCGATGGGCGCGTAAGCCCGTTCCCACACCGGATCGTGCAATTCCACCTCCAGCCGCGCCGGTCGCGAATCGCCGGGCGGCGGCATGGTCACCCGCTCGCGGGCCTGAAACACGATGCTACCGAATACCCGGCGGATCGGCTGGGCGAAACTGCCGGCGGTGTATTGCGTGGCGGGACTGGCGTCGGGGAAGCCGCAATCCCACGCCGGGCCGCGGCGGACCGCCGCAGAGGCGAAGCGGTGGATCAACAGCGCAGCGATCAATCCAGACAGCACCATGAACACCATCACCAGCAAGCCGTTATAGGTGCTCTTCGACGCACCCACCGGCACTAGCGTCAACCAGGGTTGCTGGTATTGCGTGCTCAAGCGCGCGCCGCCGTTGAGCAAGCTCACCACCGGCCCCAAGCCATCGACCACCAAACCCGGCAAGATACCCGCCAGCAGGCATAAGCTCGCCAGTGCGAACATGGCGCTCAAGGAAAAGCGGTCGGTTTCCCGCGCCTCGGCGGCGGCGGGCGAACGCGGCCGACCCAAGAAGGTAATGCCGAAGGCCTTGACGAAACAGGCGGCCGCCAAAGCAGCCGATAGCGCCAGCAGCGCGCCGACCGCTGGCACCAGGAATTTAAGCAGCCACTGCGGCAGTTCCGGGCTGTTGAGAATCGCCTGAAAGGTCATCCATTCGGAGACGAAGCCGTTGAGCGGCGGCAACGCCGAAATGGCCGCCGAGCCGATCAAAAACGCCAGCGCAGTGTGAGGCATGCGATGGATCAAGCCCCCTAGTCGCTCCATGTCGCGCTCGCCGGTGGCGGTCAGCACCGCGCCCGCCCCCAGGAACAACAAGCTTTTGAACAGCGAATGGTTAAGGACGTGAAACAAGGCGGCGGTCAGCGCCAAGGCAGCGTTGAAATACATCAGATTGGCCTGAAACGCTAGCGCCATCCCCAAGCCAATAAAGATGATGCCGATGTTCTCCACCGTGTGATAGGCCAGCAAGCGCTTCAGATCGTGCTGCATCAAGGCGTAGAGCACGCCCAGCACAGCGGTGAAGCCACCCACGGCCAGCACGATGCCGCCCCACCACCAGGTAGCCGACTCGCCGCCCAGCAAGTCGAATACGATGCGGATGAAACCGTACACCGCCACCTTGGTCATCACCCCGCTCATCAGCGCCGAAACATGGCTGGGCGCGGCAGGATGGGCCAGCGGCAGCCAGACATGCAAGGGCACCAACCCCGCCTTGGAGCCCGCGCCCAGCAACGCCAGAATGAGCACCAGCGCCGCCAGACCCGGCGCGGTTTGGCTCGCCCGCATCGCTGCGAAGTCGTAGCCGCCATCGACGCCCGCCAGCACACCGAACGCCAGCAACAGCGCCAGCGTTCCAAAACAGGCCATGACCAGATAGAGATAACCGGCGCGGACGTTGGCTGGCTGCCGATGATGCGCCATGACCAACGCCCAGGAGCTGATCGACATGAACTCCCAGGCAAATAAAAAGGAGAAGGCGTCATCGGCCAGCAACACCAGATTCATGCCGGCCAGAAAAGGTGGAAAAAACGGCAACACCCGTGCCGGCGCGCGTTCGTGCGCCCCATAGCCCAATCCGAACCCACTGGCGATCACGCCGCCCAGATTGACCACGACCAGGAAAAAGGCGGACAGCGCATCCAGCCGAAAGTGCATCCCCAACCACGGCAAGCCCAGCGGCAAGGTCAATTGCTGGGGATCGCTGCCTGCCAACAAATCGGCGAGCGCCAGCAGTAGCGCGCTGCCACACACGGCCAGGGCGGCCCCATAGACGTGGCGACCGCTCTGCGGACGGCGCGCTGCAACGATTGCATAGAGGCCAGTCGCCAGCAGGACGAGCGGCAAAATCAACAGCAGTGGTAATGCCATGCTTGCGAAGCGCGTTCTCGCTGGCACACGGCAAGCCGTGTGGTGGTGGAAGGGCTATACCGGCCGAAAGCGGCCCGGCCGATCTTCAATAAGGCTCAGGCAACCTCAGTTGCCTGAGCCTTATTGCAATGACGCTGCCCCGGTTATCATAGCAAAGTCAGCGTATTCTGCCCGTCCTGCGAAGCGCGTTCTCGCTGGCACACGGCAAGCCGCGTGGTGGTGGAAGGGTTATATCGGCCAAAAGCGGCCCGGCCGATCTTCAATAAGGCTCAGGCAACTGAGGTTGCCTGAGCCTTATTGCAATGACGCTGCCTCGGTTATCATAGCAAAGTCAGCGTGTTCTGCCCGTCCGCAGTATGATAGCCGCCCTCCGCCTTCCCGCCGCAAATCCAGCGTGTACGGAAAATCGGGATTGACTTCCTCGGCTGGCGCGCTCATCGGCCCTGGTGTATGGCCATAAGGCCAGAAACGGGCAAAGCGCCGGGCCTCGGCCTCGTTGGCGTTGACCGGGAAAGTGTCGGGATTGCGCCCGCCAGGGTGCATGACATGATAGGTACAGCCCCCGATGGATTGCTGATTCCAGCAATCCACCAAATCAAACACCAGCGGCGCGTGAACCGGAATGGTCGGATGCAGGGCCGAGGGCGGCTGCCAGGCGCGGTAGCGTACGCCGGCGATGAATTCGCCCAGCACGCCGGTCGGGCGCAACGGCAAGCGCCGACCGTTGCAAGTCACGACATGCCGGTCGCCGACCATGCCACGTACCTTGACCTGGAGGCGCTCGACCGAGGAGTCGACGTAACGGGCGGTACCGCCCAAAGCTTGTTCCTCGCCCAGCACATGCCACGGCTCCAAGGCTTGCCGCAGCTCCAACTCGATGCCCTGCTGGACTATCGTCCCGTAATGCGGAAAGCGAAACTCGAAAAATGGCCGGAACCAGTCGCTGTCAAACGGGAATCCAGCCTGCTGAAGTTCGGCGATGACGTTTTGGAAATCGTCCCAGACGGCGTGCGGCAGCATAAACTGGTCGTGAATCCGCGTTCCCCAGCGCACCAGCTTCCGGCTTGGATACGGTTGCTCCCAAAACCGCGCCACCAGCGCGCGCAACAGCAGCATTTGCATCAGACTCATCCGCGCATGGGGCGGCATTTCAAAGGCGCGCATTTCCGCCAACCCCAGCCGTCCCGTGGCGCTATCCGGCGAATAGAGTTTGTCGATGCAAAATTCGGCGCGGTGCGTGTTGCCCGTCAAATCGACCAACAGGTTGCGCAGCAGCCGATCCACCAGCCAGGGTTGCGGCGTCTCCCCGCACGGCATCTGTTGGAAGGCGATTTCCAGCTCATACAAGGCGTCATTACGGGCCTCGTCGACGCGCGGCGCTTGACTGGTCGGGCCGATGAACAGCCCGGAAAACAAAGTCGAGAGACTGGGATGATGCTGCCAGTAGCTAATCAGGCTGCGCAGCAACTGAGGCCGCCGCAGAAACGGGCTATCGCTGGGCGTCGCCCCGCCCAGGGTGACGTGATTGCCGCCGCCGGTGCCGGTATGCCGACCATCCAGCATGAACTTTTCAGTGCCCAGCCGCGCTTGTCGCGCTTCTTCGTAGAGGGTTTCGATATTGTGCTGCAACTCTTGCCAATCGGCGGCGGGATGGATATTGACTTCAATCACACCGGGATCTGGCGTAACCGCTAGCTTACGCAAGCGCCAGTCCGGCGGCGGCGGGTAGCCTTCCACCAGCACCGGCATCGCCAGCTCGGCGGCAGTCTGCTCAATGCAAGCCAGCATATCCAGATAATGTTCCAGCCGTTCGACCGGCGGCAGGAAAATATATAGATGCCCCTCGCGCGGCTCGACGCACAGCGTGGTGCGGATAATCGGATCCTCAGCGCTCAGCGTGGATTGCCGCGCAAGCGTCGCAGCTTGCGTCGCCTCCTCGCTCGCCGAAGCCGCGCTGTAGCGCCGCGCGACTTCGCCATGGCTGTCGCCCAGGGCGGCGCGGGCCTCAAACAGCGATTGCGGTTGCGGCGCTTCCCGCTCCGCATCCTGGACCTGGAGCAAAGAATTCAGTGGTAAGCGATAGCCCATCGGCGAATCACCCGGAACGAGGTAGAGATGTTCGCGGCCCAGTACCCAGCACCCACTACGCCAGCATTCCGCACCAGAATCCCAGCGCAGCGGCAGCGCGTAGCCGGTCACCGTATGCAGGCCGCGCTCCAGCAACAGCGCCAGCCGCCGTCGTGCCTCGCCATCCTTGAGATCGACTTGCAGCGGATCCACGTTCACCGGCAAGGCGCGCTCTTGCCACAGGTAGTAGTAAATATCCTCGTAACCCGGAATAAGGCAGTCCGCGTTCACACCCAGCCGTCGAGTCAAGGCGGTCGCGAAGGCGTGGGCCTGCTCCGGGCCGAAGCCTTGCGGCGTCTCATCGTCAGCGATCCAGCGGGGATCATGCCACAACGGCAGGCCATCGCTGCGCCAGTAGCAGGACAAAGCCCAGCGCGGCAGCGCTTCACCCGGATACCATTTACCTTGGCTGTAATGTAGGAAAGCCTGCGGGGCGAAGCGGTCGCGCAAGCGCTTAAGCAAACGACCGGCCAATTTGCGCTTGGTGGGCCCAACCGCAGCGATAGTCCACTCCGCGCCGTCCATGTCGTCGATGGACACAAAGGTCGGCTCGCCCCCCATGGTCAGCCGCACGTCGCCCGCCGCCAAGCGCGCATCCACGGCATGACCGAGTTGCTCGATCCGCGCCCACTGTTCCTCGGTGTAGGGCTTGGTCACGCGCGGGTCTTCGTGGATGCGCGTGACCTGCATTGCAAAATCGAACTGGGTTTCGCAGGGCTCGGTATAGCCGGTCACCGGCGCGGCGCTCGGTGGCGTCGGCGTACAGGCCAGCGGAATATGCCCCTCACCGGCGAACAAGCCCGAGGTCGGATCCAAGCCCAACCACCCCGCGCCCGGCACGAACACTTCAGCCCAAGCGTGCAAGTCGGTAAAGTCCGCCTCTGGGCCGGAGGGACCATCCAATGACTTCAGGTCAGCGGTCAATTGCACCAAATAACCCGACACGAAGCGCGCCGCTAAGCCTAGCTGCCGCAGGATCTGCACCAACAGCCAGGCTGAGTCACGACAGGAACCACTACGCATCTCCAGCGTTTCCTCGCAGCTCTGAATGCCCGGCTCCATGCGAACGATGTAGCGAATAGCCTGATTCACCTGCTGGTTGAGATACACCAGAAAGTCCACAATCCGTACCGGGTCGCGCCGGACGCTCGCTAGCCAGCTCCGCAACAGCGGACCACTCTCCTGAACTTCCAGATACGGCGCTAGCTCCTGGCGCAAAGTGGACTCGTAGTTAAAGCCATACAGGGCGGCGTAATCCTCAACGAAAAAATCGAAGGGATTAATGACTGTCATCTCGGCCACCAAATCCACGGTAATGTGCAATTCGCGGACCTTCTCCGGAAACACGAGCCGAGCCTGAAAGTTGCCGAACGGATCCTGCATCCAATTGATAAAATGCTGAGTCGGTTCTATTTTTAGCGAATAGGCGTCAATGAGCGTGCGGCTATGCGGGGCGGGGCGCAAGCGGATGACATGCGGAGAGACGCTGATTAAGCGATCGAAGCGATAGGACGTCTGATGATGCAGTGCGACACGTATGGCCATGGCCCATCCTTCAAGTTGACGATAATTACCTGCGCATGATGCCTAGTAAACCGCATTGGCTAATGCAATCGGCATTCCGACCGGCTTGTATTGCTTTTGCTCAATATACGCCATTGCGTTCGCACCCTTGGCGTGCAATGCCCCACGCTTCCGCCCCCATTGGGTGCAAGCGCAGCGACTCCTGCGCGAGCGCGCCTTACTTTTCTGGTCTAACTGTAGACTCTTTATTGATTGGCTTGAATTTTGCTAAATCCAGCCCAACATCGACCAGGCCATGCCAATCCGAGGACCGCGCTGATGACAATCGAGTGGCGCAACTACGCCGCCGGGGGTTCTCATTACGATGAACTCATTGCGAACGGTAAGGGACCGCGTCCCGCCGCCCGGGCGCTCTGCGATTACCTTGCTTCGCTCAGCGACGAGGAACTCAGTGAACGCAAGACCGCCGCTGAACTGGCCATTCTGGTGATGGGCATCACCTTCACCGTGTATACCAAGGGCGCGAGCATCGACCGCGCCTGGCCGTTTGACATCGTGCCGCGCATCATCCCCAAACATGAATGGGACCGTGCTGAAGCCGGTCTCAAGCAGCGCGTGCAGGCGCTCAACCTGTTCATCGACGATCTTTATCACGATCAGAAGATCATCAAGGACGGCGTATTTCCCAGCGAAGTCCTGGCGCAATCAGCCAACTTCCGCCCGCAGTGCGTAGGCGTCAGCCCCCGTTACGGGATTTGGGCGCATATCTGCGGCAGTGACTTGGTGCGTGATCAGGACGGTACGCTCTACGTGCTGGAAGACAATTTGCGCGTACCCTCCGGCGTGTCCTACATGCTGGAAAACCGGGTCGTCACCAAGCGCGTTTTCCCGGAATTATTTGAACATCAGCGCATCCAGCCTGTGGATGATTATCCGCTGCGCCTGTACGACCTGCTGGCTTCGCTGTCGCCCCGCACCGGCGACTACCCCAACATCGTGGTGCTCACCCCTGGCATTTACAACTCGGCCTATTTCGAGCATTCCTATCTGGCCCAGCAAATGGGCGTGGAGCTGGTCGAAGGCAGCGATCTGGAAGTTGGTGTCGATGATTGCATCTATATGCGCACCATTGAAGGACTGGCGCGGGTCGATGTTATCTACCGGCGCATCGATGATCTGTTCCTGGATCCTGAGGTCTTTCGCTCCGATTCCACGCTGGGCGTACCGGGCTTGATGCGGGCCTGGCGTAAGGGCAACGTGGCGCTGGCTAATGCGCCGGGCGCGGGCGTCGCCGACGACAAGGTGGTGTACGCTTTCGTGCCGCAGATCATCAAATACTATCTGGACCAAGAGCCTTTGATACCAAATGTGCCGTCTTACCTGTGCCTCAAAGAAAACGACCGGGAATACACTTTGGCCAATCTCGACAAGCTCGTGGTCAAGCCGGCGAATGAATCCGGAGGTTACGGCATGATGGTTGGCCCACACGCCACGGCTGCCGACCGCAAGCGCTTTGCCGAACTCATCCAGAAAGATCCCCGCAATTACATCGCGCAACCGACCCTGGCGCTGTCCACCTCGCCCACCCTGTGCGAGGACCACCAGATGGAGCCGCGTCACGTCGATCTGCGACCGTTCATCTTGTCCGGCGGCCCTCCCACCTACGTCACCACTGGCGGTCTTACGCGTGTCGCGCTCAAAAAAGGCTCGCTGGTTGTGAATTCTTCACAGGGTGGCGGCAGTAAGGATACCTGGATCGTTGATATGGAGGGTCTTTAATCATGTTGTCCCGCGTCGCTCAGAACATCTATTGGATGACCCGATACATCGAACGGGCTGAGGACACCGCGCGTCTTATCAACGTCAACACCAATTTGCTGCTGGATCTGCCCCGCCATACCACGTTTGGCTGGCTGCCGCTGATCTTCATCGTTGGTGCTGAGAAGCAGTTTTTCGAGAAAGATCCGAACCGCCTGGCCGATGAAAGCACTGTGGTCAAATTCCTCATCAGCGACCGCGATCATCCCGGTTCGATCCTATCGAGCCTGGCCGCCGCGCGCGAGAATTTGCGCACCACGCGCGACACCGTACCGCAAGACGCCTGGGAGCAAATCAATAGTCTTTACATCTACGCCCGCGACCACATCCCTACTCGGCGCGGCCGTTACGAATTTCTGCGGCGGGTGATTCAAGGCGCGCAACAAATCGGCGGCTTGTTAGCCGGCGCGATGAGCCGCAACGCGGCTTATGACTTCGTGCGTTTGGGGCATTATCTGGAGCGCGCTGATATGACCACGCGCATTCTGGATGTGCGTTCGGCCAATCTCTTGGCGCGCGCCGGACAGACTCCGGCCCCAACCCAAGGTCAGTCCCAGAACCAGCCGAAAGGTCAGACGCAAATACAAAACCAACCGACCAGCGCGCTTAAGGAAGAGCAAGATCCGTTCGAGAGCATTCAATGGATGAGCGTGCTGAAATCGCTGAGCGCCTACCAGATGTATCGTCAGCAGGTGCGGGTGCGGGTCAATGGGCCCGATGTGCTGAAATTTCTATTACAGGACGAGCATTTCCCGCGCGCCGTGGCCTTCTGTCTGCGGCAACTGGAAATCTGCCTGCGCAAACTGCCCCGAAACACAGCCGCGCTCGCGGTGCTGGCTGCGCTTGAACACCAGTTGAACGCAGCGGAAGTGCCGGAATTGGCCCGCGAGGAATTACATACTTTTATCGATGAAGTGCAAATCGGTCTCGGTGGATTGCACGATCAGCTCGCCGTGGCTTATTTCGCGCACTAGACGACTTCGGCAGGCCCGGCAAATCGCCTCCCGATTCGGCAGCGTCCAGGTTGGGCCGCCTTGAGCGGCTCAAGGGATAAGTTGTGTGGCGGTTTCCCCTAGCGCCACGCGACCGTAGTCACTGGTTGCCCCCGCGCCATTGCTCCCCCGCACGCCTTCCCCGACAATAGCGTCCCACTCCGGCACGTACCCAAAGGGAAAATCAGCGTGGCCTACTCACATCGTTATCTAGACGGCAGTCCGCTGAGCTTGCCAGTCGGCAAGGTTGTCTGTATTGGCCGTAATTACCTTGACCACATCCGTGAACTGGGCCATGTGGTACCAGAAACCCCCATTCTGTTCATGAAACCAGCTACCGCCCTGTTGGGACTGGACCAATGGATTCGCTTACCCCTGGACCGGGGAGAGTGTCATCACGAAGTGGAGTTGGCAGTCTTGGTGGGTCAAACGTTGTGCGAC
Source organism: Candidatus Contendibacter sp. (assembly GCA_049293375.1). GTDB lineage: Bacteria > Pseudomonadota > Gammaproteobacteria > Competibacterales > Competibacteraceae > Contendibacter. The sequence continues at coordinate 14,506 of JBATSQ010000063.1, forward strand.
GCCGCTGCCATGACCGCGCGCGCCGCTGTGGCCGGTTATGGCGTTGCCCTGGACCTGACCCTGCGCGACTTACAAAATGAATTGAAGAAAAAGGGCCATCCGTGGGAAACCGCTAAAGCCTTCGACGGTTCCTGCCCCCTATCGCCCTTCCTCCAGCCGAAAGCCCTGGCCGATCCGCAGGCGACCGAGGTGACGCTGTGGGTCAACGGCGAGCTGCGCCAGCAAGGCAATACGCGCCTGATGATAGTCGACATCTTCGACCTGTTGGCTCACATCTCCACCCACTTCACCCTCTGTCCCGGGGATATAGTGCTCACCGGCACCCCCGCCGGCGTCGGGCCGTTACGCGCGGGTGATGCGCTGGAGCTGGGCCTGGCCGACTACCACTTCGCCGCGCGGGTCGCGTGAGCCGCGCGTGCGGTGTGATGAATATCCTGATTATTTACGCCCATCCCAACCCACGCAGTTTCAACGCGGCCATACTGGAAACCCTGGATGCGGCCCTGCGCGCGCGCGGTCACGTCACCCGGATTCACGACCTGTATCGGATGCAGTTCCGGGCGGTGCTGGATGGCGAAGATTTATTGCGCAACTGGCGCGGTGATTTGCCGGTTGATACCCGCCGCGAACAGGACGCTCTCCGGTGGGCCGAGGGTCTGGTGTTCATTTATCCGGTCTGGTGGTTCGGCCCGCCCGCCATTCTGAAAGGCTGGATCGACCGCGTGTTCACCCGCAAGTTTGCCTTCGACTTCGGCCCCACTGGCATGACTGGCTTGTTGACCCATAAAAAAGCATTGATCCTCAGCACACTAGGTGGTGACGAAGCCACTTACCAGCGGGAGCGCTGGGAAGAGCTGTTGATCCGGCCCATGGCGGAGGGCGTACTCACGGCCTGCGGCGTGGGCGATGTGGTCTATCAGGCCTTTTACGAGGTTCCCACCATCTCCTTGGCTGAGCGGCTCACCATGCTCGACCGGGTGTGCGCCTTAGCCACTGCGTTTTAGCCTACTGGCCGCCCGTTCAAAAACCACGCACGGCTTGGCATAATGCTACGCTATGCTTATCTGCGGTCTTCGGCTAGAAGCCCGCATCGGAAGCTGTCCACTTCATCGCCACATCCCCGACCAAGGGAGCACAACAACAATGCGCGTCCTGCTCACCACCAATGAATACCCCCCCTACGTCTACGGCGGCGCTGGAGTACACGTCGAATATCTCTCACGCGAGCTGGCCAAACTGACTCCGGTCGAAGTGCGTAGCTTTCACGACCAGACCCTGGATGAAGGCCAGCTGCATGTGCGCGGCATCAAGATGGACACCACCCATTTCGCTGGATGCCCGCAGTCCTTTGTCTCCCCGCTCAAGGCCTTGAGCACCTGTCTGGCGTTCGTTGGCCAGGGCATTAGCGATCTGGAAGGCAATGCCGAGGTCATCCATTGCCATACCTGGTATGCCCATTTCAGCGGCATTCTGGCCAAGATTCTCTACAACATCCCGCTGGTCATCACCGTGCATTCCCTGGAGCCGTTGCGGCCCTGGAAACGCGAGCAGTTGGGGCGCGGCTATGATCTGTCCTGCTGGATTGAAAAAACCGCCCTGGAGATGGCGGACGCCGTAATCGCTGTCTCGCGCAGCACCCGCGACGACGTGTTGCGGCTGTTCAACGTCGAACCCACCCGGATTGTAGTGATCCCCAACGGCATCGACACCGAAGAATATCAGCCGATTCAGGATCCAGCCGCCTTGACCGCCTTGGGCATCGATCCGAATCGTCCCTTTGTGCTGTTTGTGGGCCGCATGACCCGGCAAAAAGGGCTGTATTACCTGCTGCAAGCCATTCCCCATCTCGATCCCAAGCTCCAAGTCGTCTTGTGCGCGGGTGATGCCGATACGCTGGCTATGCAGCGCGAAATGGAAGACATGGTGCGCGAGTTGCAAAGCCACCGCGATGGCATCGTCTGGATTCCAAAAATGGTATCACGCCAGACCACCATTGCCCTGTATTCCCACGCCGCCATCTTCTGCTGCCCGTCGATTTACGAACCGTTTGGCATCATTAACCTAGAAGCGATGGCCTGCGGCACGCCAGTGGTGGGCAGTGCGGTCGGCGGCATTAACGAGGTAGTGGTGGACGGCGAAACCGGCTTTCTCGTGGACCCGCACCTGTCGTCGGAACCGCCCCACGACCCTATTGCTCCGGCTAAGTTTGAGCATGGCCTGGCCGATGCTATCAACCGTCTCGCCGCTGAACCTGAGTTGCGTGAGCGGATGGGCCAAGCAGGCCGTGACCGGGTGGAGCGGCATTACAGTTGGCGCAGCATCGCCCAGCAAACCTATGATCTCTATCAGCGGCTGCGGCCGCCGCGTGGCTGATCACTGCGACATCACCAGGGCAGCCCAGAACGCCGCCAGATGCCGATCCATGAATTTCTCTCAAGGGACTCTACAGAGTCCCTTTTTATTGCAACTTCCGTTAACTGACATAATCTTCTTAAAGTAAGGATTGTTGTGACCAGCAGGCCCCTGTGGGCTGCACTCCCTACAGTCACTAACACGCAAAGTACGTCACGCACCCTGATCTTAAGGAGAACGACAAATGGTTGCTTCCATTCCCGTGATCGAAAGCTCGTTGACGACGCCCAAGGTACGGATCATTTCCTCCAACCAGCCTTGGGAGTGGCTCGGCGCTGGTTGGAAAGATTTATGGCGAGCGCCCGCAGCAAGCATTCCCTATGGCCTGATTTTCGTGTTGATGGGCTATATCCTGGTTTATCTGGTCTCTGCCCAGTTTCAGTACGTGTTGGCTTTGACCAGCGGTTTCCTGCTCGCAGGACCCTTCCTCGCCATGGGCCTGTACGACATCAGCCGCCAGTTGGAAGCAGGCCAACCCGTGAGTCTGGGCCGTGCACTGACAGCCTGGCGGCATAATTTCCTACCTATTCTGCTGTTTGGCTTATTGATCGGACTGTTAATGGTGCTTTGGGCGCGGCTAGCGGCGGTGTTGTTCGGAGCCATCGCCGGCGGAAGCGTTTTAACCCTGGACGGTTCCGTCGCTGAACTGTTCTTTTCCGGCAGCGGTTTGACTTTTCTGCTGGTATTCCTGGCGGTAGGTGCCATCATCGCTGCTGTGGTCTTCACAGTCAGTGTGGTTTCGATCCCGATGATGTTGGATCGCAAAGTAGATTTTATGACCGCCGTACTCACCAGTATTACCGCAGTTCGGGTCAATCCGGGGACGATGCTGCTGTGGGCATTGCTGATTGTGATCTTCTCCGCCATTGGCTTGCTCACGTTCTATATCGGCCTAGCGATTGCTATGCCGCTGATCGGCCACGCCACCTGGCACGCCTATCGGGATTTGGTCGAGGATAGCAATCTGGAATCCCAACCGCTTTGAGTGTCAAGATTGATCCCCGCCCGGTCGCTGAACAGCCCTGCTAAAATCCCTGAAATCCTACCGGATTTCCTCGTCTATAATTCCGCAAGGCGCAGAGGTCACTGGCTGATCATTCCTGGCCGGTTGCGCTAACGCAGACGCTTGCGGATTGCGGTGAGGGCAATCGGGTACGCATGGGCCACGCTGGTTTGCGGGACTACAGCCATACTGGGGGGTCACCGTGCCGCGCCGTTAGCACGGCATGGTAATCAGATGAATAATGACTAAAACAGGCCAATCCATATTTATGGAAAACGATCTAGAACATGAAATTCGTAACCTTGCCTACCACATCTGGCTCACGGCGGGCAGCGATTTTAGCCGAACCGCGCTCGATTTCTGGGTAATGGCGGAGCAGATGGTCATTGAGCTGACAGCGGATACCGCCCGTCGCGCCAAGGAAACCACGGCGGTGGCGCTTGAAAACGCCACCGCTTGGCCTTCGGCTTTGCGCGCCCTGTATCTGTATCGGATTCGGGAACTGGCCCACAACATGTGGTCGGCCAGCGCCGACCAGCGCGAACTGACCCTGGATTATTGGCTGGCCGCTGAACGGCATTTGCGCCTACTCAGCGATGCGGCAACGCGCAACGTCGCCGGGGCTGGCCTGGGCCAGGAAGATACTCTGACCGAGACCTTTGAGACATTCTCACCGGCCCACTATCTCGAACAGATTCGTAAGACTGCTTATCAGCTTTGGGAAGCAACGGGACGCCAGTACGGTTCAGCCCTGGATTTTTGGCTCGCGGCGGAAAAGAAAATGCTGGATTCTCTGACCACCGGCCATCCGGCGGCAGCCCCGGCCGACACCCCGGCACCTGTTTCCGCGCCTGCCAAACGTGCGCCCAAGACGACGCGGCAGCATCCGGTTAAATAAGGAAAAACAATCGAATAGTAAAGCAGTGGCATTTCAGACTGACTCCTCAGAGTCGCGCCAAACGCCGCAATCGCTGGAGATAAGCCTGCTCATCTGGCGCTTGGCCATTGCGTTGCGCCTCCCACAAAATCTCCCCCAAACAGTCCATCATCGTGTGTTCAGCAGCGTGAGAGTCGCCTAAGCGCCGACACAAGCGTTGATAAATAGCGACCATTCCCACCGGATGGTCGCTATGCAGTTGCTCCTGGATAGCAATGTGCATCCCCAGGTGCAGGAAGGGATTGGTCTGGCCCTGGTCTGGGAGGTACTCGCGATCCAGGGCGGATTCAATCGCCACCATTAACGGCTGATATTCCGGGTGCGCTCGCAAGGTAGTGGCGATGATCTGCTCCAACGGCTCCAGCAACTCACCACGCTTAGCCTTTTGCCAGACTGCTCCGTAGTAGCGCCGTAGCTGATCCCGATTATTGCCAAACATTAGGCCACTCCGGTTTTATCAGGATAAGCGCACAGGTCGTGAATCGGACAGACCCGGCATTTGGGCTGGCGCGCGGTGCAAACATAGCGGCCATGCAGAATCAGCCAGTGGTGCGCATTCCGTTTGAATAGCTCCGGGGTGACCATCACCAAGCCCTCCTCGACCGCGCGCGTGGTCTTGCCCGGTGCCAGCCCCGTGCGGTTGGCGACCCGAAAGATGTGTGTATCCACAGCAATGGTCGGTTCGCCAAACGCCGTATTCAGTATGACGTTGGCGGTTTTACGCCCGACGCCTGGCAAGGCTTCCAAGGCATCCCTCGTGCGCGGCACCGCGCCACCGTGCCGTTCTAGCAATAGGGTACAGGTCTTACGGATATTAGCGGCTTTGCTGTTATGCAAGCCAATAGTCTGGATGAACGCCTTTAGCCGCTCCTCACCCAGCGCCAACAGGGCGCGCGGAGTGTTGGCGGCGGCAAACAAGGGCCCGGTCGCTTCATTGACTTTTTTATCGGTGGCTTGCGCCGACAGCATCACCGCAATCAGCAACTCAAAGGGATTCTGATAGCGTAGCTCGGTGGTCGGGTGAGGTCGGCCGACTTGTAGACGCAGGAAAAGTTGTCGAATCTGCTTGGTATTCAGGGCGGAAGTGGACGCTGCCAAATTTAAGCTCTCCTCAAGCGCTCTGGGTTTGGCGGATCAGGTAAAACTCCGCCAGCGTCAGATCCTCCGGCCGCGTAATCTTCAGATTATCGGCTCGCCCTTCGATCAGCCGAGGGGCAAAACCAGCGGCCTCCATCGCTGCCGCCTCATCCGTAACCAACAAGCCCCGCGCCAGCGC
>JBATSQ010000064.1:0-13428 GCA_049293375.1 Candidatus Contendibacter sp.
GCATTTTAGTGCAGACTACCCCAGCGCAGCGTGGCAGGCTCTGCCGAGGCCCATTTCCATTGGCCATTGCTGTGCTGGCAGATGTTTCCCGAAAACCAGCGGGCCTGCGGACTTTCTACGGAAAACAGCACTGCCCGGCAGCGCGCCAGGGGATTGCCGATCTCACGCACCAGCCGCACTTGACCGTGTTCGTTGCCATAAGGGATGCTGTTCTTAATCGCCCAAGCGCGGCTCTCGCCGACACCCAATGCGCCAGCCTGGGTGGCGATATGATCCTGCTGAGCTTGATGCAGGGTACGGAAGGTATAATTAACCGCCGCGCTGACCGCGCCATCCACCATAATGCCAACGCCCACGAAAGCACTCGCTGTGGCCTGTTGTTCCAGAGCATCCACCGAAAACACAATTTCTTTGCACTGCAACGATCCAACGTTAATTAGCCGACTGACAGTCACCCGCCCCCGCTCATTCGGCTCAAGCGGAATCGAATGGGAAATCTGCCAAGTCGCCACTTGTCCAACTCCCAAGCGCCCGGCAATCCCGGCGATCAGATCCTGTTGCAGGCGATGGTAGCGTTTCTCAACATATTGCACACCTGCGCGCTGCCGCCTGTACACCCAAGGCCGATACCCGTTGCGACAGCGGCGTTATCGCTTGCACGCGCTGCCAGCGCTGCGCCGCCCACGCCCGCAGTGACCGCAGCGGTCTCCCGGAACAACGAACCACAACCCGCCAACTGCAATAAGACGAGCAGCGCCGTCAGCCGACGACGGGCGCGCGGCATCTGGATTTCCATAGCATTCTCGGTGAGGAGTGGATATTCAGCCCCATCACTCCCACTCAATCGTTGCGGGCGGCTTGCCGGAAATATCGTAAACCACCCGCGAAATGCCGCGTACTTCGTTGATGATCCGCCGTGAGACCCGATCGAGAAAAGCATAGGGTAAGTGTGCCCAGCGCGCCGTCATGAAATCCACCGTCTCCACGGCCCGCAGGGCAATGACGTAATCGTAGCGGCGCCCATCGCCCATGACGCCCACGGATTTCACCGGTAGAAACACCGCAAACGCCTGGCTGGTCTTATCGTACAGATCGGCCTGGCATAGCTCCTCAATGAAGAGGTGATCGGCCCGGCGCAACACATCGGCATACTCCTTTTTGACCTCGCCCAGGATGCGTACCCCCAAGCCCGGCCCTGGAAAGGGATGACGGTAGACCATCTCGGAGGGCAAGCCCAGTTCTATCCCCAGGCGACGCACCTCGTCCTTAAACAGCTCGCGCAGCGGCTCGACCAGCTTCAGGCGCATCGCTGCCGGCAGGCCGCCAACATTGTGATGCGATTTGATGACGTGCGCCTTACCCGTCTTGGCACCCGCCGACTCAATCACATCAGGATAAATCGTACCCTGCGCCAACCATTGCACATCCGCCAACTTGGCTGCTTCCGCCTCGAAAATTGTGATAAACAGGCCACCGATGATTTTGCGCTTCTGTTCGGGATCGGTGACACCGGCCAGCGCGTCCAAAAACTGGTTTTCGGCATCGACCCGGATCACCCGCACGCCAAGATGCTGGCCGAAGGTGCTCATGACCTGATCGCCTTCATACTGACGCAGCAGGCCGGTATCGACAAAGACGCAAGTCAGTTGGTCGCCGATGGCCCGGTGCAGCAACGCAGCCACCACCGAGGAATCCACCCCGCCGGACAGCCCCAGTAACACCTTACCCTCACCTACTTGCGCGCGGACGGTGGCTATGCTGTCTTCGATAATGTTGCCGGTGGTCCACAGCGCCGCGCAGCCGCAAATATCCAGCACAAAGCGGCGCAGGATCCGCTCGCCCTGCCGGGTGTGGGTCACTTCGGGATGGAATTGCACCCCGTACCAGCGGCGCTCCTCATCGGCCATGCCGGCGATGGCGCAAGCTGGCGTACTGGCGATGCGCACAAAGCCAGGCGGCAATGCCGTTACGCGGTCGCCGTGGCTCATCCACACATCCAGCAGTCCGTAACCTTCTGGGCTGGCGTGGTCTTCAATAGCGTGCAACAAGGCCGAGTGGGCATGAGCGCGCACCTGGGCGTAACCGAACTCCTGATGATCTGATGCCTCCACCAGGCCGCCGAGCTGCATGGCCAGGGTTTGCATGCCGTAGCAGACCCCTAGGAGAGGGACGTGCAGCTCAAACAGGCTCTGGGGCGCGCGCGGGCCATTGGTGACTGTGGTCGATTCTGGGCCGCCGGATAAAATCACGCCGCGCGGCTGGAAAGCGCGCAGGGCGTCGGGATCGGTGTCCCAGGGCAGAATCTCGCAATAAACACCGATTTCACGCACCCGACGGGCGATCAGCTGGGTATATTGCGAACCGAAATCGAGAATGAGAATCCGGTCATAATGGATGTTACGGAGGGTCATGGCGGCGTTCCCTTCTCGGCTGACGGAAAAGCGCAGCACACCGGGCCGTGATTCAATCGACCCGGTAATTCGGCGCTTCTTTGGTGATGGTGACATCATGGACATGGCTTTCGCGCATACCCGCCGAGGTCACCCGGGTAAAAGCCGGCTTGCTGCGCATCTCGGCGATGTCCTGACAGCCGACATAGCCCATGCTGGAACGCAGGCCGCCCATCAATTGATTGATAATGGCCAATACGCTGCCTTTGTAGGGTACGCGACCCTCAATGCCTTCCGGCACCAGCTTCTCCACCGCGCTGCCTTCCTGAAAATAGCGGTCGCTGGAACCGTGCTGCTGAGTCATCGCGCCAATCGAACCCATGCCCCGATACGATTTGTAGGAGCGGCCCTGAAACAATTCCACCTCGCCAGGCGCTTCCTCAGTGCCCGCAAACAGCCCACCGATCATGACCGAATGCGCGCCGGCGGCGACCGCCTTGGCCAGATCCCCGGAATAACGCACCCCGCCATCGGCGATGACCGGCACATCGGAATCCCGTAAGGCTTCAGCCACGTTGGCCACCGCGCTGATCTGTGGCACCCCGACCCCGGCAATAATGCGAGTGGTGCAGATCGAACCGGGACCGATGCCGACTTTGACCGCATCCGCACCGGCTTCGATCAAATCGCGCGCCGCATTACCGGTGGCGATATTACCGCCGATGACCTGCATCTGCGGATAATGACTCTTGATCCAACGCACGCGATCCAGCACATTGCGCGAATGGCCATGAGCCGTATCGACCACGATCACATCGACATCCTCGCCCACCAGCGCCGCGACCCGCTCTTCGGTATCGCCGCCAGTGCCTACCGCCGCCCCCACCCGCAAGCGACCCCATTCATCCTTACAGGCAATGGGAAAATCACTGGATTTCTGAATGTCTTTGACGGTAATCATGCCGCGCAACTGGAAGCGGTCGTTGACCACCAGCACCTTTTCGATGCGGTGCTTGTGCAATAACTCAACGACCGCCTGGCGACTGGCGCCTTCCCGCACCGTGACCAAGCGTTCCTTGGGCGTCATGATAGTGCTGACCGGCGCATTCATACTATCCTCAAAGCGCAAGTCGCGGCTGGTGACGATGCCCACCAGATCCTCACCGTCTACCACCGGCACCCCGGAAATATGATGAGCGCGGGTCAGGGCCAGCACCTCACGGATGGTGGTGGTCGGCGCGGTGACGATGGGATCGCTGATGACGCCGCTTTCGTACTTTTTGACCCGCCGTACTTCCTGGGCCTGTTTTTTAACCGACATATTCTTATGGATCATCCCGATGCCGCCTTCCTGGGCCAAGGCAATGGCCAGCCGCGATTCGGTTACGGTATCCATCGCCGCCGATACCAAGGGGATGTTGAGGGTGATGGCGCGGGTCAATTGCGTCCTGAGGCTTACGTCCTTGGGCAGCACTGCGGAGTAGGCGGGCAACAGCAGAACATCGTCGAAGGTCAGGGCTTCCTGAACGATACGCATGGCGGCGGGACCTCAGCCCTACGGCAAGATAAACAGTCGATTATAAACGCAAGATATCCCATGGACAAAAGACTCCCCTACAACCGGCTGCTGGCGGATTCGCCCGGCCCGGAGGTTTACAGCGTTTCACGGCTGAATGAGGAAGCGCGGGCCGTGCTGGAAGGCGAGTTTCCCGTGGTATGGATCGAAGGCGAGGTCTCCAATCTGTCTCTGCCTTCTTCCGGCCATCGCTATTTCTCGCTGAAAGATACACGGGCGCAACTTCGCTGCGCCTTGTTTCAAAATCGGGCCTTTCTGTTCCGCGATGGCCCGCGCAACGGTCAACAGGTGCTCGCGCGTGGTCGGCTCAGCTTGTATCCGGCGCGCGGTGATTTTCAGCTCATTATCGAGCACATCGAGGACGCGGGCGCGGGCGCGCTGCGCCGCGCCGCTGAGGCATTACGCTTGCGCCTAGAGCAGGAAGGAGTATTCGCCACCGACCGCAAGCGCCCCTTACCGCGCTTCCCCCAGCGGATTGGCGTCATCACTTCTCCCAGCGGAGCTGCGATCCGCGATGTCCTCACCACCCTGGGCCGCCGCTGCCCGGCTGTGCCGGTGTTGCTCTACCCGACCCCGGTGCAGGGCCATAACGCCGCCGAAGCCATCGTCCGCGCCATCCAACTCGCCTCCCAACGCCAGGAATGCGATGTGCTACTCCTGGTGCGCGGCGGCGGTTCGCTGGAGGATTTGCAGGCTTTCAACACGGAAAGCGTGGCGCGGGCCATCGCCGCGTGCGCCTTGCCTCTGGTGACTGGCATCGGCCACGAAACCGATGTCACGCTGGCTGATTTTGCCGCCGACCTCCGCGCCGCCACCCCTACTGCGGCTGCGGAACTCACCAGCCCGGCTCAGTTGGATTGGCGGCAGGGCGTGGAACTCCTGGCCACCCGGCTGGATGGCGCTCTGCAACGGCAACTGGCGCACCAGCGACAACGCTTGGGGACCCTGGCGGCGCGGCTGGAGCGCGTCCAGCCAAGCCAGCGGCTACGAGCGCACACCCAGCGCCTCGATGAGCTGGAGCAACGCCTGCAAGTGGCGCTGCGGCAACGCTTGGCGACCACCACCCACCACCTGCACAGCCTAAGCGGCCATCTGCACGCCCTCAGTCCGCTCGCCACGCTGGAGCGCGGTTACGCCATAGCGCGCAGGCACCCGGCGGGTGAAGTGCTGCGGCGGGCTGATGCGGTCCACATCGGCGACCTGGTGGAAACGGTGTTGAGCCAGGGTCGCTTCCAGTGCCGGATTACCGCCATTGACCCCACGCCTTGGCGACCATCGCCACCTTTTAAACCGCAGAAAAGTTAAAGGTAAGCGCTACAATACGCCGTTCGTCACCTGACAGGATGAAAACCCCATGAAGCTGGACATCATCAGCCGCTACCCTGAAGTTACGCCCAAAGCGACGCCACTGCTCTTCATCCATGGCTCGTTTGCGGACGCGCGCTGCTGGGATGAACACTTTTTGCCCTACTGCGCCCGCCACGGCTACGCCGCCCATGCCTTCAGCCTGCGCGGTCATGGCCGCAGCGAAGGCCGTGAACAGCTTCACACCTGGCGCTTGGCCGATTATGTCGCTGATCTGGAACAAGCCGTCGCCACCCTGTCCGCGCCGCCGGTTTTGATCGGTCATTCGATGGGCGGCATGATCGTCCAGAAATACCTGGAAAATCATGCCCAGATCGCCGGGGTGGCGCTGATGGCGGCGGTGCCGCCGCAGGGGCTGTTACCAACCAACCTGCATATGGCGATGCGGCATCCGTTTCTGTTCCAGCAGATGACGTTATTTTCGCTGCTCGGCCCCACTTACGGTACACCAGAAATGATGCGCCGCCTGTTGTTCTCGGCTGATATGCCCGCCGCCAAATTGCGTCAGTATTTCGGTTATGTGCAAGCCGAATCGCAAGTTGTGGCGCTGGATATGATGGGCCTGAATCCGCTACGCCTGAAGCCAGATCAGTTGCCGATGCCCATTCTGGTTTTGGGCGCGCGCAATGATGTGTTTGTCTCACCCGCCATCGTTGAGGAAACCGCCCGCTTCTACCACGCGGAAGTGTGTATCTTTCCGAATATGGCCCACGCCATGATGATGGAAATGAACTGGCACGAGGCTGCGGACGCGCTGCTGGATTGGCTGGAGCGGATTGCAGCCGCGCCCGCAGCGGCGGCCTGACTACGCGCTTTGCGCCCGTAGTCGGCTGCTGGCTGGATGGTTTCTACGCTAAACGTCGCGCAGCATCCGGCGGAGAATCTTGCCCACATTACTTTTGGGCAGTTCGTTACGAAACTCCACCTTACGCGGCACCTTGTAGCTCGTTAGGTTTTGGCGGCAATAAGCAATGATCGCCTCCGCAGTCAGCGCTGGATCCTTGCGCACCACCACCAATTTGACTGCTTCACCCGATTTCTCGTCGGGTACACCGACCACCGCCGCTTCCCGTACTCCAGGATGCTGCACCACCACATCCTCAATTTCATTGGGATAGACATTAAAACCCGACACCAGAATCATGTCTTTTTTGCGGTCGACAATCCGCAGGTAGCCCCGCTCATCCATGTAAGCCACATCACCGGTGCGTAAAAAGCCGTCAGCGGTCATGACCTTGGCGGTCTCAGCCGGCTGGTTCCAATAGCCACGCATCACCTGCGGGCCGCGAATACACAATTCCCCAGCGGCCTGCGGCCCAAGGCCCAGCTCTCGACCTTCGTCGTCGCGGATGGAGACCTCGGTGGAGGACAGCGGCAACCCAATACTGCCGTTATACTCTTCCAGCGTCAGCGGGTTGAAGGTCGCGCCCGGAGAGGTCTCGGTCAGGCCATAACCCTCAATCAGCGGCGTCCCGGTCACTTGCCGCCAGCGTTCCGCGACGGCCCGCTGCACCGCCATGCCACCGGCTAGACTCAGTTTGAGCGTGCTGAAATCCAGTCGCTCGAAACCGGGCGTATGCAGTAACCCATTGAATAAGGTGTTCACCCCAGTAATGGCGGTGAAGCGCACCTGAGCCAGTTCCTTGACAAACCCTGCCATGTCGCGGGGGTTGGTAATGAGGATGTTGTGGCCGCCGGCCTTCATGAACGTCAGGCCATTCACGGTCAGCGAAAAGATGTGATAAAGAGGCAGCGCGGCGATGATGGTTTCCTCGCCGGGTCGGGACACGGCGCTCAGCCACGCTGAGGCCTGCTGCAAATTCGCCACAATGTTGCCGTGGGTCAGGATCGCGCCCTTGGCGACGCCCGTGGTGCCGCCGGTATATTGCAGGAATGCGATGTCCTCATGCTGAAGCGGCGTATCGGTTAATGCCCGCCTTGCACCCTCGCGCAGAACCTGAGGCAACGCAACCGCGTTGGGGATATGCCAGGCGGGCACCAGTTTCTTAACCCGTTTGACCACGAAGTTGACCACGGTCCGCTTGAGGAAGGGAAAGAGATCGCCGATCTGAGTGGTAATCACCGTCTTGATGGGCGTTTCGTCCAACACCTCCTGCAAGGTATGTGCGAAGTTCTCAACAATAATAATCGCCGTCGCGCCGGAATCTTTTAACTGATGCTCCAGCTCACGCGGTGTGTAGAGCGGATTGACGTTGACCACGATCAAACCCGCGCGCAGGACGCCAAACAAGGCTACTGGATATTGCAGGATATTGGGCATCATCAAGGCGACCCGCTCACCCTTGCCCAAGCCAGCCACCCCTTGCAGCCAGGCCCCGAACGCGCAACTAAGGTGGTCGATCTCCCGATAACGCAAGGTCACGCCCATGTTCGAGTAGGCCGGTAAATCCGCAAACCGCTGACAACTCTTTTCCAGAATATCCTTGAGCGAGGTGAATTCGTTCAAGTCAATCTCCGCCGACACACCCGGCGAATATTCGCGCAACCAGATTTTTTCCATGCCACCCTCTACTCGGATGCGCAGGGTTTTAGCCACCTGCCCCGCAAACATAGCTGGAAATCACGCACAAGCAAAGATAACCCGCAGTCTTGACGCGCACCGAATGGCAGCGCGGCTATCCCCATCACAGCGCGCCTGGCAAATTCTGCACAAATTCTATAATTAACGAGGTCACCGCTCCGGCGGGTGATGACCGTTTGCCAAGCTGGCGATTCCAGACTCAACTCAGGGTTTAGGCCCTTTGTTGTGGACCGTAAGGTCGGGCTGTAACGAATCCACACCCCAGAACGGGAGAACTCGACTACATGCTTACTAGCCATCCAAGGGGATCAAACAATGAAACTGAAAATAGGCGACCCAGCCCCCCTATTCACCGCCACCGTGACTTCTGGCGACACCATCAAGCTCGCTGATTATCTTGGCCAAAAGGTCGTGTTGTACTTTTATCCAATGGATGATACGCCCGGCTGCACCAAACAAGCCTGTTCGCTCAGCAATCACTACGAAGACATCGCGCAGCAAGGCGCGGCGGTCTTGGGCGTTTCCACCCAAGATGTTGAATCCCACCAGCGCTTCAGCGCCAAGTACGGGCTGCGCTTTCCCTTAGTGGCGGACCTGGATGGTGCCATTAGTAAAGCCTATGGGACCATCGGCAGTGGATTGCTAGGCGGCGCAATGAAGCTTTTTGGAGTCGCCAGCCGTATGACCTTCATCATTGATGAAAGCGGTCATATCGCCCATGTGATCGACCAACCCGATTGCGCGCGACATGCCGAGGAAGTGCTTGCTTTGCTATAAATGCATCCGGCGCGGAATTCCGGTCCTCTCTAGCTCGGCCCGAAGCGAATTTCGCATTGTCTGTTTCCAAGCAGCGGCCACATAATTGTCGGCTGCCGGCAAAGCTAGACTTGAATCGCCGCCTTATTATCGCCAGGATACCCGACGCCACCACCATGATAATGCACAGCGCTACTGTTAGGGAGAAAAGCCGCCTGTTCGGGTGCTCTGTTGGCCACGTCCAGTGTGGTCTGCGTTCTTCCCCACTGCGGACGCACCGCCACCGGGAGCAGCTCCCCCACCGCCTCGTTTTCACCCCGCCCGCACCAGGGGAGACTGCACCATGAATTCCAACACAGTGGGGCGCCCAGCACCCGCTTGGGAGCGAGGGACTGCCAGCGAAGTGGGGGGCCGTCGGGAACAGCAAGATCGATGGGGCATGTTCGAGCTCCCTCAGCAAGACGGGCTTTTGGCTCTGCTGGCCGACGGCATGGGCGGTCACCTTGATGGGGCCATGGGCGCGCAAATCGTGGTCGAGGAGGCGCGCAAGCTGGCACACAATCCCACGACGCTGCTACGCACCGACCCGCTGGCCGCACTCAATCAGCTCTGCTGGGATATGCACGCTGCCATCAATCGCCAATCGGAAAATGCGCGCAGCACGGTCGTCGTGTTGTGGCTGCAAGGCGACCAGGGCTATTGGCTCAATGTCGGTGACAGTCGGTTGTATCATTTTAGAGATGGGCGACGCCTGATGCGCACCCGCGATCATTCAGCCGTGCAACTGCTGATGGATATGGGCGAAATCGACGAATCGGAAATGGCGACGCATCCGGCGCAAAACCGACTGTACCGCTCGCTGGGCGGCGAGGAGCGTCCGCAACCTGATGTGGGACAGATCACAATCCAGTCCGGTGATTTGCTGGCGCTTTGCTCGGATGGCGTCTGGGAACATGTCAGCGAAGAGGAACTTTGGGAAAGTGCCCAGACGGGAGCCGCTGCTGCTGCGCCGCTGCTCGCCGCGCGGGCCACCCAGCGAGGTGGGGCGAGCGCGGATAACGCCACGCTGCTGCTGTTGCGGGCGACCGACACCTTGCCGCGCCGTCGGCGCTCCTGGTGGCAACGCCTGCTGGGTGACACCGGAGATTTGCAGCGCAGCGAGCGCTCCTGAGCCTGGCTCCATCTCCCAAGATGGCGTACGCTGGCGCTGATTGACTGTGAAGAGATTTCGATGACCGAAGAAACTAACGCGCTGCCCATGGGCTACACGCTGCACCGCTATCAGATCGAGGGCGTGCTAGGGGCTGGCGGCTTTGGCATCACCTATAAAGCCATTCATGAGGCGCTCGAAAATGAAGTCGCCATCAAGGAATACTTTCCCGCCGAGTGGGCTTACCGCGATCACAACGGTGCCATGGTGCGCGCCAACACCCAAGGTCAGGTACCGGCGCGCAGCACCGAACCCCCCTGCTACGAATGGGGCCTGCAACGCTTTCTGGATGAAGCCAAAATCCTGGTGCAGATCAATCATCCTGGCGTGGTGCGGGTACGGGATTATTTCACCGCCAACGGCACCGCCTACATCGTCATGGAGTACGAGCAAGGCGAATCGCTCAGCGCTTCGTTATATCGGGGGGGCATTCTGCCCGAACCCGAACTGCGTCGCCTGCTGAACGATATCATGCCGGCCCTGGAAGCGGTGCACGGCCAAGGTTATCTGCATCGGGACATCAAGCCCAGCAATCTCTACATCCGGGGTAGTAACGGTCAGGTCATCTTGATCGATTTTGGGGCCGCCCGCCAGGCGCTGGGCCGTCGTACGCGCAGCGTCACCAGCGTGGTGACGCCCGGCTACTCACCCATCGAACAGTATGTGACGGTGGGGGAAGATTATGGCCCCTGGACCGACATTTATGCGACCGGCGCGGTGCTCTATCGCTGCATTACCGGCACCCCTCCTGTGGAAGCGCCGGGACGAGTCCTCAAGGATCCCGTGCGCCCCGCCAGTGAGATTGGTGCCGGCTTGTATTCCTCTGCCTTGCTGGGGCTGATCGACCGCGCCATCGCCGTGCGCCCCGAAGATCGCTTTCAGACTATCGCCGCCATGCGCGAGGCGCTAAGAGCCTCTGATCAAGCGGAGCGTCGCCCTGACCCTTCACAGTTGCCTCCCTTAGATAGCGGTCTTTTAGATCAGGTTTCAAGACCGTCCACGCGCAACGTGCGGGCTGAGCAGAACTATCAGGAGCTGCGAGCGCAACGCTCTCACCCGACGGCGCGCACTGGCGTCGCCCCAGAATACCAGCTAGAGCGGGAACAGGGCTTTCCCGTGCTGGAAAGAAAAAGAACATCGGAGGAGCCGGTGAGCGTTGCCTCGCTCTCCGCCCAAATTAAGTTCGAGGACGCCGACGGCTCCCTCCCACTGCTGGAAAATATTTGGGAGCAAATGGCGGAACCGGCGGAACCGACCCCGCCTGCTCCCAAAGCGCTCCCCCCGGAACCCGCGCCGACCCCACCCGACGCCCCTGCGCCAACTCTAGCGCCTGAACCCGAAAGTTTGCTCAAACGTCCACCGCAATCGGCCCTGGAACACTTGCGGAAAGCCTCCACGGTAGAGCGGGTCGGGGTGGCGGATGCTTCCAGCTCGATAACACCCATTTCCCAACCTACACCACCCGTTGATGAATTAGCGATTAGCCCAATCGTCGCCAAAACGACAGCCATTCACTGGCTACGGATTCTGCTGGCGGTCTTTGCGGTTTCCGGCTTAGCCGGCGTTGGCCTTCTGGGTTATCAATACTACCAATCCATCCAAGAGGAGCGCCAGAAAGCGGCGATAGAGCAACTCCAGCGCCAAAAAGAAGCGCAAGCGCATTATGATCAGGAAACCGCCCAAGCTCGTTTTCAGGAAGCCACCCGCCACATTGAGCAAGCCCGCGCCGCCATGTCTGCCAGCAATTGGGATTTGGCGAGCACCCAACTAGATCGAGCGACGGCTCTCAGCCCCGATCACCCAGCGCTGGCCGCTATCCGCGCAGAACTGACTGCGGCCTTACGGCCCTATGCGGCGCTCAAAACCCAGACCGATAACGCCGCCAGCCAAACGCTTCACTGGATTGAAGGCGGCTGCTTTGGCATGGGCAGTCCACCCACCGAACGGGATCGTGGTCGGGATGAAACCGACCATCAAGTGTGCGTTAAGGGCTTTTGGATGGGTGCGACTGAAATCAGCAACGGCCAATTCCGCCGCTTCAAACCCGCGCATAATAGCGGTTCTTTTCAAGGCCGCTCCCTAAACGAAGACAACCAGCCCGCAGTCAATGTCAGCTGGGAAGATGCCAGGGCGTTCACGGAATGGCTCTCCTGGGAAACGGGCGCGGGCAAACGTTTCCGGCTCCCGACCGAGGCCGAATGGGAGTACGCGGCACGGGCCGGCGGGAAGGCCCGCTATATCTGGGGCGAAACCATGGACCCCCGTTATGCTAACTTTTCCGATCGCAACGATCCGACGGGCTCTTCGATCGGTAGCTTGGACGATGGCTACGCGGTTACGGCCCCGGTTGGCAGCTACCAGCCCAATGCCGCCGGCCTACGTGACATGGCTGGTAACGTCTGGGAATGGACCTGCTCGGATTACAACCCCAATTATGCGGGCGAGGAACAGCGCTGTTCGACCGCGCGGCCCCATCAAGGCCAGCGGGTGATCCGCGGCGGTTCGTGGAACAATGGTGCCGGGGATCTACGCCCGGCCAAGCGACTGGGGCGCAAACCTGACACCCGCGACGGCATGACCGGGTTTCGGGTGGTCATGGAAGAAGCCGCCGAGCCTAAGCCCTGAGGCCGGGAGAGGGGCCAGAGCGCGGCTACGCGCCCAGGTACGCCTCTTTCACCCGCGGATCGCCCAGCAAGGCCACCCCCGTCCCGGACAAAATCACGCTGCCGGTTTCCAGCACATAGGCCCGCGATGCGATCCGCAGCGCCATGTTGGCGTTCTGCTCCACCAGCAGAACCGTGGTACCGGAACGGTTGATGTCCTCAATCACCCGAAAAATTTCCTGCACCAGCCGGGGCGACAACCCCATGGACGGTTCGTCTAGCAGGAGCAAGCGCCCCCGACTCATCAACGCTCGCCCCACCGCCAGCATCTGCTGTTCGCCTCCAGACAAGGTGCCGCCGGGTTGATGACGGCGCTCCTTAAGGCGCGGAAAGATGGTGAACACGCGCTCTTGGTCAGTTTCGATTTCAGCCGGGTCGGCTCGCTGCCAAGTGGCCAGCCGCAGGTTCTCCAGCACGGTCAGATTGCCAAAGATACCACGACCCTCCGGCACATGGGCGATCCCTAGCCCGACGATGCGATGGGCGGGCGTTTGCTTAAGATTGCGACCCTCGAACACCACAGCGCCGCCATAAGGGATCAAGCCGGAAATAGCGCGCAGAATGGAGGTTTTACCTGCACCATTAGCCCCAATCAGGGTCACGATTTCACCCTGCAGCACCGTGAACGACACCCCATGCAGCGCGCGAATGCCATCGTAATGCACTTCTAAATCCCGCACTTCCAGTTGCAGGTTGTCCAGTCCATTGGCCTCGGCGTTCATCCGACGGGCCCCTCGCCCAGATAGGCTTCCAGCACTTTGGGATCATTCTGGATCGCCGCAGGCGGTCCTTCCGCCAAGGTTTCGCCGAAATCCAGCACCTTAATCCGTTCGCAAATGCCCATGACCAGTTTCATCTGATGCTCAATTAACAGGATGGTGAGCTTGAATTCCTGGCGGATCCACTGAATGAATTCCATCAACTGG
>JBATSQ010000065.1:0-4906 GCA_049293375.1 Candidatus Contendibacter sp.
GCGAAGACAGCCTGCGCTACTTAAAGGTTCGGTTTCACTGCCTGCAATCGCTCTATGATACCTATGTCTCTGAAACTGAAGTGGAAGGATTGGACGCTAATCTACCGATTCTGCGTGGGCATATTAGCGTGACCTTTCATCTGCTGGAAATCGCCACCTTTTTAGCGCACTACTACGAGCGCCACCTCAACGCGCATACTGGCGATTCCGTGTTGCGGCGCAAGCCGGTGATTACCTTTGAAACCCTGCTGCCGCTGTTGATGAACTACGCCATTGCCTACGCCGGCTATTATCTCAAGCTGGGGCGCGGCTTATGTCACAGTATGCTCAAACGCTACGCAGAAGTGGGCTCGGTTAAGGTCCCCCTACCGTCCTATCGCGGCTTCCACGTCCGCCCATCCACCTTGGTGGCCAAGATAGTCCAGCACTACGGCAGCGATGTGCGCATGGAGCTAGACGGTCAGGGCTACGACGCCAGTGCGCCATTGGATTTGTTCCGAGCCAATGAAAAAATCAATGCCCGCAAGCGGCGCTGGCTGTTGGCCGAAATTGGCCGCCTGACCCTGCCAGAACAAGAGCTGAGCGATAGCGAAATCAAAACCACGGTGCTAAAGGTTCTGTTCAAGCTCGCCGAGGGGGGTAAGCTGGTCATCCACCAACTACCCCTCCAGCTGTCCGAGGAATTTAGCCGGGAAGGCATCCTGCTAGAAAAAGTCACCACCGAGATTGCCCGACTTCAGGCGATGGGCCAGATCGACATCAAAACCGATCTCAGCATTATCTTTACTGGCGATAAGCGCGTGTTAAGCGATCTCAAGTTATTGGCTAAATCCGGGTATGGGGAGGACTGCTTCGGCAACAATGTCCCTCTGCCACGAGAGATCGCCTATTTACGCCGTTAGCCGTGTGTTGTTCGGTAGCGCAATTCCTCCTACTATTTCACTCAGCCTGATTTTTTCCTCTTTTCTCCCTTGACCCTAAGAGGTGCAATTCCAGCATGAGCAAGCCCAAGAAAGTCGCCATTCTCACGGCGGGCGGTTTAGCCCCTTGTCTTAGCTCGGCTGTCGGCGGCCTGATCGAGCGCTACACCGAGATCGATCCCAGCATCGACATTATCTGCTATCGCAGTGGCTATAAAGGGCTGCTGCTGGGCGATTCCTACCCGGTAACCCCAGAAGTTCGCACTAAAGCCGGCTTGCTGCACAGCTATGGCGGCTCACCCATCGGCAACAGCCGGGTCAAATTGACCAACGTTAAGGATTGCGTCAAGCGCGGTCTGGTCAAGGAAGGCGACGACCCGCAGAAAGTCGCCGCCGACCAGTTGGTCAAGGATGGTGTCGATGTGCTGCACACCATCGGGGGCGATGACACCAACACCGCCGCCGCCGATCTCGCCGCCTTTCTGGGCAAAAACGGCTATGGCCTTACCGTCATCGGTCTACCCAAAACGGTGGATAACGATGTCTATCCGATCCGCCAATCGCTGGGAGCCTGGACGGCCGCCGAGCAGGGCGCGCGCTTTTTCAAGAATGTGGTGGCTGAGAACAACGCCAACCCACGGATGTTGATTATCCACGAGGTCATGGGCCGCAATTGCGGCTGGCTTACCGCCGCCACCGCCCACGAATACCGCAAGTTGCTCAATCAGTCCGAGTGGCTGCCTGGACTGGGCCTGGACCGGGTGGCCTTCGACATTCATGCCGTCTATGTGCCGGAAATGGAAATCGACATCGCCGCCGAGGCCAAGCGCCTACGCGCCGCCATGGATCGGGTCGATTGCCTCAATATTTTCGTTTCCGAAGGCGCGGGCGTGGAAGCCATCGTGGCCGAACTGCAAGCTAAGGGGCAAGAAGTGCCACGCGATGCTTTCGGCCATATCAAGCTCGACGCGGTGAATCCCGGCAAATGGTTTGGCGAACAGTTTGCGCAGATGATCGGCTCGGAAAAAACCCTGATCCAGAAATCTGGCTATTTTGCGCGGGCGTCCGCCGCCAACAGTGAAGATCTGCGGCTCATTAAATCCTGTGCTGATCTCGCGGTTGAATGCGCGTTACGGGGTGAATCCGGGGTGATCGGCCATGATGAAGACCGTAACGGCGTGTTGCGAGCGATTGAGTTTCCGCGTATCAAAGGGGGCAAACCGTTCGACATTGATACCCCCTGGTTTAGCGAAATGTTAGCCGCCATCGGCCAGCCCAAGGGTAAAAAAGTCACGGTTAGCCATTAAAAATTCCCTTGATCCTGGCGCTGTGCTGCTGACGCACGCCGGGATCAAGAAGGATAAAACATGCTCTATTTCATCCTCGGTATTTGCTGTGCGCTAGCGATTTATTTTTATGCGCTTTCCCTTGCTAAAAAACATCAGACGGAATATATCAACCAATACCAGCCGCCGCAAAGAGTCATGGAAAAAGTGCAAAGCACCTATCCCCATCTGAATCAAAGTGATATGGATTTAGTCATCGCTGGTCTAAAAGAATACTTTCTACTCTGCCACAGCGCAAAGCGCCGCATGATAGCGATGCCCTCACAAGTGGTAGATGTGGCTTGGCATGAATTTATTTTATTCACGCGCGAGTACACCCAATTCTGTAAGAAAGCCTTTGGCAAGTACCTGCATCACACCCCGGCTGAAGCCATGATCTCGGCTACCAGCGCCCAAGACAGCATCAAAAGAGCCTGGCGGCTCGCGTGCAGGAGGGAAAAGATCAATCCCAGAAAGCCGACTGGGGTACCCCTCCTTTTTGCCATCGATACTCTGCTAAACATTCCCGATGGATTTCAATATGCCCTGGATTGCGCAGTTAGAAATCAGAGCCGCTATTGTGCAAGCCACATCGGCTGTGGTGGGGGTTGCAGCGGTGGAGGTTGTGGCGGAGATAGCAGCGGTGATGGGGGTTGTGGTGGGGGTTGTGGCGGCGGTGGCGATTGACGTTGCGTCGAGGCAGGCGACAGCTTAGCGATAGCGCCGTTGTTCGCTGCGCTGATCCAGTTCCCGCAGCCGTGCCAACTTTTCGCTGATGCGCCCTTCCAAACCGTTGGCGGTGGGCTGGTAATAACGCGCGTCCTGCACCGCTTCGGGCAAATAGCATTCGCCAGCAGCATAAGCGTGCGGTTCGTCGTGGGCGTAGCGGTAGCCCTCACCATGACCCAGTTCCCGCGCCAGGCCAGTGGGCGCGTTGCGCAAATGCGTCGGCACCTCCAGCGTGCCGCACCGTTCGACATCGCGGCGCGCGGCGCTAAAAGCGGTATAAACCGCGTTGCTCTTTGCCGCCACCGCCAGATATACCACGGCCTGCGCAAGCGCTAATTCGCCTTCCGGACTTCCCAACCGTTCTTGCGCTTCCCATGCGTCCAGCGCTAGACGCAGCGCGCGTGGATCGGCGTTGCCGATGTCTTCGCTCGCCATGCGCACCACCCGCCGTGCCAGGTACAGCGGATCGCAGCCGCCATCCAGCATCCGCGCCAGCCAATACAAGGCTGCATCGGGGCTGCTGCCGCGCACCGCCTTATGCAGGGCGGAAATTTGGTCATAGAACTCGTCGCCGCCGCGATCAAAGCGTCGCCCCGCCCCATCGACTAGCACTGTGGTGAGCGCCGCTTCCAGCGGCAGGGTCTGCGCTTCGGCCACTTCGGCCGCCAGTTCCAGCCAAATCAAGGCGCGGCGGGCATCACCATCGGCCGACCGCGCCAACTGGCTCTTGGCTTCATCCGTCAATCGCCAGCGACCACCCAACCCATGCTCAGAGTCATTTAAGGCCCGCTCCACGAGCTGGGTGATGGCGGCGGCATCCAAACCGTGCAGCACATAGACCCGCACCCGCGACAGCAAAGCATTGTTCAGGGCAAATCCAGGGTTTTCGGTGGTCGCGCCGATGAAGATCAACGTACCGTCTTCTACATAGGGCAAAAAAGCGTCTTGCTGGGCCTTATTGAAGCGATGCACTTCATCGACGAACAGCACGGTGCGGCGTTGTTGATCGCGCCACAGCCGCTGCGCTCGCTCAACAGCGGCCCGCACCTCGCGCACTCCCGCCATCACCGCCGACAGCCGGATAAAGTCTGCCTGACTAGCACCGGCCAGCAGTTCCGCCAAGGTCGTCTTACCAGTGCCTGGCGGCCCCCACAGTACCATGGAATGCGGCTGGCCGCGCTCAATGGCCAGTCGCAACGGTTGGCCTATCGCCAACAGATGCGCCTGGCCGACCACCTCATGGAGCCGACGCGGCCGCACCCGGTCTGCCAGCGGCCTTGGCAAATCCCCAGCGGATAACATTTCAGCCCGCGTCACCCACTACATCCACCCCGCTGGGCGGCGTGAACCGCAATAAGGCAGGATCCAGCGCCGGGTTGCGCTCCAATTGCTGGAAATCCAGCCGAGTGCGCTGGCCAAAGCCATCCTCCAGTTCCAGGCTCTGTAAAGCTTCCGCTTTAAAAGCGACCCGCAGCAGTCGAAATTCAGGCTGCGGCTGCTTGGGGGTTAGCTCATACCACGCTACTCCATCCTCCATTCGGGCCGCGCCGACGCTAAAGGTCTCCTCAATGGGAGCCGCACCGCTCAGCAAGGCCAGCGGGGTGGCGCTAAGCGCCTTCTCCAGCTTGCGCACCGCGACTTGCGCCAGATCGACATCGTAAGACCACAACCGCTCGCCATCGGCGACGATGATCTGCGCGGCCGGTGTCCGATAATCCCAGCGAAACTTGGCGGGTTTCTGCATCAACATCTGGCCGCTGGAAGTTTGCATAACTTGCCCGCGCTCGTCGAAAACGCGCTGGGTGAATTCGGCGCGCAAGGCGCTCAGGCTTTGAAAATAACGCTGCACCAGCCCCGGCTGGGCCCTGGCCCACACCGGTGACCCCAGCCCGAAAGCCAGCAGCAAAAGCGTCAAGAGCGATTTTCGCACCA
>JBATSQ010000066.1:0-2730 GCA_049293375.1 Candidatus Contendibacter sp.
GCCGTGCCCAGTGGTGCGCGCCGGAGCAGGCTTCCATGCCGATGATGCAGGGTGGTAGTTGGGCGATCAGCTCGTGCAATTGCTCCCGCGCCACCTTCGGCTTGACCAGCGCCGGCTTGCCAGCCTCATCGACGCCATGGACCGCAAACGGGTGTGATTCAAAGTGATGCAGGCCCCATAATACCGCATGACCTACTGATAGTGCTCAAGGAGTCCCCTATGTTCATGACTGATTGCGACCCGACATTGATCGAGCGCCTGGATCGTCATCCACGCTTGCGCGCCCGCGTGGAAAGCCTGTTAGCGGTGGTCGAGAATGCGACGGGGGACTGTGAAAAAGCCGATGCGGCGGAACGGCGCGTGATCGAAGAACTGCGTCAGATGGGTAATGAAGCGTTGACCGCTTGGGCGGAATGCGGGGTGGAGAAGAGTGTCGGGGTGGCCCAAGCGGAGTCTGACTGGCGGCCGGGGGGTAAAAAAACTCTATTGGTACACCACCTTTGGTCAAATCGAGGTGATAGAACCGCTCTGGCGGAACGGGACGGGCATTGAACGGCCGTTTAGCGCCCTGGCCGGGGTGAGTTGCCGGGGGAGCTCGCTGCCGTTGCAACGGGTGATGACGGATTTTGGGGCGGATGAAGCCTTTGGACGGGTGCCAGTCAAGCTCAAGGAGCATTACGGAATTGAGATGCCGGTGAGTACGATTCAACGGACGACGGAGCATCATGCCCAATGGATGTATGACCAAGAGGCGGCGCGGGAAATCGGGCCCGGGGCGGCGGCGGGAGTGATCTTCGTCGGCGAGCTGGATGGTTCGATGGTGCCGGTGGTGGAGCCATCACCGGATGCGGAAGACAAACGCCAAGGTAAGGTGTTGAGCTGGAAAGAAGTGCGTCTGAATCTCGTCCATCCGCAAGGCAGTGTCACTCCGATGTTCGGAGGGCATTTTGCCGGTGGGGTTGAGGAAAGTGGCCGGCAATGGTGGCGTTGTGCGGCGAAGGCGGGGTTTGGTCCGGGGCGTCAGCTCCATGCGGTCGGCGATGGGGCCCCCTGGATTGCGAACCAGGTGGACCTGCAATTCGGGACCCAAGGGACGTATTGGGTGGATTTCTTCCATCTCTGTGAGTATCTCGGTGAAGCGTCCAAGGTTTGTGCCGCCAACGATCCCCAAGCATGGCTGGACGTGCAAAAAGACCGGCTGAAGACCAATCAATCCGCCGCCGTACTGGACGCCTTGGCGCCGTTGGTCGGGGCCGATAGCGACAACCCCGTGACCGCCTGTGATCGCTATCTCCGTAACCGCCGGGATCAACTGGACTATCAAGGCGCGCTCCAGAAGGGTCTACCGATCGGGTCGGGGGAAATCGAGAGCGCTCACCGCTACATTATTCAAGAACGGCTCAAACTCCCCGGTGCCTGGTGGTCACCCGAGCATATCGAGACGATGTTGGCGCTCCGGCTCAACCGGGCTCACCGGGAGTGGGAGACCTATTGGCAAGGGGTCGAAAAAGAAGCCGCATGAACCGGTCATTTCGTCGGTGCATCACTTTGAATCACACCCCAAGCGCCCTACGGGCGGGCTAAAGCCGCCTTATGGAAATCAAGACGCCGGGAATTGCTGGTTACCTGCGACTATAACTTCAAATACGCTTCACGAATGGCCCGCAAACTGGCCGCCGCGCCCGAAGCCAGCTTGTAGTCCACGAAGCGGGTGACATTCGTGTCAGTCGGATTGATTTCCACGGTCGGGACGCCCATCTGGCTGGACTGCACGACCGGCCCGGCGATGTAGGGAAACACGCTGGTCGTGCCGACGCTGAACACCAGATCAAAGCCCTGATCCAACTCCCGATACAGATGCTGAATCGCCCCGGAGGGCAACACCTCGCCAAACAGCACCACCCGTGGCCGCACCAGCGCCTGACAGCGCGGGCAGCCCGGCGGCATATCGAGTGCGCTGTAGTCCGGTACGGTCGCATTATAGTCGCAACGGGTGCAGAGCAGATCGTGAATGTCGCCGTGAATCTCAATCAGATTGCGACTGCCGGCATCACGATGAAAACCATCGATGTTCTGGGTCAGCACACAGACCTCGAACGACTCCTGCCATTCAGCGATGATCGCGTGCGCGTCATTGAACCGCGCTCCCCGGCAGGAATTTTCAATCTGATGCAAATATTTCCAAGTGATGGCCGGATTCGCTTCCAGCATGGACCCGGATAGTGCGGTTTCAATCGAAAAGTTCTCCTCGGTCGCCTGGTCGTTGTACAGCCCACCAATGCCACGATAGGTCGGCAGGCCGGATTCGGCGGAAATGCCGGCGCCGGTGATGAACAGCAACCGGCGGGCGCGGCGCAGGGTCTCGGCGATGCGGGCCACGAGGGCAGGATCAGGCGGATTCAGCATGGCAAACCTCACTAGGCGTGATGGGCGTCGGCCATAAAATCAAGTGGCCAGCAGGTTGTACAGGGCTTCGAATTCCCGGCTGAGTTTGTGCCGGGGATCAAGGTGAATCATCGGCAGCGCCTGGGCGTGCGATTCGCGGATTTTAATCGACGCCGACAGAAAAGCTTCCAACACGGGCAAACCTTCGGTGCGTAATTCCTCAACCATGCGCACCGGCAAATTAGCGCGGGCCTGATAGTGGTTGACGATGATGCCTTCCACACGCAGGCTACGATTGTGATCAGATTGAATTTCGCGGACACTGTCCATCAATGTATACAGAGC
>JBATSQ010000067.1:0-9807 GCA_049293375.1 Candidatus Contendibacter sp.
CGGGCGGAGGAGTGCGCCCGCGCGGTGATTGAACGAGCCAAGAGCCGGCGGCTGATTATGAGCTGCTGGATTGGCGAATCGTCCGTCGAGCCAGCCCGCAGCTTGTTTAAGGATGCTCAGGTTCCGACCTATCATGCGCCTGGCGAGGCGGTGGAAGCCTTCATCCGATTAGCCCAGTACCGGCGCAGCCAGGAACTGCTGATGGAAACCCCGCCGTCGATCCCGGAGGAGTTCACGCCCGACGCCGAGACTGCCCGCCGGGTGATTCGGATCGCCTTGACGGCGGGTCGCCATCGCTTGAATGCCTATGAAGCCAGCCAGGTCTTGAACGCCTATGGGATCCAGACCGCTCCGCTGCATTTTGCCTCGACGCCGGAAGCCGCCTCCGATGTCGCGCTACTGCTGCGCGATCCGGTCGCCTTAAAAATTCTGTCACCGGATATTGTCAATAAATCCGAAGTAGGGGGCGTGGCCTTTAACCTCAATAACCCATTGCAGGTGCTGCACGCCGCGAACGACATGCTAGAGCGGGTCCGCCAGTATGCGCCCGAAGCGGTGATCGACGGCTTTGCTGTGCAACCGATGCAATCCCGCTCCGGGGCCTACGAGTTGATGATTGGTGTGCGCACCGGCGTCCGCTTTGGGCCAGTGATCTTTTTTGGTCAAGGTGGCACTGAGGCTGAAGTGATCGACGATATCGCACACGCCTTGCCACCCTTGAACATGCATCTGGCCCGCGATCTGATGTCGCGCACCCGATTGTACCGACAACTGGCTTCCAACCGGGGCCGGAAGGTGGATCTGGATGGTATTGCCCTGGCGCTGCTTAAGGTCTCCCAGATGGTGGTGGACCTGGCTGAATTGATCGAAATGGACATCAATCCCATTTGGGTGTACGACCAGCACTTGTTGGTGCTGGACGCCAACATCTTGATCGAAGCGAGCACCGAGCAAGCTGTACAGCGGCTGGCTATTTCGCCCTATCCCAAGGAACTGGAAAAGCGGTACAGCCTGCCGGATGGTCGCTCCTTCCTGATCCGGCCCATCCTGCCAGAGGACGAGCCGGAGTTTCAGGAGCTGGTCAAGCGCCTACCACGGGAAGATATTCGCTTGCGATTTTTCCAGCCGCTGCGGGAGCTTTCGCACGCCATGGCCGCCCGCCTTACGCAACTGGATTATGAGCGTGAGATGGCGTTTGTGGTCACCGAACCGGATCTGTTACCGGGCAAAGGCAAGATCTGGGGCGCGGTGCGCTGTAACGCGGATCCGGATTTGGAGAAAGCCGAGTATTCGATTCTCGTGGATCGCGCCATGACCGGTTTGGGATTGGGGCCGCTGTTGATGCGCTACATCATTGACTATGCCAAGAGCCGAGGGATTAAGGAGTTATTTGGCGAGGTGTTGCGGGAAAACGAGCCGATGTTGCGGCTCAATCGCGCCTTGGGCTTCACTATTCATGCCACGCTGGATGATCCCGGTGTCTTGCATGTCAGCTTGCCGCTGCTTTGAAAATGGGCGCGCATTGGAAGCGCGGGCGCTGCTGACTGGGGTGCTGCTTGCGGGTGGGCGCGGCCAGCGCATGGGCGGTTGCGATAAAGGCTTGGTCTCATTGGCCGGCGAGCCGTTGATTGCGCAGGGGATCCGGCGTTTGCGGCCTCAGGTGGCCGAATTGCTAATCAGCGCCAACCGCCATGTGGAGCAGTATCGACAATGGGGTTATCGCGTCATTAGCGATCGTATGGAGGAACGTTATCGTGGCCCACTGGCGGGATTGCTGGCGGCGCTGGATGTAGCGACAACGCCGTACGTGCTCACTGCGCCCTGTGATTCACCGCTGCTGCCGCCAGACTATGCGGCGCGTATGTGGACGGCGTTGCAAGACGCACAAGCTGCGGTCAGTGTGGCTTACGGCGCTGGCTCCTGGCAGCCGGTGTTCGCCCTGGTAGCGGTCAGTGTGCGGGACGATTTGGCCGCCTGGCTGGCGGCCGGGGAGGGTGGAATGAAGCGCTGGCTGCAACGGCATCGGCCCGCCGTCGTGGTGTTTCCCGACCAACCGGGTGGGTGGCGCAACGTGAATACCCCGCAACATCTGGCCCAACTGGAGGCAGAGTGGTGCGACTTGACGGGACGGCCCGGAGGCAGTAGCCGTGCTTGATGCCGACGCGCGTGTTATGGCCCGTCACCACACTGCGCACTTGCTCAAGATGCTGCGCGGCCCCAGTGCGGCGGCGGAATCTGCAGCGCTGTCCACCGCCCCGCTGCTGTCTTCCGTTAGAGCCGCCGAGACATCGCCAGCTTATGTTGTCCATCGGACCCAAGCAGCGGCCCAGCCGTTAGCGGCAGAGATTGCGCTGCCTGTATTACCCGCAGCACCAGCGCCGCCACGGAGCAGGCGCAAGACGCTGCCAACGGTGGGCGACTCCTTGCGCGCTCCGGCGTCGGGAGTGCTGGGAGCGCTGATGACGCGCGCCCGGGAGCTGAAGCGTCTCAGTGGGATTTTTCTGGCGTATTTGCCGCCCCAGTTACGCGCTCACGCCCTACTGGTGCGGTTGGACGCAGAGCGCTGGGAAGTGCACACCGAGGCGGCAAGCTGGGCGACCCGATTGCGCTACGCTTTGGCGACCATCCGGCAACCCCTGGGCCAGCAGCTTTCCATCGTCCTGCCCAAGCCGCGGATTCGGGTCAAGCCGGCGGCGTTGCCGCCTGTATCTCATCGCCCACCGTTGGCCCTGCCCCAAGGGAGCGCCGAACAGATCGAGCGCCTCGCCCGCACCCTGAGCGATCCGGCGCTCCGCGCCGCTTTGCAGCGGCTGGCGGCCCACAGTAGCCCCAGCACGGTTGCTGAGTGCTGAAGCAGCGGACCCGCACAGCGTCGCTCTCGTCCGCCGCGCACCATGGCCTTTTATAGCTACCGCAGTAATCGCTTGGAACGCCTAGCCGACCGTTTAGCCGAAACACTGCGGCAACCCTTAGCCGCGCCGCTAGCCAGCGAAGTGGTAGTGACCTCCAATAATGGCCTGGCTCGCTGGCTGGCGCTACAACTGGCCGAGCGTTTGGGGGTGTGCGCGAACTTCCAGTTTCGGTTACCAGCGACCTTTTTGTGGAGCATCGCGCGGGCTGTCTTGCGCTACCTACCCAAAACCTCGCCTTTCGACCGCCCGATATTGCACTGGCGTTTAATGGCGTTGCTGCGGGAGCTGGAAGAAGCGCCCTGTTTCGGCCCGGTGCATGCCTATCTTGGTGCGGGCGATGACGACTTCCGTTGCCATGAACTGGCCGACCGACTGGCCGATTGCTTCGATCAATATCTGGTTTATCGACCTGACTGGATCCTGGCGTGGGAAGCCGGGCAGGAAGAGCATTGGCAAGCCGAGCTGTGGCGGCGGCTCGCGCAGGGTAGCGAGGCCTTGCATCGAGTTCGGGCGCAGACGCGCTTTCGCGACCGCCTGCAGCGCGGCGATTTCGATCCGCGTCATTTACCGCAGCGGGTTAGCATCATCGGCGTGTCCGCGCTCCCGCCGCTAGATTTGGAACTGCTGGCTGCGTTGGCGCGTTACCTCGATCTTCATCTGTTCCTGTTAGACCCCTGTCAGGAATACTGGGGCGATATCCAGGCGGAACGCGACTTGGCCCGCTTGGGTGAGGAAGTCGATCCCGATACCGCCTATCTGACCGTCGGCCATCCTTTATTGGCGTCTCTGGGCAAGCAGGGACGGGATTTTCTGGACCTGGTGCACGCCTATCCCCGCCACGAATGGGAAGACTTTGTCGAACCAGAAGGCGCTACGCTGTTGCAGCGGTTGCAAGCCGATATCCTGCACTTGTGTGCGCGCGGCGATGATGAGCATCCACCATTGCCGTTGCAAGCCACTGATCAGTCGCTCCAGATTCACGCCTGCCACAGCCCGCTGCGCGAGGTGGAAGTGCTGCACGATCAGTTGCTAGCGCAATTTGCCGCAGATCCGAGCTTGCGGCCTGCCGACGTGATCGTTATGACGCCCGACATCACCCGCTATGGACCGCTGATCGAAGCGGTCTTCGCCAGCGCACCGGCTGAGCGCTACATTCCGTTTAGCCTGGCGGATCGGGGCGCGCCGGCTGAGCAGCCCTTGGTGGAAGCCTGGTTTGCGTTGTTAGATTTGGGGGGCGGCCGCTTCGACGCCAGCCAGGTTTTGGACTTGCTGGAGTTGCCCGCCGTGCGTCGGCGCTTTGCGCTGGATGAGGCGGATGTGGAGCAGATTCGGCGCTGGACGCGCGCCGTGGGCATTCGCTGGGGTCTCGACGCGGCGGCGAAAGCGGCCTGGGGCTTGCCGGAAACCGTTGAACATACCTGGCGACTGGGGCTGGATCGCTTGCTGCTGGGTTACGCGCTGCCGGGTGAAGGGCGTGATTTATACGCCGATCTATTGCCTTATGACGATGTGGAGGGTAGCGCGGCGCAAGCGTTGGGCCATTGGCGTACCCTGGTCGAAAGCCTGGTGGAGCTGGATGCTGAGCTGCGCGCGCGGCGGCCATTGGCGGCCTGGGTAGAGCAGCTGAATGCAGTGCTGGAGCGATTTTTTGCGCCCCGCGAGCGTGAAGAGCAGGAAGTGCAGCAGGTGCGCGATGGCTTGGCCACCCTGCGGCATCAAGCGGAGCTGGCTGACTTTACCGAACCTGTAAGTCTAGCTGTGGTGAAGTCCGCGTTGCGCAACGAACTGAACACCCAGGAAGGCATCGCCGGGCGCTTTCTGAGCGGCAGCGTCACTTGTGGTGCCCTTACCCCGATGCGCAGCCTGCCGTTTGCAGTGATCGCCTTGCTGGGTATGAACGACGATGCCTATCCGCGTCCACGTCATACCATGGATTTTGACCGGATGGCGACTCGGTTCCGGCGCGGTGATCGCGCCCGCCGTCACGATGATCGCTATTTATTTCTGGAAATACTGCTGTCGGCCCGGCGCTGTCTTTTGATCAGCTATGTTGGTCAAAATGTGCGCGACAATACCGCACTGCCTCCGTCGGTCTTAGTCAGCGAATTACTGGATACTGTAGAGCGGGGTTTCTATTGCCCTGACGGGGGGAAAACCGGCACACAACTGACAACGCGCCATCCCTTACAAGCTTTCAGTCGCCGCTATTTTAGTGGGCAGGGGGGGCTGTTTAGTTATGCCAGCGAGTGGCTCGAAGCGAGCCGAAGGCTAGGGCAGAGTGCGCGCGTGCCGATGCCGCTATTGACCGCGTTACCAGAACCCGAACCAGCCCTGCGGCAAGTGACGCTGGAAAATTTAGTCGCTTTTTTTCGCAACCCAGCGCGGTGGCTGTTGCGGGAACGGCTGGGCATCCGGCCCACTGAGGCCGAGGAGGAGCTGACGACACATGAACCGTTTGTGCTGGATGGGTTGGAATACTATCAGGTTTTAGGCCACGCTCTGGAATTGCAACGAGCTGGCCAGTCGGCGACGACGACGGCCGCCATTCTGCGCGCCAGCGGCGCATTGCCGCACGGTCAGGTCGGCGACTGTGTGTTCGCGCAGGTATGGGACCGGGTCACGCGGTTCGCAGGACGCTTGGGGCGTTTGCTGCCGCGCCAAGCGCCGGAACCTGTGGAGCTGGTGTTTAAGGTCGGTGAATTCACGCTCAGTGGCCGCTTGACCGGTCTCACACCGGTGGGTCGGGTGGGGTATCGGTTGTCTACGATTAAGGCGAATGATTACTTGAATCTGTGGTTGTACCACCTGGCCCTTAACGTGGTCGCCACACCCGAAGACGCGCGGTGTAGCTATTGGGTGGCAGAAAACGAAACGGTGCTGCTGGAGCCGGTTGCTGACGCCTCTGCTCATCTTCTGCGCTTGCTGCAATGGTACTGGCGAGGAACCCAGCGCTTGGTGCATTTCTTTCCCAAGAGTGCGCTTACCTATGTCGAAACTCTGCGCCAGGAAAAAGATCAACAAGCCGATCGTGCCTTGCGCGCCGCCCATAAGCAATGGGCTGGCGGCGATTTCCAGCAAGCGCCTCCGGAGGGCCAAAATGTGTATTATCAACTAGCCTTTGGAGATACGGATCCGCTAGATTCTGAATTTGAGGAGATGGCCGTGGCGATCTTTGCCCCGATTTTTGCTGCGCGTAGTACGCAAGTGGGGGTGGACTAATCGCCTAACACAATGAAGGCGGCGAAGGCGGCTGACTTTTCAACCGAAAGGTCTAGCCAATGTCGGTCGAACAGGGTAGTATTCCACCCTCGTTTTTATGAGGGGCAGTAGCTCAGTTTGGGAGAGCGCCGCGTTCGCAATGCGGAGGTCGAGGGTTCGATCCCCTTCTGCTCCACCAAGTTTCAAACTCATGTATTCCTGACCCCGCTAAGGAGCAAACCTTAGCGGGGTTTTCTTCTTCTCTCTGTTCTATCCCGTTTTGGACTCGATAAGAAAAGAAGGGGCGACGCTTGCGCCTCGCCCCTTTACTGGATTTGGTGGGCCGTGTGCGATTCGAACGCACGACCAACAGATTAAAAGTCTGCTGCTCTACCGACTGAGCTAACGGCCCTTGAAAGGGCGGTCATGGTACAGCAATTCACCAAAATCACAAAGCTTGTTTAGCGCAACGACTTCTTGCTGCGTGGTTGTTGATTGATAGTGCACCTGAATTTACTAACACCACCAGGCTTGTTCAGCGCAATGACTCCAGGCGGCGCTTCGCCAGACTGGCGGCCGGGGTGTCGGGATAGACTTTGACGAGCTTTTCCAACACAGTGCGCGCCTGCTCGGCTTCTCCCTGCTCACTGTAGAGATAGCCAAGCTTCAGTAAAGCATCTGGCAACCGGGTGCTTTGTGGGTGTTGCAGACCAAGATTGATGAACGTCTCTTGGGCTGCGGCTTGATTTCGATTCAGGTAATACGCCTCACCCAGCCAGTAGTGCGCCTCGCCCGCGCGCGCGCTGTTGGGATACGTCTGCAGAAAGTGTTGCCACGCCTTGATGGCCGCTGGATAGCGTCCCTCGCGCAAAGCGTCCAGGGCAGCCTCATAGTCTGCCGCTTCCGCGCCAACTGGGTCTGCAGCAGTTGTGGCGGACGCTGCGGCTGGCGTGGTTGGCGCGGATGAAACGCTGCGGCTGCTCTCCGCTGGCGTCGACGCGGGCTGCGTATCCGTAGACGCTGCGGCGGCTGTTGCTGGAGGCGGCGCAGGGGCTGAGGGGGTGGCCATGGCCTGGTTTTGAGCGAGTCTTTCCAGCCAATGGCGTTGTACTTCCAGCTCGCCGCGCAAATACCGCACCTCACTTTCCAGCTGCTCGATCCGTTGCAGCAGTTCCAAGGTTAGCTCGCTGTCTGGGAGGGATTGCGCGGACGCCGTGCCGGATGGCAATCCACCGCCCAACCAAAAAACGATCAGCCACGCTACGCCAGGTCTGGTCATAAGGGTAACTCGTCGCTCAGTACATGATTTCCACGCGCCGGTTCAGCGCATAGCTTTCTTCGCTCTGGCCGCTGGAAGCCGGGCGTTCCTCGCCATAGCTCACCACCCGGATCTGCTGGGGCGCCACGCCTGTGGCGATCATGGACTGACGCACCGCGTTGGCCCGGCGCTCGCCCAGCGCAATGTTATATTCGCGACTGCCCTGTTCGTCGGTATGTCCTTCCAACTGCGTGATAATTTGTCGATTGCTCATTAGAGAGCGGGCATTAGCCGCGACAACCGCCTGGCCTTCCGCCGGTATGTCGGCGCTGTCAAAAGCGAAATAGACGATGCGATCGGCCGATACAGTGCCTCCCCCCGCCACTGGCTGGCCAACTCCCCAAGTGCTGGGTGGAGCGCCCGTCGTGCCTCCGGTTGCATCGTAGGCATCATATTGGCTCGGGGCTTGTCCATAAGCATAGCTTTGGGCTTCGCCGCCCGGTTGTCCAATCAGGCCCTCTTGTGCAGTGGCATCTTGTTGAACGCCGGTTTCTTGCCCCGCAGTATTTTCGCTGGTCGAGGCACAGCCGAACAGGAGCGCAAGCGCGGCGGCGGCCAGCAGGTTTCGAGTGACATAGTGCATGGCGATACTCCCCATTACTAAAGTGACTAAAGTGAACGATAAGCTTAGCGGCCGTAGGGTGCCCAGACCGGGTCGCGGCCATTGCCCCGCAGATCAAAGTCCTGTTTGACAGCCCCATCCAAAGACACCGCCTTCAAGCGCTGGCCGTTGGAGTAAATGATCATTTTGCCGTTCGGCGCAAAGCTGGGCGATTCATCCAGCCCACCGTTGGTGAGTACCCGGAACTGACGGCTTTGTAGGTCCAATACTGCAATATAAAAACGGCCATTGCGCCGATGCACCATGGCGATGGTGCGGCCATCCGGCGAAATAGTTGGGCGGGCATTGTAATCACCCTGGAAAGTGAGCCGTTGCGCCTGTCCTCCGCCAGGGCTGATCCGGTACAACTGCGGTGCACCACCCCGATCCGAAGTGAAGACCATGCTGCCATCCGGCAGCCAGACCGGCTCGGTGTCAATGGCGCTGCTGTTGGTGAGACGGATAGGGCTCTGGGTTGCCAGGTCCAGCGCGTAGATTTCTGGGTTGCCATCCTTGGACAGAGTGAACGCCA
Source organism: Candidatus Contendibacter sp. (assembly GCA_049293375.1). GTDB lineage: Bacteria > Pseudomonadota > Gammaproteobacteria > Competibacterales > Competibacteraceae > Contendibacter. The sequence continues at coordinate 8,562 of JBATSQ010000067.1, forward strand.
GCCGTTGGCCATTGGGCGACCAAGAGGGTGCGCCGTTGATACCGGGTGCAGCGGATACGACACGCCGAGCACCGCTGTAGACATCCTGAACGATGATTTTGGGCTGTCGGCCTTCAAAGGAGACATAAGCTAGCTTACCGCTATCCGGCGACCAGGAGGGCGACATAAGGGGCTGGCTGGAGCGTAGAATGACGCGCGGATTCTGGCCATCGGCGTCGGCGACCACCAGATACCAAGAACCACGATTACTCGCAATATAAGCAATACGGGTTGCCGCCAGGCCTTTTTCGCCCGTGAGTTTTTCATAGATCAGATCGCTAATGCGATGGGCCACCGGACGTAACTGATTAGGCGGTACGTCAAAGGATAAATTGAGCAGGGCAGCACCTTGCGCACCGGCGAGTTGAAAGCGCACAACATAGCCACGAGCACCGCCAGGCTGGGCTTGCCCGGTTACCGAATAGTCCGCTGGTGATCCAGCGGGTTGTGGCGCAATTTTTCCGGTTCGTTTTAGATTGGCTGCGATGATCCCAGCAATGTCTTCAGGAGCGCCGCCGCCAAATGGCGCAATCGCTATCGGGATGCCGTTGCCCTCAATGCCCTTGGTGATGTCAATGGTGAGCGGCTGGGCGAGAGCGAAGCGACTGACCAGCAACAGGGCCATGATCCCGAACAGATTTTTCATGGTTATCAACACCTAACCTCCTGGTCTGAAACGAAAATTGAAGTTTCGAAATCTGGAAAGAACTGCGGCGTCGGCGGGGACTGGTAGCGGCGATGCTTTGCGCACAGCGGCGAGGGCGGAGTTGTCGAATGCGGTGTCGCCACTACTATGGACAATCTGCGCGCTGGTGACCGCGCCGGATGACATCATAGTGATGCGAAGCGTACAGGACAGGCCACTACTACTCGACGGCGGTAACGACCAGTAGCGTTCGACACGCTGTCTAATCAAGGCTGCATGCCGTGCTACGGCTTCGCCAATAAACTGTTCACGAGACGCCAACTCCTGAGCTAGTTTACGAGCTTCTTCTGCTTTTCGCTTGGCCTCTTCAGCTACTGCTTGACGCTTGGCCTCATTGGCGGCGGCCTGACGTTTAGCTTCCTCCGCAGCAGCTTGACGCTTCGCCTCATTAGCGGCCTTACGCGCTTCCTCAGCCGCTGCTTGACGCTTGGCCTCATTGGCGGCGGCCTGACGTTTAGCTTCCTCCGCAGCAGCTTGACGCTTCGCCTCATTAGCGGCCTT
>JBATSQ010000068.1:0-33344 GCA_049293375.1 Candidatus Contendibacter sp.
TGGCGCAGCGCCACGTTCAGCGACCGGAAGCCACCGCCGATTGGCGTGGTCAACGGTCCTTTGATCGACACCACCAACTCTTTCATCGCCTCCAGCGTTTCTTCGGGGAAGAAATTGCCGTCGTACAGCTCTCCGGCCTTTTCGCCCAGATAGAGTTCGCACCAGTAGATTTTGCGCAGACCACCATAGGCCTCTTCGACCGCTGCATCCCACAGGCGCAGGGAGGCGCGCGTGATGTCGGGGCCGATGCCGTCGCCTTCGACAAAGCCGACGACCGGCTGATCGGGAACCCGTAGCTTGCCGTCCTTGATCGTGATTTTTTCACCACTGCTGGGAATGCGGATATGCTTGTAGGCCATGAACCCTCCTGCTTGTTGGGATATGCTGCTGGGGAATGGACGGATGGGGCGCGATGGTGGGCTGAAGTCAGGGCGACACCGGACGCAGCAAAATTGCGCATTAAGCTACACGCAAAGCCCTGACCTGTCCATGCTGGCCGGTGCGCGCGCCGGGGCCGCCCATGGGTGCACGATGAGCTTATCCTCATGACTCTGAACGAATTACGCTACATTGTTGCCGTAGCCCGCGAGCGGCATTTTGGCCGGGCCGCCGAGTCTTGCCACGTCAGCCAGCCTACGCTGAGCGTGGCGGTGCGCAAGCTGGAAGAGGAGTTGGGGGTGGCCCTGTTTGAGCGGGGTTCTGGTGAGATCGGCATAACGCCAACCGGACGCCGTATTGTGGAGCAGGCGCGGCGTGTGCTGGACGAGGCTGCGCTGGTGCGCCTGCTCGCCGCGCAGGGTCAGGATGACTTAAGCGGCCGGTTGCGCCTGGGGGTGATTTACACCATCGGACCGTATCTGCTCCCGCACCTGATTCCACGGCTGCACCGCCGCGCCCCGGCCATGCCCCTGCAAATTGAGGAAAACTACACTGCCGTACTGGGCGAACAGCTTAAAAACGGCGACTTGGATGTACTGATCCTATCACTACCCTTCGCAGAAGCAGGCGTGGCGACGCAAGCAATATATGAGGAGCCGTTTGTGGTGTTGATGCCGACCGGCCATCCGCTGGAGCAAGCGACGGCCATTGATTCGTCCAAGCTGGCGCAACAGGAATTGCTCCTGCTGGGGCGGGGCCACTGTTTTCGAGACCAGGTGTTGCGGTTTTGCCCTGAATGCAATCGTCCGAGTAGGGATTCGCACAACTTGCAGCGTGCTCTGGAAGGCGGTTCGCTGGAAACTATCCGCTTAATGGTAGCGACCGGCATGGGAGTCACGGTGCTGCCTTACACGTCCGTCAGCGGTTATGCGCAGATCGGCGACTTGTTGAGTGTGCGTCCCTTTGCAGACCCGGCTCCGACTCGCGTGGTGGCGTTGGCTTGGCGCAAGAGCTTTCCGCGCCCAGGGGTCATCGCCTTGTTGGCGCAGGCAATTCGGGCGTGCCCGCTGGGCGAAGCAGTGCAGTTGTTGGAATGAGAGCCGGTGCCGCCGCATCTCTATCCTGGTAGGCGGCAGGTGCGCGGCGAGGAGTGATTTTCAGCCCCCACAGTTCAGCCGAATTCTTCTGGCGCAAAGCCCACCAGCGGCAGCAGGCGTTGGACGCCTGCGCTCACGGTTTGTAGATCGTCACTGTGCACAGTGAGGTGGCCAACCTTGCGACCAGGGCGTTGCGCTTTCCCGTAGGCGTGATAATGAGTCCCAGGCACCGCCAGCGCCACCGCCCGCTCCGGCAGTGTCCCTAGACAGTTCAGCATGGCCGAATGGCCGATGGCGGCAGTTGACCCCAAGGGTAGGCCGAGAATCGCCCGCAGATGATTTTCAAACTGGCTGGTGACTGCGCCCTCAATCGTCCAGTGTCCGGAGTTGTGGACGCGCGGGGCCATTTCATTGGCGATCAAATGGCCGTCCTGGACGAAAAATTCGACTGCCAGAACGCCGGTATAGTGAAGCCGATCCAGCAATCGCCCGGCGTAATCCCAGCCTTCGCGCTCCAATTCCGGCGCGGCACGCGGCGCACGCGATAGGCGCAGGATGCCGTCGCGATGCTGATTTTTCACCAGCGGATAGAATGCGCTCACCCCATCATGGCCGCGCACCGCCAGCACCGAGGCCTCCCACGCAAAGGGTACAAAACTTTCCAGGAGCAGCGGCGCGGTGCCCAGCGCCTGCCAGGCGGGTTCCACGTCTTCCGGCTGGCGCAGCAGCCGTTGTCCCTTGCCGTCATAGCCGAGCCGACGGGTTTTCAGCACTGCCGGCAATTTCAGCCACGCCACCGCCTCGCGCAGCTCCGCCAGGCTGGAGACGGGGGCGAAGGGCGGCGTTGGAATGCCCAATTCCCGGAATAGCGTTTTTTCCGCAACCCGGTCTTGCGCCATTGCTAGCGCGGTGGGCGGTGGATAAACCGTGACCTGCCGCGCCAGCGCCAGCGCGGCGGCAGCCGGCACATTCTCAAAGTCAAAGGTCACTACATCAGCCCAGTCTGCCAACTGCTTCAGGCGCGCCTCGTCGTCGTAAGCACCCTGCAGCAGGGGGGCAACCTGACCCGCGCAGGCGTCGGCGGCGGGATCCAGCACCTGGAAGCGCAAATCTAGCGGATAGCCGGCCAGAATGAGCATGCGCGCCAGTTGACCACCGCCGACGATGCCGACTTTCATGACGCGCTGCCTCTGGGATCGGGATCGGCTAGCACGCGCTCGGTTTGTTGCGCGCGAAATGCCCGCACAGCCTCCCGAATCGTGGGATAGCGAGCGCCCAGCATGGCGGCGGCCAATAGAGCGGCGTTGATCGCCCCCGCTTTACCAATGGCGAGTGTGCCAACTGGAATGCCCCCCGGCATCTGGACAATGGAGAGCAAGGAATCCAGGCCGTTGAGTGTGTGTGATTGCACCGGTACGCCCAGGACTGGTAGCACGGTTTTGGCGGCCGCCATGCCGGGCAAGTGCGCCGCGCCGCCCGCGCCGGCAATCAAGATTTCCAAGCCACGGGCCTCGGCGCTGGCCGCGTAGTCGAACAACAGGTCAGGGGTACGGTGGGCGGATACCACCCGGACTTCGTGGGCCACGCCCAGCGCGGTGAGGGTGTGGGCTGTATGTTCCATGGTGCTCCAGTCGGAGGTGGAACCCATGATGATGCCAACCAGTGGATTCATGCGTGTGTGCTCATACGAGTGACGACGCGGTTATTCAAGATGGTGTTCGGGCTTACCAGGGAGATTATGCCCGGATGGCTGGATGCTGGCACCCTTTCTCAGCACCGCGTACTCCATATCAATCATTCGTCCCAGCCGTCGGCGCTAAATTCCAGCAGAGCGCGTTCCGCCTCACTCAGCAGCACCAGAAGGCCTGCGCGCTGGCGTTGCAACCAGGCGAGATGATCGTCTGGATCGCCGGATACGGCGCTAGCGGTATTGAGCATTGCAGTCTGCGCCGTGATATCCGTTTCCAGTGTCTCCAGATCGTTGAGCAATTCCCGCCGCTGGGCGCGCAAGCCGTGGAATGTCGCCATGAAATTTCCTCCAAACAAGTTCAAAAAGGGTAGAGTGGCTAGCTGTCTATGCCGGGCTGCGGTATCAGGAGCGGCTGAGCAAGTGTAAGCGCCGCAATGTCGCCAGCGCTTGGTCTGGTGCCAGTTGGTCAATGTCCAACGCCGCCAGGGCGCTCAGGGCCGGATGTGGCGGCTCACCGAATAAGGGCAACTGTGGCTGCGGCGTCCGGCGTCCCCCCGCCGCTTCGCGCCGCAGCATCTGTCGTTCCAGCAAGCGCAAGCGTTGCCGAGCCTGCTGGATTACCGAGGTGGGCACCCCCGCCAGCGCCGCCACTTGCAGGCCATAACTACGATCCGCCGGCCCGTCCTGCACGCGATGCAGAAAGACTAGTTGCTCGCCATGCTCCACCGCATCCAAATGAATATTGGCAATGCCTAACTGCTCCTCCGGCAGGCGGGTCAACTCAAAATAATGGGTGGCAAAGAGGGTGAGGGCGCGCACCGTTTGCGCCAGATGCGCCGCACAAGCCCACGCCAGCGCCAAGCCATCGAAAGTGCTAGTACCCCGGCCGATTTCGTCAATCAGCACCAGACTATGCGGTGTGGCGTTGTGCAAGATGTTAGCGGCCTCGCTCATTTCCACCATAAAGGTGGACCGGCCCGACGCCAGATCGTCGGTAGCGCCGATGCGAGTGAAGATACGGTCGATGGGGCCGATCAACGCACGGTCGGCGGGGACGTAGCTGCCAAGATAGGCTAGTAGCACAATCAAAGCGGTCTGGCGCATATAGGTGGATTTGCCGCCCAGATTGGGGCCGGTCACGATCAACAAGCGCCGCTGGTCCGGTTCTAGCCGTACATCATTGGCTACGAACGCTTCGGTGGCCACTTGTTCCACCACGGGGTGGCGACCGGCGGTAATCAGAATACCCGGTTCGGTGACTAGCTCCGGTGGACTCCAGTGCAGCGCGGCGGCGCGTTCGGCAAAATCCGCCAGGACATCCAGTTCCGCCAGGGCGGCGGCGCTAGCCTGCAACGCAGGCAGTTGCGCGATTAAGTGATCCAGCAGCGCTTCATACAGAATGCGTTCCCGCGCCAGCGCCTGCTGCTGGGCGCGCAAGGCCTGGTGCTCGAATTCCTGTAGCTCCGGGATGATGTAGCGTTCTACGCCTTTGAGGGTCTGGCGGCGGAGATAGTCAGTGGGAACAGCCCGTGTCTGGGCGCGCGGAATTTCGATGTAATAGCCATGCACTCGGTTGTAGCCGACCTTGAGATGGGAAATTCCGGTGCGTTGACGCTCGCGCGCTTCCAACGCGATGAGAGAGTGATCGGCGTGTTCGCTCAGATGGCGCAATGCATCGAGTTCGGCGTCGTAGCCGGGCGCAATAACGCCGCCATCGCGCAAGGTTTGCGGTGGGTTGGCAACCAGCGCCCGCTCGATCAGCGCGCACGGTGCCGGATGAGTGCCAGCTTGGCCAGCCAGCGCTTGCAACAATGCGGTGTCCAGCCGCTGGAGAAATTGCTGTAAGCCCGGCAGCCGCGCCAAGGCGTCGGTCAGCACGATCAGGTCGCGGGGCCGGGCTGATTGCAGCGCCACACGCGCCAGGATGCGTTCGACATCGCCGACACCGCGCAGCAGACCACGCAGCGTGTCATAAGCACCATTGTCGAGGAGGTGCCGCACACTGTCCTGGCGCTGACTGAGCACGGTGCGGTCACGCAGGGGACGCTGCAGCCAGCGTCGCAACAGTCGTCCCCCCATAGGTGTCACACACTGATCGAGTAAGCCGAGCAGGGTGTGTTCCTGGCGTCCGCTCAGGCTGTGCTCTAGCTCCAGATGGCGGCGGCTAGGAGCGTCTAGTAACACGCAGTCTTCATGCCGCTCCACCCGCAAGCCGGTCAGATGGGGCAGGGCGCTGCGCTGGGTGTCCTTGACATATTGCAGTAGGCATCCAGCTGCCGCCACCGCGACCGGCTGATCCGCGCCGCCAAATCCATCGAGATTGCGCACCCCAAACTGGGCGCACAGGGCGCGCAGGGCGCTATCATGGTCGAAATGCCAGGGTGCTTGCCGCCGCAAGCCAGGATGTTGTTTCCAGCCCTGGGGCGGCTCGGCGTCCTCGCTCAGCAGCAACTCCGCTGGCTTGAGCCGTTCCAACTCGTTGCCCAAAGCGCTTTCACCCTCTAACTGCGCAATCGTGAAACGCCCGCTGCTCAAATCCAGGCTGGCCAGGCCGTAGGTCTGGCGACGTTGGTGCAAAGCGACCAGCAGTTGATCGCGGCGCTCATCAAGTAACGCCTCATCCGTCAGGGTGCCGGGGGTCACAATGCGCACCACGCGCCGCTCAACCGGCCCCTTGCTGGTTGCTGGATCCCCCATCTGCTCACAAATTGCTACAGATAATCCCAGTTTGAGGAGCTTAGCCAGATACCCATCGACTGCATGGAATGGCACGCCAGCCATAGGCACGGGTTGACCCGCAGATTGACCGCGTGAGGTAAGTGTGATATTTAGTAACCCAGATGCTACTCGTGCATCCTCATAAAACATCTCATAAAAATCACCCATCCGGTAAAATAGCAGGGTATCAGGGTAATCCGCCTTCAGGTGTAAATACTGCTGTATCATTGGGGTGTGGGCGGAAAGATCGTCTGGGTTCTTCATTTCTCAATCAATCTTAGTCGTTATTCACGATACCAAAATTCAAATGTTTTTTGATGAGATTGGCCAGTTTATCTAAAAATTAGCTTGAGTCTACTAGTTTTAAATATAATCATTATGCCTAAATCGAACGATTTTAATCAACCTTTCTTTTAAGGAGTGCGCTATGTTGAAGAAGAAAATCAGTGCTGCTATTTCTATAATAGTATTTTCTATGGCTAATGCCACCGCCCAATCTGCTCGCGACTATATTCATATCGTGGGTGCTTTTACTGGCGTTCCGCTCGCTACAGCAGTCGCGGAGCATTTTACTAAAGCAAGCACATTTAAATCTCCAAAAATTGAGGCTAATACCACTGGAGGCGGCTTAAAGGCTTTTTGTGCAGGGATTGGGGTTGAAATACCTGACGCCACTACGGCAACACGCCGTATTCGCGCTACTGAGCTGGAATTATGTGAAAAAAATGGAGTGAAAGAAGTGCTCGAAGTTAAATTGGGGTATGATGCCTTGGTGCTTGCTCATGCATCAAAAAATATCATGAATAACTTAAATCGTAAGGAGATCTTTTTGGCGATAGCCAAGGAGGTTCCAGATCCAAAAGGCGGCGCAAAGTTAGTTCAGAATCCATATAAGACATGGAAGGAAATTAATGCCGCATGGCCTGCTATCAATATCCAAATTACAGGACCGGCGCCAACGATTGGCAGTTATGACGCTTTGGTAAATTACATTATGGTGGCTGGGTGCAAACAATTCAGCACGATTAGTGCGTTAGAATCGAGTGATCCTCAAGCTTTTGAAGCGGCCTGTAAATCTTTCCGAAAAGATGGAGCTTATACTGAATTTAGTAATTACGATGTGGTGCTGCAAGAGCTGAAAAACAACTCAGATCTGCTGGGTATTATAGGTTTTTCCATGTCAAGAAGAGGAGGTTTATCGAATTCTGCCCTAGATAATTCGGAACCTACTTTGGTCAATATCTCTCGGCAAATGTATGTTTTGACTTTTCCGCTCTACCTATATGTAAAAAAGGCTCACATCGGCCTGGTTCCAGGTATCCAGGAATATTTGGATGAATTTACCTCCGAAAAGGCGATGAGTGTCAGTGGGTATCTTTTCAATGAAGGGGTAGTGCCTATGCCGTTGCCTGAACGCCAAAAAATACGCGCTGATATTAAGGCGCAGAAGCCCATGTCCCTCAAGCCATAAATGTGGTTTCTATTTGGGCGTTGCTTGGATTCGAAAATTAGGTTCTCTAAAAATCGAGTTTTAAGCACCGCCAACTTTTTAGGGATTCTGCGATAAGGCTTAAATAAGGTGGCGGGTTATTAAAAATTTATCATGTGACTATCCAATGTTCTTCATGGCTTGCTTGATTGAGTGAGTGAGGGATTGAATTAACATTGGTGATTTTTTTATAATGCTTTATCTTAAAGCATTTCTTCTATAAACAGCTCTGTTGAATACAAGTCTATCAATGGTCTTCTTACTTTCTTGGATGGCCAACACTCGTCTGTCTGAACAGGGCGAATCTACTTCTGAGTGATTTCAATGAATTCTGCAACCAACCACGATAGCTGTTGTCAGAGTTCACGTCTGAATTGCATGATTCATGTGAGATTTCCCGGTCGGGGAGGAGTGCGGTTTAGCAAAAATTTTAAAATTCTAGCCGATGAGAGATGCGCTTCACCTGATCTCCATTAGCGACTTTTACGAGAGGTTTTTGTAGAAGTTAAGCGATAAGGTAGGATGTGAGGCCTCTCTAAATGATCGAGAGAGCTGTTTGTCATTCAACCCAAACCCTGATTGAAGGAGCTGCCGATGAAAATCGATCATGTGTGTCTGGTTTCCTCCGTGTTGGCCTTGACATTGGCCTTGGCGGCCTGCGAGAACAAGGAGCAAACCTCCGCCAAAGTCGAAAGTGCTGCGAAGGAAGCCGATGTCAAAGCGGCGGAAGCCGCCCGGAAATCGAGTGAAGCGGCTGCTAAAGTCAGCGAAGCGGCCCGCGCGACGGCGGATGCCGCCAAGGCCAACGTGAAAGAAGCAGCGGCTAAGACCGCAGAAGCTACCGCTACAGCGGTGGAGGCGACCAAGGACGCTGCCGCCGCCACGGCGGAAGCGACGAAGAAAGCCGCTGCTGCTACGGCGGAAGTTGCTAAGGACGCTGCTGCTGCTACGGTGGAAGCCACTAAGGATGCTGCTACCGCAGTGAAGCAAGAAGTGGGTGCCGTAACTCAATCAACCCAGGATGCAGTGAGGAATGCAGCCACAGCCACTAAGGAAGCGGCTGTGGAAGTAAAACGCGATGTTGAAAAGGCACCAGCTCGTTAAGCCTTAGAGCGATCCCAAGCACCTTTCCGCCCGCTGTAAAGACAGGCGGAAGGGGGTAGTCCCAGAACAACCGTGCGCTCTCCTGGCCATTTTGCTTGGGTTGGTCGGGTTTAATAGCGGTTTTGTTGTGTCTTCTTAGGCCCCTTGCTTCTGGGAACCTCTAACAATTGGTTCCGTTCATGCTTCGACAGGCTCAGCACGAACGGAACCAATTGATTTTGAGTATATCCGTTCGCATTGAGCTGATCGAAAAGCGAATTTTTCGAGGTTTCTTATCTAGTTTTTACGGTTTTTATGATTTTTCTATGATCAATGCCTTTGAACTGCGAAACGGCCGTCTCCAACAAATTCAAATTGAGAGCAAGGCTGATCTTGAACGCGCTAAGCCTATCTGGATCGATTTTGATGCTCCAGATGAGGAGGAGCGGCTGTGGGCTCGGGAATTGTTCACCCTGACCTTGCCAGATGAGGATGATTTTGGTGACATTGAAGCCAGCGCCCGCTGTTTTGAGGACGCAACCGGTGCGCTGCAAATTCGCTCTGATTTCCTGATTGATAAGGCGGATGAATCGCGCAATGTGCCGGTGGCCTTCGTACTGAAAGACGACATCCTGTTTAGCCTGCATGAAGAGGATCTACCAGTTTTTCGTCTGCTGCGCTTGCGCGCGCGCCATCAGCCCGGCGCGTTGAAGAATTGCCGGGATGTGCTGCTCGACCTGTACGCCACCGACGCTGAATATTCGGCAGATGCCTTAGAGGGCGTCTACGAAGATTTGGAAACCATCGGTAGTCAGGTTTTGAAAGCCCATCTAACCGATGAGGCTGCTGCAGAAGTGCTGGCGGGCATCGCCCGTGAGGAAGACCTGAACGGACGTATTCGGCGTAATCTGATGGATACGCGCCGCGCCATTTCTTTTTTGATGCGGCGGCGCTTGCTGTCCAGCGAGCAAATCGATGACGCCCGGCAGATTCTGCGCGACATCGAGTCGCTGGATGGTCATACCTCGTTCTTGTTCGAAAAGATCAATTTTCTAATGGACGCCACGGTGGGCTTTATCAATATCAACCAGAATAAGATCATCAAGATTTTCTCGGTGGCCTCGGTGGCCTTGTTACCGCCAACCTTGATCGCCAGCATTTACGGTATGAACTTTGCGGTGATGCCAGAGCTGAAATGGGTACTCGGTTATCCTTTCGCGCTGGGCTTGATGCTGGTCTCTATCATCACGCCGTTCTGGTTTTTCCGCAGGAAGGGATGGCTGAAGTGACTGACTCCCCGCTCTATGATTTGGCGGCGCGAGTGGGCAGCGCCTTGCGATCCCGCCATGGCCTGGTGGCGACTGCTGAATCTTGTACCGGTGGCTGGATTGCCAAAGTCATGACCGACGTGCCGGGCAGTTCCGGCTGGTTTGATGGGGGATTTGTCACCTACAGCAATAGGGCCAAGCAGGCATTACTGGGTGTGACGCCAGCGACGCTTGCTGCATACGGCGCTGTCAGTGCTGAGACGGTGGCGGCGATGGCGGCGGGTGCGTTGGCGCGCAGCCGCGCCACGGTGGTGGTGGCGGTCAGCGGCATCGCCGGCCCGGACGGTGGTAGCCCAGACAAGCCGGTTGGTACCGTTTATCTGACCTGGGTGGTGCGGAATGGCCCAAGCCATACCGAGCGGCGACAGTTTGTCGGCGACCGTGAAACCGTGCGTCGGCAAACTGTCGCGGTGGCCCTGCAAGGGATTCTAGAAATCCTTGTCGTTCATGGCTGAATCTGTGCGACGGCTGTTTCTGGCGCTGTGGCCGACGGATGCCGACCGCCCCTGGTTAGCCGCCTTGGCGGCGCACATCGCTGGCGCACGGCGGGTGCGCGATGACCACCTGCATTTGACGCTGGTGTTTCTAGGGGCGACCTCTGCCGTGCAACAGGCCGCCTACTCAGCCGCTCTGGCGGACGTATCCGTGCCTGCCTTGGAATTACGGCTAGATCGCTGTGGCTACTGGCCGCAGCCGCGCATCCTGTGGTTGGGGTGCAGCCAAACTCCACCCGAATTGCTTGCTCTGGTGGCCGATGTGCAGCAACGCTTGCGGGGTTGCGGCTTCATCCCGGAGCGGCGTGCGTTTCAGGCCCACATCACCTTGGCACGTCAGTTTCCCGGCCCCGCGCCGATACAGCAGTTGGCGACCCCGCTACACTGGTCGGTCAGGGAGCTGGCTTTGGTCGAATCACTTCGCCAAGAGGGCGCTGCCTGTTACCAGGTATTGCGTCGCTGGTCGGCTTAGGCGGGCCGTTGCTTCTATGAAATACTATTTGAAAACAAACACTTCATCCCTGAAGGGTGACTGTTCTCACCCGTAACCGAGGAACACACGCGATGGATGACAACAAAAAGAAAGCCCTGGTGGGCGCGCTGACCCAGATCGAACGGCAGTTCGGCAAAGGCGCAGTCATGCGGCTGGGTGATACCAGTGTGGCCCGCGATGTGACCACGGTGTCAACCGGCTCGCTGGGGCTGGACATCGCGCTGGGCATCGGTGGCCTACCGCGTGGACGGGTCACAGAAATTTACGGCCCAGAGTCCTCCGGAAAGACCACGCTCGCCTTGCAGGTGGTAGCGGAAGTACAGCGCTCGGGTGGTTGTGCGGCGTTTATTGACGCCGAACATGCGCTCGATCCGGTGTATGCCGCCAAGCTGGGAGTCAATGTCGATGACTTGCTGATATCGCAACCCGACACCGGCGAACAGGCGCTGGAAATCGCTGATATGCTGGTGCGTTCCGGCGCGGTGGAAATTGTGGTCGTTGACTCGGTGGCGGCGCTTACGCCCAAGGCGGAAATCGAAGGGGATATGGGTGATTCCCATGTGGGCTTGCACGCCCGGTTGATGAGTCAAGCCTTGCGCAAACTCACGGCCAACATCAAGCGCTCGAACACCCTGGTCATCTTCATCAATCAAATCCGCATGAAGATTGGCGTAATGTTTGGCTCGCCGGAAACCACTACCGGCGGCAACGCCCTGAAGTTTTACGCCTCGGTGCGGCTGGACATTCGCCGCATCGGCGCGATCAAAAAGGGTGAGGAAGTGATCGGGAACGAAACGCGGGTCAAGGTCGTCAAGAACAAGCTGGCTCCGCCGTTTAAGCAGGCTGAATTTGAGATTCTGTATGGCGAGGGCGCGTCCCGGCTGGGTGAGGTGATTGATCTGGGCGTCAAGATTAGCCTGATCGAAAAATCCGGGGCTTGGTATAGTTGCGGTGGTGTCCGCATCGGTCAGGGCAAGGAGAACGCTCGGTCGTATCTCAAGGAAAATCCAGAGCTGGCCCGCGATCTGGAAGACAAGATTCGCGCTCATTTCCTGACGCGCCCGGATGCGGTGCCCGCCATTGAAGCCAGTGCAGGCAATGAGGAAGATGATGCCAGCGCGGTTGCCAATGACCTGGACTCGGCGCTCTGAGCATCCGGCCACTGCTCCGGCTCTGCTGTACGCCAAAGCCTTGGAGTTGTTGGCCCGGCGGGAGCATTCCCGCTTGGAACTACGGCAGAAGCTGCTCCAGCGCGGTTTTGTGGCCGCAGACATTGACCCGGTGCTGAATCGGCTGGTGGCGGAGGGGTCTCTTGATGAGGGCCGTTACGCCGAACTGTATGCCTGCACGCGGGCTGATAAAGGCTATGGACCGTTGCGCATCGCGCAGGATTTGCGCGCGCGCGGCGTGCCGGATGAGCATGTAACCGCCGCGCTGGCCGCGCTGGAAGCGGATTGGCCAGCTAAACTGCGCGCGCTGCACCGTAAGCGGTTTCAATCCCGCATTCCGGCTGATGTGGCCGGACGTTTGCAGCAGACCCGGTTTTTGCGGCAACAGGGCTTTAGCCTGGAGCAGATTAAAGCGTTGTTTGAACATTCCCATTGTGATTCTTGACCCTTTGTAAACCCGACCATGACCACTAGCGCCGAACTCCGCACCCTTTTCCTTGACTATTTCCGTGACCATGGCCATGCGGTGGTGGCTAGTAGCCCGCTGGTGCCCCTCAACGACAGCACGCTGTTGTTTACCAACGCCGGTATGGTGCAGTTCAAGGATGTCTTCACGGGCCGCGATTCGCGTCCGTACCGGCGGGCGACCACCGCGCAGCGCTGTGTGCGCGCCGGCGGCAAGCATAACGATCTGGAAAACGTCGGCTATACCGCCCGCCATCACACCTTTTTCGAGATGTTGGGTAATTTCAGCTTCGGCGATTACTTCAAGCGCGACGCTATTCACTTCGGCTGGGAGTTTTTGACTGCGGTATTAAAGCTGCCTGCGGACAAACTGTGGGTCACGGTGTATGACACGGACGACGAGGCTTACCAAGTCTGGGCCGACGAGATCAAAGTACCCAGGGAGCGTATCGCCCGGATCGGCGACAAGCCCGGCGGCAAACGCTATGAAAGCGACAATTTCTGGGCGATGGGCGATACCGGCCCGTGCGGCCCCTGTTCGGAAATTTTCTACGACCACGGGCCAGAAATTGCCGGTGGCCCGCCGGGTACACCGGATGCTGACGGCGACCGCTACATTGAAATCTGGAATCTGGTGTTCATGCAGTTTGACCGCAGCGCTGATGGCGCGCTGACCCCGCTGCCCAAGCCCTCCGTGGATACCGGCATGGGATTGGAGCGGTTGGCGGCGGTGATGCAGGGCGTCCATAGCAATTATGAAATTGATTTATTTCAGAAGCTGATCCGGGCTGTTGCCGCCGTCACCGGCGCAACCGATCTGCAATCCAGTTCCTTGCGGGTGATTGCCGATCATATCCGCGCCACCGCCTTCCTGATCACCGATGGCGTTTTGCCGTCCAACGAGGGACGCGGCTACGTGTTGCGGCGGATCATGCGCCGCGCGATCCGTCACGGCTACAAACTAGGGGTAGAAGGCAGCTTCTTCTATCGGCTGGTCGCGCCCTTGGTCGCTGAAATGGGTGACGCTTACCCGGAACTGGCCGCCGCCGCCGAGCAGGTGACCCGCGTCATCCGACAGGAAGAAGAACGCTTCGCCGAAACCCTGTCCCACGGTATGAAATTGCTGGAAGAGAGCATCGCCCAGTTGTCCGGTGACACCATTCCCGGCGAGACCGTCTTCAAGCTCTACGACACCTATGGCTTCCCCGTCGATCTGACTGCCGATATCGCCCGCGAGCGCGGTTTGCAGGTCGATCACGCGGGTTTCGACCGTGAGATGGCGGCGCAGCGGGAACGGGCGCGCGCCCATAGCCAGTTTGGCTGGCGCCAGACCGCCGATCTGGGCCTGGCTGGTTGCACCGAGTTTCATGGCTATGACCGCCTGGAGGAAGAGGCAACCGTCCTCGCCCTGTTCCGCGACAATCAACCGGTTGAGGAGCTGCACGTCGGCGACCAGGGTTTGGTAGTGCTGGATCACACGCCGTTTTACGCCGAATCTGGCGGCCAGGTCGGCGATGGCGGCTGGCTGCGCGCCGATGGCCTAGAATTTGCCGTCCATGATACGCAAAAGCAGGGCGAGGGCACATTCACCCATCTTGGCATTCTCAATCAAGGTCAGCTACGGCGTGGCGCACAAATCCTCGCCCAGGTCGATGCGGATCGGCGGCAGGCCACCGCCTTACATCACTCCGCGACGCACTTGCTACATGCTGCCTTGCGCCAGGTTCTGGGAACCCATGTCACCCAGAAAGGCTCACTTGTGGATTCACAGCGGCTGCGCTTCGATTTCTCCCACTTCGAGCCGATTCGCGCCGACCAGCTGGAAGCGATTGAGCGCCTGGTCAATGCCCAGATCCGCGGTAATGTCGCTGTGGAAACGACGCTGATGGTCCCAGAGCAGGCCATTGCCGCTGGGGCCATGGCGCTGTTTGGCGAGAAGTACGGCGATCAGGTGCGTGTGCTGCGGATGGGCGATTTTTCCACTGAACTGTGCGGCGGCACCCATGTCCAGCGCGTAGGCGATATTGGCCTATTGAAGATTGTGGCGGAAAGCGGCGTAGCGGCTGGCGTGCGGCGCATTGAGGCGGTCACTGGCGAGCGTGCCCTGGATTATGTGGCCGCGCTGCAAGCGCGCGCGCGCCAGACGGCGCAATGGGTCAAGGGTGACCGCGATAACTTCCCCGATAAAGTCCGGCAGCTGGTGGAGCGCAACCGCCAACTCGAAAAAGAAATTGAGCTGCTCAAGGGGCGGTTAGCCAGTGGTCAAGGCGCGGACCTGCTCAGCCAAGCGGTTGAAGTCAACGGCATCCAGGTGTTAGCCGCGCGGCTGGACGGCGCGGATGCCAAAACACTGCGCGAGGCAGTGGATCGCTGCAAGGCGCAGCTTAAGGCGGCGGCAGTAGTGCTGGCGACGGTCGAGGATGGCAAGGTGTGCCTGGTGGCTGGGGTGACGTCCGCTGAAACTGGGCGGATCAAGGCCGGGGAGTTGGTCAATAGTGTCGCGCGCCGGGTCGGTGGTAAAGGGGGAGGCCGCGCCGACCTGGCGCAGGCGGGTGGTTCCGATCCCACTGCGCTCGATCAGGCATTGCGCGCCGTGCCAGAGTGGGTGCGCGAGCAACTGGCTTAAGGGGGTGAGCGGCTGCTGGCGCGGGCTTGCGCTGGCTTCGCAGCAGGGGTCGGGAATCGGATGACCGATCCCTTCAGTATTTTTGGCCATTGTGGTGTGGGAATGGCTTGGAGATTTCCCGCCGTCCGTTATAATCGCCGCTTCCTTTCACGACATCGCCCGACCGCTTTGGTCGGGATCATGTGTATATTTTTTGATGCATTAAGGAGCCCATGGTGCTGATTGTACAAAAATATGGTGGTAGCTCGGTGGGCACCCTTGAGCGTATCGAAAATGTAGCTGCAAAGGTGATTGGCTGGCGCGAACGCGGTCACCATATCGTCGTGGTCGTGTCAGCCATGAGTGGAGAAACCGACCGCCTGCTCGGCCTGGCAAAGGGCATCACACCACGCCCGAACCCCCGTGAGCTGGATGTGCTGCTGGCGACCGGTGAGCAGGTCACCATTGCCCTGCTGTGCATGGCGCTAGAAAAGCGCGGTGTTCCGGCACGTTCCTATACTGGTGGCCAAGTGCCCATCCTCACCGACAACGCCTTCAACAAGGCCCGGATTCAGAATATCGAGGCCGACGCCATGCGCGCTGACTTGGGCGCTGGGCGGGTGGTGGTGGTGGCGGGTTTTCAGGGGGTGGATGAGGGGGGGAACATCACTACGCTGGGTCGGGGCGGTTCCGATACCACCGGGGTGGCGCTGGCTGCCGCGCTCAAGGCGGACGAATGCCAGATCTACACCGATGTCGATGGCGTCTACACCACGGATCCGCGAGTGGTTCCAGAAGCGCGGCGGCTGGATCGCATCACCTTCGAGGAGATGCTGGAAATGGCCAGCTCCGGTTCCAAAGTGTTGCAGATCCGCTCGGTGGAATTCGCCGGTAAACATAATGTCCCATTACGGGTGCTGTCCACATTCACGGATGGGCCGGGCACCTTAATCACTTTTGAGGAAGCATTAGAGGCGGAATCCATGGAGAAAGAACTGATTGCCGGCATTGCGTTTAATCGTGACGAGGCCAAGCTGACCGTGCTAGGGGTTCCCGATCAGCCAGGCATCGCCTTCAGTATTCTGGGGCCAGTGTCCGCCGCCAATATCGAAGTGGATATGATTATCCAGAATGTTGGCCGTGACGGGACTGCGGACTTCACGTTTACCGTGCATCGCAACGATTACGAGCGGGTGCTGGAGATTCTCCGAGAACAGGCGGTTCGGCTGGGCATCCGGGAAGTATCCGGCGATAACAAGATCGCCAAGCTGTCGTTGGTGGGGATCGGTATGCGGTCGCACGCCGGCGTGGCCAGTACCATGTTTCAGGCGCTGGCCAAGGAAGGCATCAACATCCGCATGATCTCCACCTCCGAGATCAAGATTTCAGTGGTCATTGATGAGAAATATCTGGAATTAGGCGTCCGTGCCCTGCACGAAGCTTTCGGGCTGGATCAACACGCCTAAGCTTCTTGCCCGAGCGCTGGCCTAAAGGGTGAGACGAGCGCAGAAAAATTTGTCGCCGATCCAGACCGTTTGTACCGACAAGCGGTCAAAGTTCGCAAGATGGTTTGAGGCAGTTCCGCTGTTACATGGAAAACTAAGGAGTGGCTTAATATGTTGATTTTGACGCGCAGAGTTGGCGAGACGCTGATGATCGGTGATGAGGTAACGGTCACTGTGCTTGGCGTAAAGGGTAATCAGGTCCGAATCGGCGTCAACGCCCCTAAGGATATTGCGGTGCATCGCGAGGAAATCTACGAGCGGATCAAACGGGAGCAGGAAGGCGCTGCGCATAGCGCGGAGCCGCCGTCGGCAAGTAGTCTGGAGATTTGAATTCCAGGCTTTACGCTGCTATACGCACACGGTATCCTTACCAGCTCGTAGGTGACCGTGTGGCGGACAAATTTTGGAGAGATGGCCGAGCGGCTGAAGGCGCTCCCCTGCTAAGGGAGTATGGGGCTTTAAATCTCCATCGAGGGTTCGAATCCCTCTCTCTCCGCCAGTTTTTGAATCACGCGAAAATTGACAGTCTTGCGGGGTCTGCGCATAATCCGCGTCCTTGCATTACGCGCCCGTAGCTCAGTTGGATAGAGTACTTGGCTACGAACCAAGGGGTCGGGAGTTCGAATCTCTCCGGGCGCGCCAAATCTCAATAAGATCGGTTGCTTTGCACCGATCTTTTTTGTTGGGCGTGATTTATCCATCGGCGGCTCCGTGGTCCCACGAGCGCCGCCCTCCAAAGCAGGGACGGGCAGGGAATTATTCAGCCTCCAGATACTCACGAAGAGAACGCGCC
Organism: Candidatus Contendibacter sp.; assembly: GCA_049293375.1. Lineage (GTDB taxonomy): Bacteria > Pseudomonadota > Gammaproteobacteria > Competibacterales > Competibacteraceae > Contendibacter. The sequence continues at coordinate 17,308 of JBATSQ010000068.1, forward strand.
TTATCTTGTCGGCCCTAATTCCGGAAGCTGCCATGCCTGAATCCCGTCGCCCTAATCGTCTGATCCACGAAACCAGCCCCTATCTGCGTCAGCACGCATACAACCCGGTGGATTGGCAGCCCTGGGATGCGGAGGCATTGGCGCAGGCCCGGTGCACCGGCAAGCCGATCTTGCTGTCGATTGGCTACTCAGCTTGCCACTGGTGCCACGTCATGGCCCATGAATCCTTTGAGGACCCAGCCACCGCTGGGGTGATGAATGAGGGGTTCATCAATATCAAAGTGGATCGTGAGGAGCGACCCGATCTTGACAAGATTTACCAGACCGCGTTTCAGCTATTACATCGGCGAGCCGGCGGTTGGCCGCTGACCTTGGTGCTGACGCATGATGACCAAGCGCCTTTTGTCGGTGGCACTTATTTTCCCAAAACACCGCGTCATGGGCTGCCAGCGTTCACCGATTTCCTCCGGCGGGTCAGCGCCTACTACCGCCAACATCCCGAGGAATTGCGCGCGCAAAACCAGGCCTTATTGGTAGCGCTACGCGCCGAGAGCACAGTGTCCAGTGAGTCAACAGGCCACGTTTTGACTGCGGCACCGCTCCAGCGCGGGCACGAGCAGCTTCTCCAGCATCTCGATCCAGTGCATGGCGGTTTTGGAGGTGCGCCCAAATTTCCCCATCCGCCCAGCCTGGAGCGGTTGTTGCGCAACTGGGCAGCCAGCCTTGAGGACGGTGATCCGGATCACGCGGCGGCAAGCGCTGTGCGCCTCAGCTTGCAATGCATGGCGCAAGGCGGCCTTTACGATCATTTGGGTGGCGGTTTCTACCGTTACGCCGTGGACGCCGCTTGGACGATCCCGCACTTCGAGAAAATGCTGTATGACAATGGCCCGCTGCTGGCATTGTATAGCCAGGCTTGGCAAGCAACAGCCGAGCCGTTGTTTCGGGTGGCGGCGGAAGAAACCGGTGAATGGGTGCTGCGCGAGATGCAAGCGCCGGACGGTGGCTATTACGCCACTCTTGACGCTGATTCCGAGGGTGAAGAGGGTAAATTCTACCTGTGGACACCAGATCAGCTCCGCGAGCGGCTCAGCGCCGAGGAATATACGGCCTTCGCCTTAGGTTACGGGTTGGAGCAGCCACCGAATTTTGAACATCGCGCTTGGCATGTGCAGGTAGCTGCAGCCCCGCAGGAACTGGCGCGCCGGTTGGGTGTGGAGCCTACCCAAGCGATGCAATGGCTGGCCGACGCGCGACGCACCCTCTTGGCGTCCCGCGCTCAGCGGGTCTGGCCGAGCCGCGATGAAAAAATTCTGACGGCCTGGAATGGCTTGATGATCAAAGGGATGGCGGTGGCGGGCCGGTATCTGGGGCGCGCCGATTTAGTGGCTTCCGCCGAATGCGCCCTGGATTTCATCCAAGCCCATCTATGGAAAGATGGTCGTTTACTAGCGGTGTACAAAGACGGTCAAGCGCGCCTGAATGCCTATCTGGACGATTACGCTTTGCTGATTGACGGTATTTTAGAGCTGTTACACTGCCGTTGGCGGGATGGCGATCTGGATTTCGCTCTGGCTTTGGCGGAGGTGTTACTAGCGCAATTCGAAGACCAGGCCGCAGGTGGTTTCTTGTTTACCACGCATGACCATGAAGCCCTGATCCAGCGCCCCAAGCCCGCGCACGACGATGCCCTGCCCGCTGGTAACGGCATCGCCGCGCAAGTTTTGCTGAAGCTGGGGCAGCTTACTGGGCGGATGAGCTATCTGGAGGCGGCGGAACGCACCTTGCGCTGGGCCTGGCCCGTGCTGCTGCACATGCCAAGCGCTTGCAATACTTTATTGACGGCTTTAGAAATGTACTTAAAGCCTGCCCAGCTTATCGTGCTGCGTGGTGAGGGGAGTGCGCTGGCCGCGTGGTGGAGCCGTTGCGCCCAAGTCTACGCGCCGCGTCGGCTGACACTGGCGATTCCTACCGAGGCTGTGCTGCCAGCGGGATTGCTGCGTGAACGCCGCGCCGGAGCCGCGCCGGTCACTGCTTATGTCTGCGATGGTCTACAATGTCTGCCACCGTTCACCACGCTAAGCGCATTGGAAGCAGAACTGGCTCGAACTGAGATCATCCCGGCCTGATGGTGATGGATCACCCCCCAGCCGTCGTTGATTCCGCCGCAGACGTCGGCTAATTGTTCACCAGCAGCGCGAGTGCGCTACCATATATAAGGTATATAAGGTCGCCATGGTTCGCGGATTGCCGCACCTGCGCTATCCGGGCTAAGGCAATCTGTCCCCGGCAGTCGGTGATCGAGAACCTAATACCTTGAGTGGAAGGGACTTTTTTTCCGCCGAGGGTCCATATCAAACCATTCCCTATCCTGGAGAGGGCACGTCATCATGAGCATTCATCTGTACTTTTCGTTGATTCCTGAAGCGCTGATTGCGTCCATGCTGCCACCAGAGCAGTTTGGGCAGTACTACGCGACCGGCCATAAATACAAATCCAAGGGCCAGGCAATTTTTTTCGAGGTCGATCCGGCTTTCCGCCACAGCTTTTTTAATATTGATGAAGCGCTTGCCCGCTGTGTGCCGCGCGCCGATGGTGCGCCTAAGAACTCGGTTTATATATCGGTATATCGCGTTTTGGAACACATTCCTGTCAGCGCTTTGGGCAAGCTGTATCTGAGCACCGCCTACGGTCATACCTTGGGCCTGGAGCAAGGTAAGATTACGCCGCGCGAAGGGCCGGGACTGCACATGTATCAGGACATGGCCCCGGTTAACAGCCTGGTGGTGAGTACGCTGGATCCCATTGGTTTTTATGAAGGTGTCACCACTAAACCGTTCAAATTCATACGCTTCCCCGGTTTATGCTTTGTCGAGCTAGGCTTGGGTGCGCTGGCGACCGATCCAGCCAACGGGCCGGTGGGCGATCTACCCTACTCATTTATGCACCATCTCCGTGAGGCTTTACTGGAACTGGATCCAACGGATCAGGGCAATAAGGAAAGCAAGCTGGTGCATCGGGTGCATTCGCTAGAATTCCCTTACCGGATGGTGAAGAGCGGCTTCTATATCGGTCATGGTGCCGATCTGGTGTTTTATCCGATGCCCACCCATGAAGCGCTGCGTCGCGAGCATAATCAGTGGTGGCGGTCAGCCAATCTCTGAGTTGCTGTTCGGATTGGGTTAACGGGCATCAAAACGGGAGCGCTGAGCGCTCCCGTTTTTTGAGGATGTGCTGTTTTTCTTGCGCCGATAAAACGGTTAGGACTGCAAAATCCGCTGTAGTTGTTAGGCCATGCGGGGTTTGAACACGCTGCCTGCGGCACATAAAGCTGCACGAAAGCCGAAGGGAGCCATCCCCTTCAGCTTTGGGGTAAGGCTGCAATCAAATTCCCGTTTGCCGACGGTTGTGCCGTCGCCAGCGCCATAGCCACAGCGCCGGGCCGGACAAGCCATAAAGCAAAAAGCCACAGAAGAGAACCTTGGCTGGGGCCATGGAGATAACGACCAGGATCAGAACCACCAGAAAAGCGGAAATAAAAGGTCCCTGGCTGCGCACATCGACTTGTTTGAAGCTGAAGTAGAGAATCTTGCTAAACATCAGCGCACCCGCGCCGATGGTTACGACGAGCGCTGGCCAGAGTAGCTGGACGCCGGTCAAATCGAGATCAGTGCCTAACCAGACCAAACCACTGACAATGGCGGCAGCGGACGGACTGGGCAGTCCGATGAAATAACGCTTATCGGTGCTGCCAATCTGCACATTAAAACGGGCTAAGCGCAGCGCCGCCATCACGGTGTAGAAGAAGGCCGCCAGCCAACCCAGTTTGGACAGCAACGGTCCCATGTTGACCATGGAACCCAGCGCCCATTCGTACATGATGAGTGCGGGGGCCAAACCAAACGAGATCAAGTCCGCCATACTGTCATATTGCGCGCCGAACTCGCTTTCAGTATGAGTCAATCGAGCAATCCGCCCATCCAACCCATCCAACACCATTGCACCGAACACGGCCATGGCAGCGAGTTCAAAGCGATTTTGCAAGGCGGCAATAATCGCGTAAAAACCGCAAAATAATGCGGCGGTCGTAAACAGATTAGGCAGGTTAGGCAGAAGATAAGCACCACGCCGACGGCGGGATTCGGAAGCTTCAGCAGTCATCTAAATTTGCCTTGGAGAATTCGGTACCAGGCTTGAGGCCCCCTAATTCTCCGTCGCGGTTGTGGAAGCGCATAGACCCTCGTTCGTTGCGGATCCAGACTTCCAAAGTGCCTTGCATGAAATACAAGGCTTTTTTTCCTTCATCTCGGCGGCGGTGTTACTTTTGGAAACGACTTCCACACCCATTTCAGGGGTGATGGAACATTCGATTTCTGCCGTGAGAATAGCGAAACGCCTACTGAACGACTAGGCCACTTCTTGCCGGTTCATGAGGAAGCGCCCACTTGGTTGGCGTCAAACACGCCCTGATAGACCCGATAGCAAGATTGAATTAAACGTCTGATATAGGCAGAGCATAAGGCCGAAAATCGAGGACAGTATGCTCTGCCTCTTAGTTTAATGCTCAGTTTTTGCTAGTGTCCACCAATCGGTTGGCCTTGATCCACGGCATCATGCCGCGCAATTTATCGCCCACCTGCTCGACTGGATGCTCGCGGCTGATGCGGCGATTAGCCCGCAGCACCGGCGCACCGGCTTGATTCTCCAGAATGAATTCACGAGCGAACTGGCCAGTCTGGATTTCTTTCAGAATCTTGCGCATCTCGGCCTTGGTCTGGTCGGTGATGATGCGCGGGCCACGGGTCAAATCGCCATACTCGGCAGTGTTGGAAATCGAGTAGCGCATGTTGGCAATGCCACCCTCGTAGATCAGATCGACGATCAGCTTCACCTCGTGCAAACACTCAAAATAGGCCATGTCCGGGGCGTAACCGGCTTCCACCAAGGTCTCGAAGCCCGCTTGGATCAAGGAAGTCAGCCCGCCACACAGCACCACCTGCTCGCCGAACAGATCGGTTTCGCACTCTTCGCGGAAGCTGGTTTCGATCACCCCGGCTCGCCCGCCACCGTTGGCAGAGGCATAGGATAGCGCCAGTTCCTTAGCCTGCCCGGAAGCATCTTGCGCCACGGCGATCAACGAAGGCACGCCGCCGCCCTGGGTGTAGGTCGAACGCACCAGATGGCCCGGCCCCTTGGGCGCGATCATGATCACATCCAGATCAGTACGCGGCACCACCCCGCCAAAGTGGATGTTAAAGCCGTGGGCGAAAGCCAGCGCCGCGCCCTGTTTCAGCTTGGGTTCGATTTGCTTGTAAATTTGGCTTTGATGCTCGTCGGGGGCCAGAATCATCACCACATCGGCTGCCGCTGCCGCGTCCTCGACTGGCTTGACCGTCAGGCCGGCTTTCTCGGCTTTGACCGCCGACGCGGAACCGGCGCGCAAGCCAACGATGACGTTGACGCCGGAATCGCGCAGATTGAGCGCGTGGGCGTGGCCTTGAGAGCCGTAGCCGATAATGGCGACAGTTTTAGCTTTAATGAGGGATAGATCGGCGTCTTTGTCGTAATAAATATTCATGGGAAGGTTCCGAAGGAGGTGAATACCAACCGTCCCCGACCAGAACGTGCGACGGGGACAGTGTAAAGGAGGGCTAAGGATCAGGCACGCAACGATTTTTGGCCGAGCGCAATCCCGGTGGCGCCGGAGCGGACGACTTCCAGAATCGCTTCTTTGTCGATGGCGTGCAGGAAGTTGTCGAGCTTGCTACCCGTTCCGGTCAATTCGATGGTGTAGGTCGCATCGGTGACATCCAGCACATGGCCGCCAAAAATATCGGCCAGCCGCTTCATTTCCGCCCGCAACTCGCCGGTGGCCTTGGTTTTGACCAGCATCAGCTCGCGCTCAATGGCGTCGGTTTCGCTGAGGTCGATCAGCTTCACCACATCAACCAATTTGTTGAGTTGCTTGACAATTTGCTCGACGATCTGCTCGTTGCCGTAGGTGACTAAGGTCAAGCGCGACAGGGTTTCGTCATCGGTGGGGGCTACGGTCAGGCTTTCGATGTTGTAGCCGCGCGCCGAAAACAGATTGGCCACCCGCGACAGCGCCCCCGCTTCGTTCTCCAGCAGAATCGAGATCAAATGACGTTCGTTATTGTTGTTCACAGTAGCACCATTCCTTCATCGTGAGGCGAGATCATCTCATCGCGTTCCGCCAGCAGCATTTCATTCTGACTACCCCCAGAGGGGATCATCGGGAAGACGTTTTCGGATTGATCGGTGATGAAATCCAGAAACACCGTGCGATCCTTTTGGGCGAACGCCTCACGCAACGCCCCTTCCACATCACCCGGCTTTTCGATCTGCATCCCAACATGGCCGTAGGCTTCCGCCAGCTTGACGAAATCCGGCAGCGCTTCGAAATAGGTCATGCAATAGCGCTTCTGATAGAAGAACTCCTGCCACTGCCGCACCATGCCCAGATAACCGTTATTCAGATTGATGATCTTAACCGGAGTGCCATACTGCTTCATGGTCGCCAATTCTTGGGTCATCATTTGAATGCTGCCATCGCCGGTGATGCAGGCCACATCCTGATCGGGAAAGGCGAACTTGGCGCCCATCGCCGCCGGCAGGCCAAAACCCATCGTGCCCAGGCCGCCGGAATTGATCCACTGGCGCGGCCGGTCGAAATGGTAATACTGCGCCGCCCACATCTGGTGCTGACCCACATCCGAGGTGATGATGGCCTGTCCTTTAGTGACCTCATACAGCTTTTGCACGACGAACTGGGGTTTGATGACCGTATCGCTGTTGCGATAACTCAAAGATTTGACCGCTCGCCACTCGTCGATTTGCCGCCACCACTTGGCCAGCGCCTCGGTGTCGGGCCGTAGCTTTTCATCGCGGATCACGTTGATCATCGCCCGCAGCACATGCGCCACCGAGCCGACGATGGGGATGTCCACCCGGACATTCTTGGAAATCGAGGACGGATCAATATCAACATGAACGATGCGCGCCTCCGGGCAGAAGCGGTCGATCTTGCCGGTCACCCGGTCGTCAAAGCGGGCGCCGATGGCGATCAGCACATCGCAATGGTGCATCGCCATGTTGGATTCATAGGTGCCGTGCATGCCCAACATGCCGATAAACTGCTTGTCGGTGGCCGGATAGGCGCCCAAACCCATCAGGGTGTTGGTGATCGGATAGCCGAGCAGTTGTGTCAGTTCGACCAATTCCGATGATCCCTCACTCAAAATCACGCCGCCGCCGGTATAGAGCATCGGGCGCTTGGCCGATAGAATCAGGTCGACCGCCTTGCGGATTTGGCCAGCATGGCCTTTGACCGTGGGGTTATAGGAGCGCAGCTTGATCTTCTTGGGATAATGGAATTCCGCTTTGGCGATGGTCACGTCCTTGGGCACATCGACCAGCACCGGGCCGGGCCGACCGGTCGAAGCGATGTAGAACGCTTTCTTGATAGTTTCAGCCAGCTTAGTGATGTCTTTGACCAGAAAATTATGCTTGACGCAGGGCCGGGTGATACCGACCGAATCCACTTCCTGAAAGGCATCGTTGCCGATCAACGGGGTGGGTACCTGGCCGGAGATGATCACCATCGGAATGGAGTCCATGTAGGCGGTGGCGATACCGGTCACCGCATTGGTGACACCAGGGCCGGAAGTGACCAGCACCGCGCCGGTTTTGCCGGTGGCACGGGCATAGCCATCGGCGGCGTGGGTGGCGGCTTGTTCGTGGCGGACCAGCACATGCTTCACGTCGTCCTGCACGTAGATCGCGTCATAAATATGCAGAACCGCGCCGCCCGGATAGCCGAACAGGTATTCGACCCCTTCCTCCTTCAAACAGCGGATCAAGATTTCAGCACCAGTGATCAGTTCCATCGGTATGGGTTCCTCAGACAGCATTCAGGGGATTAAAAGGCGGATCAGCAAGAGGGATCGTCGCCAAAATAAGATCGGTGTATCATAAGCGGGTTGAAAGGGTGGCTGCCGGAGCCGTGCTTGAGCGGGTTGGCCGCTACGCGGCAGGGGTAATTCCCGACGGACGCAACCGGTCATGAGCAAAGCCGATCTGCGCAGGGCGCGTCTCTTGCAGGCCGGTTATACTACACAACTTTGTTTTTCAGCAAAATCCCGTAGTGGTTTGGTGCGTTGTCCGCGCGAGTGGCTCAAGTTCCGGGCTCAAGTTCCGGTGGAAATCCAGCCCAGACCCATTCGGAATGGAGGACCTCATGTTAAATAGAATGTTTAAACAGGTGCTGTTATTACTGCTGGCGGGCGGTTGCGCGCCTGCGTTCACGGCTGAACAGCCGCCCCCATCACCACAGCCGACTGCATCGCAGCAATCACAGCAATACATCTATAAATGGACTGATGAGCAAGGGATGGCGAAGTACTCGGAATTGCCGCCGCCGCAGGGTGTGAAATTTGAGATGGTGGCCAAATCGGCCGCTGGCATTGCCACCGGCGTCTCTGCACCACGAGATTTGGCTAAGGCGCAGGAAGAACTGGCCCGCGAAGTGGCGGAGCAGGAAGCAAAAGAACGCACACAAATAGACGAAGCTAAGAAGCAACAAGAAGAAACCCGCGCCAAAAACTGCGAAATCGCCAAGAAGAATGTGCAGGTACTGGAGGGTAACACCCAGGTGGTCCGGGCCGACGACAAGGGCAACAAGGTGGTGCTTAACGACGAACAGCGCGCGACGGAGCTACAAAGGGCTAAAAAAGACGCTGACTATTTCTGCAATCTCTAATGGCTTTCCTTCTACAAGGCAGACTCCATTTCCATGCGCCTCTCTCGGTTCCCCTTGTTCACCCTCAAGGAAACCCCGGCTGACGCCGAGGTCATCAGTCACCAACTCCTGCTACGGGCGGGCTTGATTCGCAAGCTCGCTAACGGACTCTATATCTGGCTGCCCTTGGGATTACGAGTGCTGCGCAAGGTGGAAGCGGTGGTGCGTGAGGAGATGAACCGTGCTGGGGCTTTAGAGCTGTTCATGCCTGCTGTGCAGCCGGCCGAGTTATGGCAGGAGTCTGGGCGTTGGCAGCAGTACGGCCCGGAGTTGCTGCGCATCGTGGACCGGCACCAGCGCGATTTCTGCTTCGGCCCGACTCACGAGGAAGTCATCACCGATCTGTTTCGGCGTGAGATTAAGAGCTACAAGCAACTGCCCATCAATTTTTATCAAATTCAGACCAAGTTTCGGGATGAAGTCCGGCCCCGCTTCGGCGTGATACGGGCGCGAGAGTTTCTGATGAAAGACGCCTATTCCTTTGACTTGGATCAGGATTCCTCGCGGCGCAGCTATCAGGCCATGTATGACGCCTACGTGCGGATCTTCACTCGTCTGGGCCTTAAATTTCGGACCGTGCTGGCGGATTCCGGCAGCATAGGCGGCAACCGCTCGCAAGAGTTTCATGCTCTGGCGGACTCCGGCGAGGACGCCATCGCTTTTTCCACTGGCAGCGACTACGCCGCTAATATCGAACTGGCAGAGGCGTTGCCGTCGGTCGGTGCGCGGCCCGCGCCCACGATGGCGTTAGAGCGTGTTTCGACGCCAGGGGTGAAAACGATTGCGGAGCTGTGTGCGTTTCTAAAAATACCCGCCGAGCGTACGGTCAAGGCCGTGGTGGTCGAGGGGGTGGACGAGCAGCCAGTGCTGCTTTTGGTGCGGGGCGATCATGAGGTGAATCTCATCAAGGCCGGTAAGCTGCCCCAGATAAAAACGCCGTTGAACTTTGCCAGTCCCGCCGCTATCCGGGACGCCTTCGGTGCTGGACCGGGTTCGTTGGGCGCGGTCGGGTTTCGCGGAGTGGTGATTGCCGACCGCACGGTAGCTACCATGGCCGATATGGTGGTCGGCGCTAACCAGGATGGCTGGCATCTGACCGGCGTTAACTTCGGTCGGGACTGCCCGGAACCTCAGATTGCGGATCTGCGCAGCGTGGTCGAAGGCGATCCCAGCCCCGATGGACAGGGGGTGTTGGCCATTGCGCGCGGTATCGAGGTGGGCCATGTCTTTCAGTTGGGTCAGAAATACAGCGCCGCTCTGGGCGCGACGGTGCTGGGCGAGGATGGAGAACCGGTCACGGTGACCATGGGTTGCTATGGGATCGGCGTCTCGCGTGTGGTGGCCGCCGCTATCGAGCAGAATCACGACGAGCGCGGTATTGTCTGGCCAGCGGCCATGGCTCCATTTCAGGTAGCGGTGCTGCCGGTTGGCGCGGCGCGTTCTGCTCTGGTGCGAGAAGCCACTGAGGGGGTATACCAGGAGCTACTAGCGGCGGGTATTGACGTCTTGCTGGACGACCGTGCGGTGCGCCCCGGCGTGATGTTCGCCGATATGGAACTGATCGGTATTCCACACCGGATTGTCATCAGCGACCGCAACTTGGCGGCGGGTCAAATTGAATATCGCGGCCGACGCGATGCGGACCACACCTTAATCGCGCGCGTGCGGTTACTGGATGAATTGCGGGTGCGACTGGTGGCGGACGGAGTCGGAGCAGCGTGAGTGTTCCTAGCGCCCGGAGTTATCCACAGAACTTGTGGATAACTCTGTGGATAACTTTCCTTCGTTTTGGGTAACTACGTGCCACTACTTAAAGAATGACAGTTTGATGACTTTTTGACCAGTTTATATTTCTTATTTTTTTCAGCATGTTATGTGTAAATAGCGGAATCTGGAGAAGATTTTTAGTCGCGGCGGCGACGGCAGGACCTCTATCTGAGCGCCTGCACAAGCCTGTGGATAAGTCAAGGTTAGCCCACATAAAAATTTACAGAATCTGGAAATCACGCAGCTCTGGTGGAGCGATGGTTTCGCAATGCACTGCGTGGACGTGGGCGAGTGGCGGCCCTTGCTCCAGCCAGTGCCGCAACGCCTTGACGGCGCCTTCCTCGCCATAGGCCAGTACCTCGACCCGGCGGTCCGCCAGGTTGCGCACATAGCCTTGAATCCCTAGGTTCCAGGCTTTTTCAGCCGTGGCGTAGCGAAAACCGACGCCTTGCACCCGCCCGCTGATATGGCAGCGCATACAAAGAGTTTTCATTGCATTTTCCAAGGAGTTACGGAGCAGATGGGAACGCTGCGTTCCGGGTCGCCTGTTCTCGCGCCTTGATGGCCTGCTTGCGGGCGTCCAGGGCATAGCGACGCGCGTCGCGATAAGCGCCCGACTCCAGATAGCCCTGCGCTTCGCGCAGGAGGTGTTGGGCGGTTAGCAGTGTTGCCGATGAATGTTGAGCCGCGCCGGAGGCTTCCGCCGAATAGATCGCCTGGCGGGCGTCGCTCATCTCCTGTACAGGCGCGCTGGCGCAAGCCGCCAGCGCCAGCAGGCTCAAAGCGCATAAAATCGGTTTGGCCATCGATCGCGTAATAGTCCAGCACATCACGGCGAGCACCGTATTTGAATTGGAGGCGGAGGCGGACAGAATTATATATAGCATCAAGTACGATGCCAGGGCAGTATTATCCCACGATGAACAGCGCGTGACTAAAGCCATCCGCGCTCCTGCGCACTGCAAGACAGGTGATGGAGTTCCCAGAGCCGTGGCCGAAATTCTCATTTTATATTACAGCCGTAATGGAGGCACCGCTGCAATAGCGCGGCAGATCGCCCGCGGCGTCGAGGAAGTGGCGGGCATGACCGCGCGCTTGCGCACCGTGCCGCCGGTTTCCACGGTCTGTGAAGCGGTCGAGGATGAAATTCCGACCGTCGGCCCGCCTTACGTCAGTCTGGACGACCTACAGCAATGCGCTGGCTTAGCGCTAGGTAGTCCGAGCCGCTTTGGTAACATGGCGGCACCGCTCAAATATTTGCTGGATGCTACCGGTGGCCTCTGGCTGACCGGGGCTTTGTCCGGCAAGCCAGCGGCGGTGTTCACTTCGGCCTCGACCCTGCACGGCGGCCATGAGTCGACCTTGCTCACCATGATGGTGCCGCTGCTGCATCATGGCATGGTTTTAGTGGGCGTACCCTTCACCGAGCCAGCCCTACGCGAGACCCGGGGAGGCGGCACGCCCTATGGCCCTAGCTATTACGCAGGGTCCCAGGCCCACGCGGCTTTGGATGATGAGGAAAAAAAGATTGCCCGCGCGTTAGGCCGAAGGTTGGCCAATGTGGCGTGGCGGCTGGGATCAGCATGATCGGGGTTTGGCGTGCTGTGGCCCTCATCGCTTACTTCGGTCTATTCGCGCTATTGCTGCTGTGGTTTGGGTGGCTGGAGCCACCTAGCCATATACCGGTGGTGCTGGCCTTGTTGCTATGGGTGGGGCCACTGCTGTTTCCTCTGCGCGGCTTATTGGATGGCCGTCCCCATACCCATGCTTGGACGAGCTTTCTCGCGCTCTTCTATTTTGCGTTCGGGGTATTTTATGTGGCAGGTCCCATGGCGCGGCCCTGGCTGGCTTGGCTGGCGATTGGGTTGAGCGTATTGCTCTTTCTGGGCGTGGTTGCCTATGTGCGTACGGTGAGCCAAGCACACAGGCAGGTGCAACGTTTGCGTCAGCCAGGATAGTCCGGCCCCGGTAGATGCAGAGTTGTTTTTAAGCTTGTCAGATACTCCTTTTCGGTGCTATATTAATAAGCTCGGATGCGGGGTGGAGCAGTCCGGTAGCTCGTCGGGCTCATAACCCGAAGGTCGTAGGTTCAAATCCTGCCCCCGCTACCACCTTCAAGGAAGCCCGTCAAGGGCTTTTTTTATGCGGCATCCTCGCTGGGGCCTGCAGGGTGGCACTGATAGCGCCTGTACGGCGTGGGCGCGCGCAGCAGAGCAGGTAGCGGCTGCAATGGTATCGTCCGCTGGATGAGTATGCCAAGAGAGGCAGTCGCGTTGACGAGATGAGTGGGCCGTTGGCCCACTTTTTATTTGTGGTGGTCTACATGCGCCAGGATCCTAAAACATTGGGACAAAGGCTAACCACAGTGGTGGAAGCCATGGGTTATGAACTGGTCGGCGTGGAGTTTCAACCTCACCGTCATCATGCGCTGTTGCGGATTTATATCGACCATGAAAAGGGTATCGATCTAGATGCTTGCCAGCGGGTCAGCCATCAATTGAGCGGAGTGCTGGATGTCGAGGATTTGATCGAGGGACCCTATACCCTGGAAGTCTCCTCGCCTGGACTGGATCGTCCTTTGTTTGAGGCCAGGCATTTTAGCCGTTTCGCTGGCTCTGCGGTGCGCATCCATCTGCGCGAGCTGCTGGACGGACGCCGGAAGCTGACAGGCTGCTTGCTGGGAATGCGCGACAATGCGGTAGTGCTCGTAGATAACGAAGGGCGGGAATGGCAGGTGCCGCTCGAACGGATCGAGAAGGCCCGGCTGGCGCCCGACTTCCAGGGCGGGATGACGGTGCGCGGATCCGGCGCGGAGAAAGAGCGACATGCGCGGTAAAGAGAGCAAAGACGGCAACAAAGAAATTCTCCTGGTGGTCGATGCGGTTTCCAACGAAAAAGGCGTTGCGAAGGAAGTGATTTTCGGCGCTCTAGAGCTGGCGTTGGCCTCGGTCGCCAAAAAGCGTTACAGCGGCGATCCTGAGCTGCGCGTAGAGATTAACCGGCGTACCGGGGGTTACGAAACCTTTCGGCGTTGGTTGGTGCTGGCCGACGAGGCTGCTATTGAGAACGTTGATCGGCAATTGACTCTGGAGCAGGCTCGCCAGCTGCAAGCCAATATTACGGTGGGAGCCACCCTTGAAGTACCCCAGGAAAGCCCCGACTTCGGGGGACGCATCGCCGCCCAGACCGCCAAACAGGTGATTGTGCAGCGGGTGCGCGATGCCGAGCGCGCCCAGATTGTGGATGCCTACCTCCACCGCAAGGGCGAGCTGATCGGCGGCATGATCCGTCGCCTGGAGCGCGGTGATCTCATCGTTGATGTCGGAGGCGGGGTTGAGGCCAAAATCCTCCGCGAGGAGCTGATTCCACGCGAATCGTTTCGTATCGGAGAGCGGGTGCGCGGCTATCTGCGGGATGTGCGCGCCGAAAGTCGTGGGCCGCAGTTGTTTCTGAGTCGGATCGCCCCGGAATTCCTGATCGCCCTGTTTACTCTGGAAGTTCCTGAGATCAATCAAGGAATTATTGAGATCAAAGGCGCGGCGCGAGATCCCGGTTCACGGGCTAAGATCGCGGTCAAGAGCAAAGATGCTCGTATTGATCCCATCGGCGCTTGTGTGGGGATGCGCGGCGCGCGAGTGCAGAGCGTCACCAACGAGCTGGCGGGCGAGCGGGTCGATATCGTGCAGTGGCATGAAGATCCGATCCGCTTCGTCATGAACGCGTTATCGCCCGCCGAAATCGAATCCATCATTGTCGATGAGGATACCCATGGCATGGATATCATCGTCGCTGACGACAAGCAACTGGCGCAAGCCATCGGTCGGGGCGGCCAGAATGTACAGCTTGCCAGCCGCCTGACCGGCTGGACGCTGACCGTGATGACCAGCGCTCAAGCCCAAGATCGGCGTGGCCAGGAAGATGAGAGTTTGCAGCGGCTGCTCATGGAGCAGTTGGATGTGGACGAGGAGATTGCGGCCATTCTGGTGCGGGAAGGTTTTACCAATCTGGAAGAGGTGGCCTATGTGCCCGCCTACGAGATGCTGGAAATCGCCGAGTTCGATGCCGAACTGGTCGAAGCGCTGCGGGCGCGGGCGCGCGATGTGTTGCTGACTCGCGCCATCGCCGCCGAGGAACGGGTTCCGTCCGACGACTTGTTGGGCATGGCGGGTATGGACGAGGCGCTGGCGTTCATGCTCGCCAAAAATGGCATTGTGACGATGGAAGATCTGGCGGAGTTGTCGGTGGACGATCTGAACGAGATCGCCGGTTTAGAGGATGAGCGAGCTGCGCAATTGATTATGACGGCGCGCGCCCCCTGGTTTTCGCGGAATGCGCCGTAGGACGGGCTAGTCCCGGGGATGGTGGTGAATGGCGGATGTAACAGTCAAGCAGTTTGCAACGGTTGTCGGCATACCAGTGGATCGCCTGCTGGAACAGTTGGTTGAGGCGGGTATCCATGTGGTCGGCGCGGAGACGGCCATCACGGAAAAACAGAAACTGGATTTGTTAGCGCATCTGCGCAGGGGGCATGGCGACCAGATCCTGGCGGGCGCGGCCGAACCTCGAAAGATCACGCTGAAACGCAAGACGCACAGCGAGATCAAGATGGCAGGCAGCGCGGCGGGTCAAGTCAAGACCGTCAGCATTGAAGTGCGCAAGAAAAGAACGTACGTCAAGCGCAACCTGGCGGAAGACACCGCCCGGCGTGGGCTGGAGAGCCAGGGCCAGGCCGCATCACCTATCCCTGTAGAGCAGGGACCGGTTGAAGCGCCCGTTCTCAGCGTCGCGCCTGCGGAATCCGACCACCTTGCAGTCGCGCTAGAATCTCGCCAAACCGAGACCGGAGTCCCCGCACTGACCTTGGCGGAGGAGCCTATCGCTGAGGTGCAAGCCGATGAGTTGCCTGGGGAACCGGGTGAGCCACTACCGGAAGGCACCGCACCCGCAGTGCTTCCAGTGGAAGCGGCGCAGCAACTGGCGGGAGTCGAAAGCGCTGGCGCGCCGATCAGGGAGTCTCGGCCTGAGGGAGAGGCTAGGCCTGCCGCGCGCGCGCCGGAAAGAGTAACGCAGCGGCCAGCGGAGCCGAGCGTACGTCGCCGACCGGAGAACGCCGATGAGCGCCGCCGACCTGTGGATCGCTCAGCGGCTTCGCGTCCCGCTGAAGTCCGGCGCAAACCCGGTGAAGGCGCGTCTGCAGCGACCACGTTGTCCCGACGCGCGGAAACCGGCAGTGGACCGCCCGGTGCCAGACCCGCGCCCGGTGGTGGCGGAGCGGGGGCGGCTCCGGCTCGGAAACGAACGGAAGGTGCTACCGCCAAGCGCCGGAGCGAAGCCGATGCGCCGCGTCGGCGAGAAGGTGAGAGTGATCTGGATCGGCTGGCTCGGACCGGGCGTAGCGACCCATCCCAGTTGAGTTACTCGGACCGGCGGCGGCCCCGCAAGGCCAAAAGCG
>JBATSQ010000069.1:0-9692 GCA_049293375.1 Candidatus Contendibacter sp.
GTGGCGGTTTCGCTCAGCATCGATCGTTATGGCGGCGCCGAGCGGGTGCAGGCGCGCATGATCGATCTGGCCAAAATTTCATGACGGCGAAAATCCTGCGCGCCTTCGTCGTTTTCGGCGTTGCCAGACACGGCGTCCCGCCGTATAGCTGCGCCGTCCAAAGCGAATCCGCGCCCATCGTCTAGCGGTCTAGGACGTCGCCCTTTCACGGCGAAAACAGGGGTTCGATTCCCCTTGGGCGCGCCAATGTCTATGGCGAAACGGCTTTTGGCGACATGGCGTTTTTCCCAATCGTTGAACGCGTCGCGAGTCGCCGCGCCGACCTTGTCGCACGCGGTCCGACGACCTATGTCGAGGACCGGGCGGGGGCGATTGCACAGGACGATCGCCATGACCAATTCTCCCAGGAGCGCCGCAGCGGAACGCGCGCCGGCGCGGACGCGACCTTTTGAAGTTCGGATCGGCGGCGCGCGGCACGGCGCGTTCAAAGCGCTGGAAGATGCGATCGCCGCCGCGAAAATCGCCAAGCGCGAGACGCCGCATGCGCTCGTCGGCGTGATCGACGCGACATCCGGCCAGCGCATTCTCGAAGTGGATTTTTGAAGCGCGCCACGTACAAGCGGTGCGACATGGTGCGACACTGGAAACATTCGGGCTGCGCAGGTCTCGACACGCGATTTGGCAGTATGCGCCGCCACTCTGTCATAATGGCAGAAACGATGAATGTGTTATAAATTCAACGCGCTATGCCTGTCGTTCGACCATGCGCTCCGCCGAATTGGCATAGCCGATCCTGCCGGTAATCGCCCGGCGGGATTTTTTTTCTTTTAGTAACAGCGGCTTGCGACCTCTTGGCGGACCGGCACAAGGTTTGCCAATCCTTAAAGCGTCGCCACAGACTTTGTGGCGCGACGAAGGATGGTCGGGAATGCGGCTTGCTCTCTCTACTCTTGCACTCATTATCGGTTTCGGCGGCGCGGCCTGTGCGCAGAGCGCCTATCCCATTGCGGGGCTGACTCCGTCCCAGCGACCTGCGGGCGCGCCTGTGATCAAGCAGTTCAAGAAGGACCGGAAATGGTCCGAGAATTATTATCACGGCATCGCCAAGCCTTATCCCCCTCATCTCGACGAAGCCAGCCAGGGCGCCTGGTACACGCCGTTCACGCGGCCCGGCATGATCGGACCCTATGACATCCGTCGCTGGCATCAGTCGCAAATCAAGTCGCAAGCGAAGGGGAAAAAGGCGTGACGCTCGACAGACGACATGTGATCGGCGGCGTTCTGGCCGCATTCGCGGGATTGGCGGCCAAGGCCGCTTCCGCGCAGCCGGCCGCCATGAGGGGCTGGAACTGCACCGGCGCATTGATCCCGGGACCGGACAAAAAGCCATTCTGCACGCAATGGACTCGCCAGGGCGGCTCGATTGGCGTCTCTGGACCGATCAGCCCGCCGCCCGCCGTGGTCGGCGCAAATGCTATGGCCAATACGCCGAAGAAGGCCGCAGGCAAGAAGGCGCGGCGGCATCGTCGGCGGCGGCGGCGTCACTGAATTCGGGTCGCGGGCAGGAACGGAGCCGTTCCCGCCCGCGGGCGGCGCGGCGCCTATCCGCACTCTCTTCATCTCAAGAGCCGTGCGCCTCGGCTAAAGGCGTTCGCAGATCAGCGCGCGACGGGCGTCGCGCGTAACAAGCTCGGGGCGCTTCTCTTTTTCCGGCGTCGGAAATCGCGGGCGGTTCCGCTCTCGGGTCAGGGGGCCCGATTCATTCGACGGTCGCGCCTCCCCTGCGTACAGGGGCGCGGCCCTACCTAAACTGGAGCGTATTATGAAATCATCTCTGAAGGCTCTGATCGGCACCTCAGCTTTGGCTCTCGCCTTCGCTGCGCCGGTTGCGGTCGCTCAGACTGGCATGTCCGGCATGGGCGGCATGTCTGGCATGAGCGGTATGGGCGGCATGAGCGGCATGTCGGGAATGGGCGGCATGTCAGGAATGTCCGGGATGTCTGGCAATAGCGGCTGGGTTTGCACCCAGTGGACCTACGCCCCGAGCGGCATGTCTGGCATGAGCGGCATGTCGGGCATGGGCGGTATGTCGGGAATGTCCGGCATGGGCGGCATGTCCGGCATGGGCGGCATGTCGGGAATGAGTGGTATGCAGGGTATGGAAGGTAAGAAGGAAGAAGCCAAGAAGGAAGAAGCGAAGAAATAAGAAGTACAAGCAGTACAGCAGGCGAAATGTTCGCCGCGAAAAATTGGGCGAGTGCAGGGCTTTAAGGATTAAGCCCTCCTCGCTCCATACCCAGCAAAATGCACCAAGTTAATTACCTTTCAATTTAAGCCAAGCGAGGTTCAGGTTTATGTGGAGCTTGCTGCCAAAAACTCCGCAGGGATTCACAAACCTGCTCATGGCGCTCGCGCTAGCTTTCATCACATCGGCACAAGCCGAGACTCCCAATTATCAGGCGGCCCAATGGAATGCCATCCATTTCAAGCCACAAATAGAAACCGCGACCAATGAACAATGCCTGAGCTGCCATAAGGAGGTGCTTGAGGACAAACCCTTGGCGCAGTCACCAGCGGGTGTTAAGGCAGCCGATGTGCTCGCTTGGTACCAAACTCTCGATACGTACGAAGGCGCTCAAGACACCATGCACCGGCGGCATCTGGTGGGGCCGTTGGCGACACGTTTGATGAATATGCAATGCACCACCTGCCATCAAGGCAGTAACCCACGGGAAGCGACGCCTGTTCCCCCGCTCAATACCGGGGCCGCTTTTCCTATGCGTAAAAAGGTGGATCCCAAAACATGCCTGATGTGCCATGGTAATTTTCCCTACCAAGTGATGACCGGCCTGCCCGATCATTGGTCGAAGTCTGGGGAACTGTTTGGCAACAATTGCATGGCCTGTCACGCCGCCTTTCGCACCAATCGTCACAAGGTCAATTTCCTGAAGCCGGAAGCCATTGAGGAAGCCGGCAAGCTCAGTGGCGATAGCTGCTATGGCTGCCATGGCGGTCGCCAGTGGTATCGGATCAGCTTCCCTTATCCACGCCACCCATGGCCCGGTATGACCAGTGAAACGCCAGAATGGGCCAAAGGTCGCCCGACTGAATCCGAAGCGCGCTTCTTGCAGTACATGAAAACGCCGGTCACTCCCTCAGGCGCAACCCAATAAAAGCCGGGACCATGCCCACATGACCTCCAACTCACCTCTGGATTTTTTACGCGGCCGTCTGCATCTGTCGCGGCGTTCTTTTCTCAAAGCGACCGCCACCACGACCGCCGCATTGGGCGCGAGTGGCTTGATCGACCTCAAGCTGGCCCGCGAAGCCCAGGCGTTCGCTTACGAACCCTATCCGCGTGATGACCAACTCCAAACCGTAGTCACCAGTTGCGCCCACAACTGCGGTTCCCGTCACATGTTGGTCGCCCATAAGAAAGGCGATGTGATTGTGCGGTTGTCTACCGATGATGGTCGTTATCAAGCCGACGGTGCGTTCGGCAAGGACACGGAGGAAGAACCGCAGTTGCGCGCCTGTTTACGTGGGCGCTCTTACCGGCAGCGGCTTTATTCGGCGGAACGGTTGCTTTATCCGATGATGCGGGTCGGTGAACGCGGCGAAGGCCGTTTCAAGCGCGTGTCCTGGGACGATGCGCTCGGTTTGATTGCCGAAAAGATGGTCGCGCTCAAGGAACAATATGGCCCGACCGCCCTGCTGGATCAGAGCTATGCTGGCGCTTCCTACGGCGTGCTGCACAAATCTGACCAGATTGAAGGTCTACTGGCGCGATTCCTGGGCATGTTCGGTTGTCGCACCAACTCCTGGTCGGTGCCATCCTATCAAGGCACCACCTTCAGCTCACGGATGACCTTCGGCACGATTGAGGACGGTAACGAAGACGACGCCTTCGCCCACTCCAAGCTGATTATCATGTGGGGTTGGAACCCGGCCTATACCTTCCACGGCGGCAACACGTTTTACTACATGCGGCTGGCCAAGCAGCGTGGTTGCAAGTTCGTCCTGATCGATCCGCAGTATACGGATTCCGCCGCGACTTATGACGCCTGGTGGATTCCGATCCATCCCAACACCGATGCGGCGATGCTGGCTGGCATGGCCCATTACATCTTCACCCATAATCTCCAGGATCAGGCATTCATCGACCGCTTTTGTTTGGGGATGGACCCCGGCACCATGCCGGACTGGGCCAAGGATCGGGAAAGCTTCAAGGATTACATTCTGGGCGTCCGGGACCAGCAACCCAAAACCCCGGAATGGGCCGCGCAGATTTGCGGGGTCAAGGCCGAGGACATCAAAAAACTGGCCGATCTGTATGCGCGCACCAAACCCGCAGCGCTCAAAGCCTCCTGGGCACCCGGCCGCAACGCCTACGGCGAACAGTACAACCGGATGGCGGCAGCGGTGCAGGCCATGACTGGCAACATTGGCATCCTCGGTGGTTGCGCAGAAGGAGTCGGCAAAGCCTGGCACTCCGAAGCCGTGGCCTATCCCTACGATCAATACGCCAACGTCTGGTTTGCTTCGATCAAATCGGATCGCTGGGCGCATTGCGTGCTGAATTACCCCAACGTCAAGCGCGAGGAAATCGGCCTGTGGCCGCGCAACGATCCGCTCGACGGTGTCATTCCCAATATACGGGGGATTTTCTGGCAGGGATCGGACTGGTTTAACCAGCTCACCAACATCAACAAGGAAATTCAGGCCATCCGCAAGCTTGACCTAGTGGTGTGCATGGACAGCACCATCACGCCGTCTGGTTTGTGGGCCGATTTCCTGCTGCCAGTAGCGACTCACTTTGAACGCCATGATGTCGCGCTACCCTGGTACAAAGGCCATTACTATATCCATCGGCCCAAGGTGATTGAGCCAATGGGCGAGAGCAAGACCGATTTTCAGATTTTTACTGAATTGGCCTATCGACTCGGCTTCGGCCCGGCCTACAACCCGCGCGCCAACCGTGACTACTTCCTCATCAACGATCACGTCGATGAAGCCTATCTCAGCGCCTGGTGGCATGACAAAGTCATGCACCATCAGGGCGTGACCATGAGCTGGGAAGAGTTCAAAGAGCGCGGCGTCTACAAATTCAAGCTGAATCAGCCACATGTCGCCTTCCGCGCCCAAATTGAACAGGGGATACCGTTCCAAACCCCGTCCGGCAAGATCGAAATCTTCTCCACCCAACTAGGGCAGATTACCGATTGGACCCGCACCCAGTACGGCTATGAGATTCCGGCCATTCCCAAGTGGGTCGAACCCTGGGAATATGCGGGCAGCCCGAAGACCCATGAGTATCCGTTCCACCTGATCTCACCGCATCCACGCTGGCGCACCCATTCCATTTTCAACAATTGCGCCTGGTTGCGGGAAACCTATGAGCAGGAGCTGACCATGAACGCCGCTGACGCCAAACGGCTTGGCCTCCAGACTGGCGACACCGTGGAGGTGTGGAATAATCGTGGCAAGGTGGTGGTGCCGGTGTATGTCACCGAGCGCTGTATGCCAGGGGTCATCGTGCTCCATGAAGGGGCCTGGATGGACCTGGATGAAAATGGTCTGGATCGCGCCGGCAATCCTGACTTCCTGACCCTGGACGAACCCAGCCCGGCGGGGGCTTTCGCCTACAACACTGTATTGGCGAACGTAAAAAAAACCAATCTTGCGCATCGTCCGGGCTGGGACCAGCAGGCCACCGCCCGCTCGTACCTCTTCCGGCGTGAACTTTGAATCCCTAAGGAGCCGCCCCCATGGCTGACGCCAAAGCCCTCGAAAATGCGGCCGCCATCAAGGAAGCCGTCAAGCGCCGCAAGCGGGAAGTCTACACACCGGTTAAACCGGACATGCAACTTGGGTTCATCCACAACAATGTGGATTGCATCGGCTGCCGCGCGTGTGAAATCGCCTGCAAAGATAAAAATGGCCTGCCCGCCGGGCCGCGCTTCCGCCGGGTGATGTATGTAGAAGGCGGCACCTATCCCGATGTGTTTGCCTATAAGGTCAACATTTCGTGCAACCATTGCGCCGAGCCGGCCTGTTTGCCCGCCTGCCCCACCGGGGCGATTTTCAAGCGCAAGCAAGACGGCATTGTTGATATTGACTCGACCCTGTGCATCGGCTGCCGCCGCTGCGAGGCCACCTGCCCCTACGGTGCTCCCCAGTTCGACCCCAGCGATCACCTGGTCAAGAAGTGCAACCTGTGTGTGGATGAAATCGAAGCGGGTCGCAAACCCTACTGTGTCATGGCCTGCATGATGCGGGTGCTGGACATCGGCCCGGTTGACAAGCTGCGCACCGGCGAATGGGAAACCAAGGCGCTGGGGCCGAATGACAAGCCTGTCCGCGCTATCAAGAATTTCGCTGACCCTGAACTAACCAATCCATCCATGGTGTTCGTTCCACATTCCAAGGGTGTGGTGGAGTGACGGCAGTGGCCCCGGCCTCCGCTGCGGAGGATGCCGAACCCGTTGTCACCGTGGGCGACTTTCGGCGACTGGTGGCGGAGGATCTGCTGGCGCTCGCCCTGCTGCACCATGCTGAACCCAGCGACGAACTGTTGGAATCGCTCCGCCAGGATGGCGGCTCGCTGGATTTAGGTCTGGAGTTGCAATCCGCAGCTGGCCAAGCGGCCTTGCAGGCGATGGTAGCAGCGTTTGCCGGTCTGCCGGAAACGCTGGATCAGGGCATTATCGACCAGTTTGCCGCCGACTATGCCGATATTTATCTTACGAACGGTTATGGCGCGTCGCCGCATGAATCGGTCTGGCTGGATGAAGACCATTTGATGCGCCAGGAACCGATGTTCCAGGTGCGCGCCTGTTATGCCCGGCACGGGCTGACAGCGGGGAACTGGCGCACCCGCCCGGAAGATCATCTGGCACTGGAACTCCAGTTTTTGGCCTATCTGCTGGCTCCCGAACGGGGCGACACGCTAACGGAAGCCGCCCAATTCCTGGATGAGCATGTATTGCGCTGGTTGCCTGCCTTCGCCCAGCGGGTGGCCGAGCGTTGCCGGACGCGGTTTTTTGCGGCGCTGGCGCACCTCACCACCGCTTACTGCGAAGAATTGCGGGACTTGCTGGCGCTGGTTCTGGCGCAGCCTCGCCCGACGGCGGCTGAAATCGAGCAGCAGATGAAACTGAAAACCGCTCCCGCCGTTTCCGTTACCTTCATGCCTGGACAGGGACCAACGTGGTAGCGCGGTAGCGTCAGAATCTTTTATTGCCCATTCCGCTGCAAGTTTCGCATCATTTCTTCTATCCATCGCCATGCCTCATTGGCTTGGGTGAATCGCTCATGCGCAAGCCACCGCCAAGGCTCCTTGCCCTCTTGTGATCTTGTTTCGTCTGATGAATCAATGGCGCTTGCTCGCTTTGGTCGGCATTGCCCTAGCAGGTCTCGTTGGCGTTTACCTGACATATCTTACTGGCTTGTTTTTTCTGCAACGCTCTCTGCTCTATCCCGGCGTCACGATTCCCGTTGCCGCCACGCCGCCGGTCGTTCCCGGTCTGGAGCAGTGGCGAATCCAAACACCTATTGGCGCTGTGGAAGCCTTGTTTCTTGCAGCGTCTACCGCATCCAGCACCGCCCGCCAGCCCGTGCTGATTTTTGCGCACGGCAACGGCGAGGTGGTGGATTTCTGGGTTTCTGGTCTCAATGGCTTTCGTGAGCGCGGGATTGGAGTTCTTCTGGTCGAGTATCCAGGTTATGGCCGCTCCACCGGTGCACCCTCGGAATCTTCCATTGGGATCGCCATGACAGCGGCTTATGATCGCCTGTTGGCCGATGCGCGGGTCGACGGCCAGCGTATTCTGGGTTTTGGCCAGTCACTCGGCGGCGGTGCGGTGTGTCTGCTGGCGCGAGAGCGTCCGCTGCGCGCCCTGATCCTGCAATCCACCTTTCCGTCTCTGGCGGTCTTTGCCAGCCAGTATTTCGCGCCGTCCTTTCTGCTGCGCGACCGCTTCGACAATGCAGCAACCCTTCGCATCTTTGCCGGACCGGTGCTAGTCATCCATGGCCGTTACGATAGTCTGATCCCCTTGGCGCTGGGCCGCCGCCTGGCCGCTGCGTCCCCCCGCTCGACCTTCAAGGCTTATGCTTGCGGCCATGGCTGTTGGATGCCGGAGCGGCTGCCACTGTGGGCGGATATTGACATCTTTCTCGCGCAAGCACAGATTCGCTAAATTCTTCACTCCAGGTCTTATCACCACATTTTTCCATCACCACTTGTCGTTGCCCGCTCGTGCCCGCCTCCCGCCCTCCAACCCCTGCGCCAGAATCCGGCACTACGCCTGAGATGAGAAACACACTGGCGACCACTCCGCACGCCGCCCTAGATCTTCCCAGCGTCATCGCGCAGCGCTGCGTACACGATCACATCCACACCGCCCAATGCCGCGCTTGCGCGGATGCCTGCCCGCGCACCGCCTGGATCATCAATGATGAACAGTTGGGCATCGACATCAACGCCTGCGACGGCTGTGGTCTGTGTGTTCCCGCCTGCCCGGAAGGCGCAATCGTCAGCAAAAACGACTTAGCCGACACTGACTTCCGCTCCTGGAAAGGCCATATTGCGATCTTTCACGCCTGTGAACGAAGCGATTTGGACACCGCCGATTGCCGAATCCCCTGTGTGCACAGCGTCGGAACGCGAGAGCTACTGCATCATTACCCGCAGGGTATGACCACCTGGATCATTACTACTGCCGACTGCGATACCTGTCCACGGGGTTGTGCCCAACGCCTTGCAGCATCCGTTCGACAAGCCAACGCACTCTTGCAAAGCCGAGGTTTGGAACCCATCGCCCTGGTTGCACTGGAACCCACGCAATGGAAAAAAATTCTCAAACAGTCAATCCCCTACCAAACTGAGCCAATCTCCACTCGCCGGGGTTTCTTTCGCGACGCCTTGCGAACGGCTGTTAAAACCACCCGTGAAGCTGCCGCGTCGGCTGAGGACGAACCGGCCAACTTCATCCCGCCTACCGCCTGCTTGCCCGATACCCCCAGCGCGGTGGCGCTACACAGTCCCGTGATCGATCCACTGCGCTGCAACGGCTGTGATGCCTGCGTCCGCCTCTGCCCACATCAGGCGATCACCCTGGAAATCACCACAGCCGAACCGTGTTACCGCATCGAGTCCCGATATTGTACAGGCTGCGGGATTTGCCAAGATGTTTGCGATCAAAACGCTGTAGCCATCGTCACCTTGCAAGCTCCGCCCCAAAAGATAGTACCGTTGGCCGCGACCCAGTGTCCCGCCTGCGCAATCCGCTATCATCTACCTGCAGCCCGGTTCCAGTCCCACGGCTTATGTCCCATCTGCGCCAAAACCCGGCATGGCCGCCATCTGTATCAGGTATTGAAATAGAACCACCATGCCCGGTCGAGCCAACCGGATCAGAGCGATGCCACCTTGGGAGCGAGGGCCTTGAGACAGTGGATTGCGCGTAGCCTCAATCGCAAATTTGTGGTGGCCGCGCTTGCTGGGCTATTGACCGTATCGCTGCTGTTTCTGCTGGTTTTTGTGGCGCTTTACCACAGCCAACTGCAAGAGGAGCGCGCGCTCAAGGCCACCGAAGTCAACCGGCTGCTGCAAGCCACGCTGGAAAACGCCATGCTCAAGCGCGATCTGGGCGGCTTGCGCGAGATCGTTGACCGTCTCGGCCACGAAG
>JBATSQ010000070.1:0-8742 GCA_049293375.1 Candidatus Contendibacter sp.
ATGTAGCGGTGCGACAACTTGACCGCCGCTTCCAGCGCCTCATCCAGAATTTGCACCTGGTGATGCTGCTCCATGGTGGAAACCATGCCCCGCATCATTAGTAGGGTTTTCTCCTCGCTTGGCTCGCCGATCTGCACGACCTGGAAGCGACGGGTTAAAGCCGGATCTTTCTCGATGTGTTTCTTGTACTCGGCCCAGGTCGTTGCAGCGATAGTGCGCAACTTGCCGCGCGCCAGAGCGGGCTTGAGCAAATTCGCCGCATCGCCGGTGCCCGCTGCGCCGCCCGCGCCCACCAACGTATGGGCCTCGTCGATGAACAGGATGATTGGCTTAGGCGAGGCTTGCACCTCATCGATCACCTGCCGCAGCCGGTTCTCGAACTCGCCCTTCATGCTGGCCCCGGCTTGGAGCAAGCCGACATCCAGTACCCGCAGGGTCACGTCTTGCAGCGGCGGCGGCACATCACCGGACGCGATCCGCTGGGCGAAGCCCTCCACCACCGCCGTCTTGCCGACGCCGGCTTCACCGGTCAGGATCGGATTATTCTGGCGGCGGCGCATCAGGATATCGACGATCTGGCGGATCTCTTCATCCCGGCCGACGATGGGATCGAGTTCGCCCTGGCGCGCCCGCTCGGTCAGATCGACTGAAAAGCGCTGCAGCGCCTCCTGCTTGCCCATCTGCGCCGGCGCCATCGCCGCGCTGGCCTCGCCGGGTACCGCGCCGCCACTGATCTGGGAGCCGTCGCTGGCGCGCAAGCCCGCTTCCGGCGAGGCGGCGACGAGATCAGCAAACTGCTCGGTCAACGCATCCAGCTTGATCTTGTCAAATTCGCGTGAAATCGCCAGCAAGGCGTTACGCAAATCCGGCGTTTTCAACATCCCGACGAGCAGATGACCTGTGCGCACCTGAGTGTCGTTGAACAGTAAGGTGGCGTAGACCCAGGCTTCCTTGACCGCCGCGTCCACATGTGAGGACAGATCGGAAATCGAAGTAGCGCCGCGTGGTAAGCGATCCAGCGCCTCGGTGAAATCCTTGGCAACCCGACTGGGATTGAGGCCAAAATGCTGGATGAGCCGATGCAAATCCGAATCCTGCAATTGCAGAATTTGGTGCAGCCAATGCGCCAACTCAACATAGGGATTGCCCCGCAACTTGCAAAACACGGTGGCGCTTTCAATGGCTTTGTAACCCAGACTGTTCAGCTTCCCAAACAGCGCAACACGACTGATTTCGGCCATGAATGTGGACTCCGGCGGCGTTAAAGGCGTTGTTAAACAAGAAAATCAGGTGCAATAGGTCACGGCATCCAGCTTCAGATCGTCAGCGTCGTGGGGCAACGGCCGACTGGTCAGCCACGTCGTCCAGCCCAGCCGGGTTCCTTCACCGAGCACCAGCGGCGGTACTTCTTCCTTTTGCAAAATGGGATTGAAATCCCACAACAGTTCGTCGCCCAGGTAATTGCGTACCCAGGCCACTACGCGTCGCAAGCTCTCGCTACCCGGCAAAAACCGGTGGAATTCCTCCAGCCCCATCGGCCCCATGACGATGCGGAACTTGTATTGGCAATCCCAAACGCGCTCACCGATGACCGCGTTCATACCGAGCAGACCCGTCGCGGGGGTTTCACCCAAGCGGCAGCGACTGGCCTCGGCCAGCGGTAGCCAGTGCCCGACGAAGGTTTCCAGCGTCACCGGCAGCTTGAAGAAATCCGCCAGAATGGCTTCCAGCCCTTCGGCGGTATGCGTTTGGTTCGCCAGTCGGCCAGCGTAGTGAAATTTGGCCAAATCCGGCACGGCGTCCCGCTGCCACAACGTAGGCATTCCCAGGCCACACGGTGCGCCAACATAGACATTGAAGCGGTCCAAGTCTGGCCGGTCGAAACTGACTGTCGGCTCGGCGTCGGCCCAGGCCCGGTAGAACAGGCACAGCACCCGATGATGGAAAAGATCGGCGAAGCGGGCAAAGGTGTGGTCACCGTGATTACGGGCGCGATCCCGCGCATATTCGGTCAGATGGGTCGGCAACGGGCCTTGGGGGCCGAACAAACCCAGAAAGTATTCAGCCAGACGCGGCGGCTGGGCCTCGTTGCCCGGATAAAAGGCGGCCAGGGTCGCGGGTGCGAACGCCAGCGACGGTTCTTGCGCCAACCGCACCGGATCGTCGCTCAGGCGCAGAGATTTTCCCAGCCGAGGCAAGTCACGATAATGGCACTCTAAACGCCGCAACGCCTGAAAAAAATGAAAGGCATAGGGCGCGCGCTGCAACTGCTCAAAGAGCGCTACAGCGTCTGTCGCCGTCCGATCCGGGCTGGCCATCGCATGATCTCGCCGCGTTCAGTCGATTTGACGACCGTTTCGGTAAAGGAGTTGATGGAAGCGTACTTGGCGAAGAACAATTCCAGCACCGCTCCCAACAGGAAGATCCCCGCGCCTGCAAAGGCGCTCTCATCCAGCGCGACCGCTACTTCCAAGCCGCGTGCGAAGGCGATGGGGCCAGAAATTGGCGCGCGCCGGGTGATGGGTGTGGTCTGAATGGAAATGACGCCATCAATCTGTTTGCGAATGCCGTCATCGGTCAAATCACCGTACAAGGCCAACAATTCCCGTAAGGCGGCCGCGCCTTGACGCTTATCGCTATCGGCAATCGATAGATAGTTCAGCGTGAGATGGCTGATCAAACGCCACGCGGTATCGCCATGCGCGCGCGATGGGCGCGGTCGACTCGGCCCAGCCAGACAGCGTACCGCGCTGACCGGAGCGCCGGACGCGAGGGTAAAATCGGTCTCGCCGCGTCCGATGGGCATGTGCAAGGGCAAGTCGCGGTTGGTGCACAATGCGGCGACCGCAAGCTGCCGCAGATCACCGCGATAGGGCGTTTCGTTGGCATCCACCAGGGACAGATAGACTTCGCTACCCACATAAGTCGAGCGTGGCCCCTGGCGGCGCTGCTGCTGGGACAACAGCCGTGGCAAGCGGCGCATGGTGTAAAAAGAGCGCTGCTCGCGCTGACTCAGACGGTCGTAGCTGGCATAGAACGGCAGGAACTCCTGCTCCTCGTTTTCCGCCCCGATCCCGGTGACATGAGCCACCTGCACCACTTCAAAATCCATGGGTCGGGTGCGATCCAACACCAGGTGATGCTCAGCGACTTGCTCGGTCAAGTGAATGCGGTCGGCGCGTTTGGGAAAGAGGTTGATGGCTGGCGCGCAGAACAAGGCGAACTGCGCGGCGGACACCAGGTTTTCTAGGGCCGGGTCCGCCCGATCCAGCAGAATCAGCACCTCGAGTTCGCGGCCCGCGCAGCGCCGCACCGCTGGCTCCAACCCGCCGAGATCCACGAATAAAAAACGCTGGGGGAAAGCGAAATACTCCTGCAACAGGCGATAGCCGTGGAAGGACGGCGGTGGACAGGGCAATAGTGCCTGCTCATCCGCGAAGCCTAGCCGCCGTAGCGAATGCCCCGCAATCACCTCGTGCCAGGGCGCTGGACGTTCGCTCGGTCGGGCGACCAGCAGCACTACATTCGCCAGTAATTGTTCGTAGAGACGGCCCGGCAAGGCGTCGCTACCCCGCAAGAAAATCGCTAAGCGATCCAAGGCCAGCTTGCTTATCGGCAAATCGGGCACAGTCGTGCGCAAGCGCAGCCGAATGCCAGCGCGCACCCGCGCCAATTCCGGCAACTCAAGATGCGCCACCGGTTCCCGGCCGGCGAAATAGTGAGCTTCGGTGAGTTCCAACGGCCACAGCGTCACCGCTTGGCCGGTGCGATATTCACAAGGGGTCTGATCACCTTTCCCTAAGATGCTGCGCAATGCGCTATCGCGGGGAATCACAAAGCCTTTCTCCAGGGAACCCTCGGTCGGATCCGGCTGGAACTGCACCACCGCCATTGAAGGGATCGGTGCCAAATAATGCGGATAGATGATTTCCAGCAGGTGTTGGGTAAAGCGCGGAAACTCATCGTCCATCTTGAGTTGCACCCGCGCGGTCAGAAAGCCGAATCCCTCCAGCAGCCGCTCGACATAGGGATCAGCGCATTCAAAGCCTTCCAAGCCCAGCCGCCCAGCGATCTTGGGAAACTCGCGCGCGAATTCGCCACCCATTTCGCGCAGATGTTGCAATTCCTGGTGGTAGTATTGCAGCAGTCGGCTATCCATCAGCGTTCCCTCTCTCCCCTGGATTCCTTAATCTTGACCTGGCCGCTTTCCAGGTCGATTTCGGTTTTTAGATAAAGCTGCAACGGCAAAGGCTGCGCCCAGAGATCGCCTTCGATTTCAAAACCCAGCAAATTATGGCTCATCTGCGCGTTGGTGGTGTGCGTGGAGCGCACGCGCAGCGACCCCCGCAAAATACGCGGCTCAAAATTTAAAATGGACTCGCGCAGTGCATTTTCCAGGATATGCAGATCAAGCACCCGGAAGGTCAGGCCTGCCAGCGGCGGAATGCCATAATTCAGCACGGAATCAGCGACACGCGGATAACGCGCTGCTTCTTCGGCGTTCAAGGGGCAGTTGGCGTTGAATAGCCACGCCAGATCGCGCAATACGCATTCCCGCAACCGATTGGGCGACAGCACTCGCTGCTCGCGGGACTCTTGCGTCTGGCCGGGATCGTCATCAGTTAAGCGGTCGAGCAGCGACGGCTGCAACCGTTCCTGTACAGTAAGTTCGGCCATGCGCAGCCCCTCCGTTGTTCATACCAGGATCAGCGCGCCATGGCAGATACCGGACATTAGGGCTGCGCTTCGCCAGTGACTTCCGCCGCTGGCTCGGCGCTATCCAGGCGCAACAGGCGCAAATCCAGCAACGGATACTCTCCCCCATCGCTCGCCAGCAGGCGCTGGCCCATGCCGATATATAGCCCTTCCGGTTGCTCGATCCATTCGGTTTTATGACCTAACTGGATGAGAGGATCCTCGCTGCTGGGCGAATCGGGATAACGGGACGGAATCAGGCCGACCGCTTCCCCGCCGTTGCTCCAGGTGAAGGCGGCGGGTATCCATACCAGATCGCGCAAATCGACGGGCGCTTCCAACTTGAGCGCGCGAATGCGCTGAAAAGGCACCCAAAAATAACGACCGTTGATAATGGCTTCCAGGACTGGCCCCAGCCGGGCGTCGGCGTCGGCGATCCAGGCGAAGGACTGACCGTCCACTGTCCCCGACACGGTCGGCGCGGCTTCAAAGGCTTGCGCGCGGACTGCTTGCGCTTGCGAGTGGTGGCCCTCGGCGCTAAGTCGCAACGCCTCCAGCAGCAACGCCACCCACGGTTCGGGATCCCCAAAGATCAGCGGCGAACGGCGTGCGGCGAACACCTCGGCGCGCAACGCCTCACAGCGCAACGCCTCGCGGTAGGTCTGCACCATCGGCAAGGTCGCGGCATCCATCTCGCCCAGCACCGCCAATTGGGTCAGAGCGCGCTGCCATTGTCCCAGCACCGCCAAGAGTTGGAACAGAAAGATCCGGTGCTTAGGATTAGCCGGCTCCCGCCGCACTTGATCTTGCACTTTGAGCAACACCGGCCGCAGACTGCGTTCGGTCAATAATTCGCCTACCTGCATCCGCGTTTCTCCCAAGCCATGGCAAAAAGGACCGGCGGTGGAGCCGCCGGCCGGGCATTGCTGGCAATTTTCTCCATGCCTCGCTTCCTATCCATCCCGCAGCGGATTAGGCATTGCCGACCAGCGCCAGCCCCGGCCAGCGCCACCGCCGACCGGGGGATGCCTACGATCAAGCCACGTCAATCGTGGTTTGATCGAAGGAGGCTTCGACCGGCTTGCCGACCGTGCCGCCCTTGGTGTCCTGCTGCTCGTAATGGACGGTAACCTTGGCGTAAGCGAAGGAAATATTGCTGTACGGCTCATCTTCGCCGCCGCTGCCCGACCAGGTAACGGACTCCACCAAACAGTTGTCAAAGGTATAAATCTCGAAGGGCTTTTGCGGCGCTCCGGTGCCACCCACGTTTTTGGTGAGATGGACCTTGATTTGGTCGATGTGCTGACCCGAAACCATGAACTTGAACAGGGTCGGCGTGCTCTTCTCACGCTTGGTCATCACGCTAAACGACGACACTGAGGTGCGGCCCGAAGAAAGACCGGTCGAACCAGAGCTAACGGTGGACGGGTTGGAAGCGCCAAAGGAATAGCTATAGAGCTTAATCCACTTTTCATAGCCCTTAGCGGTGCTCTCACCTTCCACGCCATTAGATACATTCATATAAGAATCATAAGCCATTTCATCGCTCTCCACGTTGGGTTAACAAGCGCATCTTCCACACTCACTGAGCGAAAATGCGCATTATGCTGGGCTTGCAATCAATCAGTTCGCTCTTCTCGTCTTAGCGAGCCTGCTCGCCTGCACTCCACGACCTAGGTGTTGCATATCACATGCCAAAACAAAAGAAGTTGAATTTACACATTATTTTCTGACTTTGCTGCACGCTTAAATAAGTCAGTAGCAGTGGCAGCTAATAATGGCCCAACCAGCAAGGCCATTTTGAACCATTGCGCTTAGCTCGCACCCTTGGCCGAGGGCAGCTTGGACACCAGGCGCAACGACACCGTTAAGCCTTCCAACTGATAATGCGGCCGTAAGAAGAACTTAGCGCTGTAATAACCCGGATTACCCTCCACCTCATCCACCACCACTTCGGCATCAGCCAGGGGATACTTGGATTTCGTAACTTCGGAAGAAGTGGCCGGCGCGCCGTCCACGTAGTTCGAGATCCAGCTTTGCAGCCAGCGCTGCATGTCGTCCCGTTCCTTGAAGGAACCAATCTTGTCACGCACGATGCACTTCAGATAATGGGCAAAGCGGCAGGTGGCAAACAGATAGGGCAGACGCGCCGATAAATTGGCGTTAGCAGTGGCGTCAGGATCGTCGTACTCAGCCGGCTTTTGCAAGGACTGCGCGCCGATGAAAGCGGCGAAATCCGAGTTCTTGCGATGAATCAGCGGCAGGAAGCCGTTTTTGGACAGCTCCGCCTCACGGCGGTCGCTGATGGCGATTTCAGTCGGGCACTTCATGTCCACACCGCCGTCATCGGTGGGGAAGGTATGGGTCGGCAAACCCTCCACCGCGCCGCCCGATTCCACACCGCGAATGCGCGTACACCAGCCATACAGCTTGAATGCCCGGTTGATGTTGACGCCCATGGCATAGGCGGAATTGGCCCAGGTGTATTTGCTGTGATCCGAGCCTTCCGTATCTTCCTCAAAGTCGAACTCTTCCACGGGGTCGGTCTTGGAGCCATACGGTAAGCGGGCCAGGAAACGCGGCATGGTCAAACCGATGTAACGCGAATCCTCGGATTCGCGTAGCGAGCGCCAGCCGGCGTATTCCGGGGTCTGGAAGATTTTGGTCAGATCGCGCGGGTTGCTCAGCTCCTGCCAGGAATCCATCTGCATCACTGTGGGCGCGCCAGCGGCGAGAAACGGCACATGGCCAGAGGCGGCGACCTTGGCAATCTCGCTGAGCAGCTCCACATCCGGCGGGCTGTGATCGAAATAATAGTCGCCGACCAGACAACCAAAGGGCTCGCCGCCGAACTGACCGTATTCCTCTTCGTAAACCTTCTTGAAGATCGGACTCTGGTCCCAGGCCGTACCCTTGAATTTGCGCAAGGTTTTATGCAGCTCCTTCTTGGAGATGTTCATCACCCGGATTTTCAGCATCTCGTCGGTTTCGGTATTGTTGACGAGATAGTGCAACCCGCGCCAGGCGCTTTCCAACGCCTGAAAATCCGGGTGATGCAGAACCAAATTGAGCTGATCGGAGATCTTTTTATCGATCGCGGCGATCATAGACTCAATGGATTTAATGGCATCCGAGGACAGCACATTGGTGTATTGCAGCGCCTGTTCCGCCAAAGTTCTGACGGCGGATTCCACTGCCTCCTTGGCCTGATCGGATTTGGGCTTAAATTCACGCTGCAACAGTGAAGAAAAGTCGTTGCTCTCCAGAGTCTGGGTTTCGACGCCTGGCTGTGCCTGGGCGCTGGCATTGGGTTCGGCCATGATTCCTTACTCCTCGGCGGCGGGCGATGCGTTGTCTTGCGGCTTGGGTGCCGCAGCCAGGGACTGCAACAGAGTCGGATCATTGAGCGCCTTAGCGATCAGATCCTCGGCTCCGCTTTTGCCGTCCATGTAGGTCATCAGATTGGAAAGTTGCTGGCGCGCTTGCAACAGCCGGTTCAGGGCATCTACTTTGCGCGCTACCACGGCGGGAGAAAATTCCTCCATACTCTCAAAGGTCAAATCAACGCTCAGATCGCCCTCACCGGTCAGGGTGTTAGGCACGCGGAACGCGGCCCGCGGCTTGATAGCCTTGAGTCGGTTATCGAAGTTGTCCACGTCGATTTCTAGAAATTTACGGTCGGCCACCGCCGCCAGAGGTTCAGCGGGCTTGCCGGACAGATCGGCCATCACGCCCATCACAAAGGGTAACTGCACCTTTTTTTCCGAACCGTACACCTCAACGTCGTACTCAATCTGTACGCGCGGTGCCCGGTTACGGGCAATAAATTTTTGGCTGCTCATTGCCATGGGAATTCACCTCGGTTCTTTAGCAAAGAAAAGTCTATGGGATTGGGAGAACGGCTGTTGTCATGGGGTCGACGCTCAGTTCTCCGCTATGCTGGGCAACACCTTCCAAAAGCATAGCGCGCTACTCGGAATTTTCGTCGCGAATGCCAAAAATTAGATTGGCCTGGTCGGTGCCGCTGGGTGCCAAGTCGAGCAAAAT
>JBATSQ010000071.1:0-9539 GCA_049293375.1 Candidatus Contendibacter sp.
TCAGGTCGGCGAAACTGAATGAATACACCATATCGGTTTTCGTACCGGCGCGCCAGTGCAACGGCGCGCGGGATTGATTAAACGGGTTTTTCCGCTGCTCGACCCGATCTCCCTCTGAGCAGCGTTCAATCGCGCTCCCAATCAGCCTGGCCACGCTTTCCGCGGCGCATGGTGGATTAACCCGATGCTTTGGATTTCCATCCTCCGGGTTTTCTCCCTCATAGCGACGCCTCGGCGGCAACCATAGCGTTCCAGCTGGTGATGGTTGAGCGCAGGGAAGTACATCATGAAACGTATGCTGATTAACGCAACTCAGCGGGAAGAGTTGCGGGTAGCGCTTGTGGACGGGCAAAAGCTTTACGATCTTGATATTGAAACTCCGGCGCGGGAGCAGAAAAAATCCAACGTCTATAAAGGCCGCGTCACCCGTATTGAGCCGGGTCTGGAAGCGGCTTTTGTCGATTACGGCGCAGATCGCCACGGCTTTTTGCCGTTCAAGGAAATCAATCGCAGCTATTTCGACACCCAAGCCACGGAAGGCGGCGGTCGCCCCAGCATTCGCGAGGCTATTCGTGAAGGCCAGGAAATCATGGTGCAGGTGGAAAAAGAGGAGCGCGGTAACAAGGGCGCGGCCTTAACCACCTTCATCAGCCTGGCCGGACGCTACCTGGTGCTGATGCCCAATAACCCGCGGGCGGGCGGGGTA
Organism: Candidatus Contendibacter sp.; assembly: GCA_049293375.1. GTDB lineage: Bacteria > Pseudomonadota > Gammaproteobacteria > Competibacterales > Competibacteraceae > Contendibacter. Next base: position 707 of record JBATSQ010000071.1, read on the forward strand.
TCGCGGCGCATTGAGGGTGAAGATCGCCAGGAAATCCGCGAGGTGATGAGTAGCCTGAATATTCCTGACGGCATGGGTTTGATCGTGCGCACCGCTGGGGTTGGGCGGTCCCAGGAAGAATTGCAGTGGGACATGGAGTATCTACTTCATCTGTGGCAAGCCATCGAAACCGCCTCCGGCCAGAAAAAAGCGCCTTTTCTGATCTATCAGGAAAGCAACATCATCATCCGCGCCTTGCGGGATTATCTGCGCGCTGATATCGGCGAGATTCTGGTGGACAACCCCGCCGTCCACCGCCAGGCGCAGGATTTTATGCAGCAGGTCATGCCGCAAAACCTGAATAAGCTCAAGCTGTATCAGGATAGCATCCCGCTGTTTACGCGCTTTCAGATTGAATCGCAGATCGAAACCGCTTACCAGCGCGAAGTGAGCCTGCCCTCCGGCGGCGGCATCGTGATCGATTACACCGAAGCGCTGGTGTCGATTGACATTAACTCGGCTCGCTCCACCAAGGGTAGCGATATTGAGGAAACCGCGCTAACCACCAACCTGGAAGCGGCCGAGGAGGTCGCCCGGCAGATGCGCTTGCGCGATCTGGGCGGACTGGTGGTGATCGATTTTATCGACATGAATATCGCTCGCAACCAGCGCGAGGTGGAAACCCGGCTGCGCGAAGCGTTGAAAATGGATCGAGCACGGGTGCAGGTGGGTCGCATCTCGCGCTTCGGCCTACTGGAAATGTCGCGGCAGCGGCTGAGTCCCTCACTGGATGAGGCCAGTCATGTCATCTGCCCGCGCTGCAATGGCCAGGGTACGATCCGTAACATTGAATCACTGGCCTTGAGCGTGTTGCGGCTGATCCAGGAAGAAGCGATGAAAGATCGCACTGGACAGGTGGTGGTGCAGTTGCCGGTCAAGGTAGCGACCTTTCTGCTCAACGAAAAGCGCGAGGCGATTCGCGCCATTGAACAACGACATCGCGTGGGTGTGCTCTTAGTGCCCAACGAATCGCTGGAAACGCCGCATTTCAAAATGAGCCGGTTGCGGATGGATGAGCTATCAGAAGGGCAACTGCGCTCTTATACCCTGGCCGAGGATTACGAGGAACAGTTCGAGGCGAAAGCCCAGCCGGCAGCGCGGGGCCTGGAGGAGGAGCCGGCGGTCAAAGGGGTGGCACCCGCCACACCCGCGCCCACGCCACCGCCGCCTCCGGTCAAGCCCGAAGCCAATCCCGGCTTTTTTGGCTGGCTGTGGAGCAACTTGTTTGGCAAGGTGGAGGAAAAGCCACAGCCACAAGAACGGGCGGGGCGCACCAACAACCGTCCGCCCCGCCCGGAGCGGCCGCGCCGGGACCGCGCTGCTGGGCGACGGCCTGATACGGATACGGTGGCGGAAGCACCAGTCGCTAAATCCAGCGCCGCGCCCGTGGTTGCCGAGCCGACCCCTGCTGCGCTACCGGTTGCGGTTCCAGAACTGAGCACTGAGACGGTGCCCATCGCCAAAACGTCACCGCCGCCCACCGACGACCTGGTAGAAACAGCCGCTCTTGCCGCCCCGGACACAGCGACAGACGCAGAAACCGATGAGGATGGAGCTGGCCCACGCGGGCGGCGCGGGCGGCGCGGTGGTCGGCGGCGGCGGCGCGGCGATACGCCCGCTGCGCCTGCAGCGCAGGATCTGGGTAAGGAGGGGGAAGAAGAGAGTGAGCCTGGAGAGGAATCCGCCGCATTGCCAATGGGAACCGCGCCCGTCGCGCCGACCCCGTCAGCTTCGCAGCGGCGGATCCGCAGTGGTCGGCCACGGGTCCCGCGCGAGTTGCTGGCTGCCGCCAGCAAGTTCCCGGCTGGGGCCGCGTCAGCCGCGCTCCCAGACTCCATTGCGCCACTCCCTGTACTGCTGGAATACCCGGTGGTGGGTGAGGAAGACGCCGCGTTAGCGGGACAGCCCACCGTAAACGCTGTGGAACCTGCGGGTGAGTCAGTGCTGGCTGTGGCGGTAGTGGATACTGTAGCGGTCGTCGCCTTTGAACCGTCGGCGGGCGTGGAAGCGCCGCCGGTAGAACCGGTTGCGATGCCCGTAGCGTCGCCAGTCGGCTTCACCGAGCCGACACCGGTGGCTTTGGCGGCGGCGGCAGACCCGCCCTTAGCCTATCAGTCGACTACGGACGCGGTGCTGGAGCCTTCGCCGCCCGCTGCGACGGAGGCGACGGCGTGGAATACTACCGCAGTATCACCCGCAGGGGCCGAGGAAGCCGCACCCAATGCCTTTACCACCGCCAGCGAGGTCGACCTTCCCGTCGCACCCAGCACTGAAGCGGCTGAGGCGCGCGCCTTCCCGTCGGCTGCTGAAGCCATTGTGGTCCAAGACTCGTCGCCGCAAGCCGGTTTAAGCACGGCTCCGAGCGCTTCTGTGGAGAGCACAGGCGCTGCGGAAAGGGTGGAGCCAATGGAGCTGCTAGGTACAGCCCCGCCGTTGGCGGAGGCTGCCGAACCTACCGCTGCCGAGGCCGTGGAAGTCGTAGAGACAGCGACGCTCTCCACCCCGGATGCGGCGGAGTACAAAGCACCGGTTTAGGCGTGGGTAGCCGGCTAGGGGCGATCAATCCCTGGCCGGTCTCCTCGTTGCCGGTCAGTTGCAGTCAAAGCCGGTGATGCTGGCGGATCTCAGTCAGCAGCCCGCGCGCTCCTTCCTCGATTAAATCCATCACCCGCTCGAACCCGTGCGGACCGCCGTAATACGGATCTGGCACTTCCCGCTCTGGCGCATTCGGCGCGAAGCTCAGCAACAGGCGGATCCGCGATTGCAACGCTGGTTGCGGACACAACCGTAGCAGTTCCTGATAGTTCTCCTGATCCATGGCCAACACATAATCGAATTCGGCCAGATCAGCCGCCGTCACTTTGCGAGCACGCAGGCTACGCAAATCCACGCCGCGCCGCAGGGCGGTGGCCTGGCTGCGGGTATCAGGCGGTGCGCCGACGTGATAGGAATGGGTGCCCGCCGAATCGACAGAGACCTGTTTACCCAGGCCGACACTTTCCAGCAACTGCCGGAATACGCCTTCCGCCACCGGAGAGCGGCAGATATTACCCATGCAGACAAAAAGAACCTTAACCATAAGGTGCGCCTTTAGCTGATCGCGATGGTGCGCTGTTGCCAGCAACGGGCGCGCCATCGTTAGAATGTAGAATGTATGGAATCCACCTCTCCGGACGTCCGCTCATGTTGTCATTGCACCCTGCCAAGTTGCAAACCCTGCTGGGTTGTTCGCTGCTCTATCAGGGGATTCCCTGCCAGGTGATCGAACTGCTGGCCGAGGAAGAGCCGCCCATTCTGGTGTTGCGCGCCACCCACGACCGCAAGGTTATCCAGGCCAATCAGTATGGCGACGCCAGCGGCTGGGCACCGCAAACCTTCACCGCACCCCTGCTCAATGTCAGGGGTGACCGCTTCAATCCCGATCTACCGGAATTAATCGGTTTCGATCTGCTGGTCTGAGCATGACCACTCTGCCGCCAGCCGCGCCAGATCGGCTTCGGTATCGACGCCGGGCGGTGGCGTTTGCGCCGCTTCCATGACATGGATACGGATGCCATGCCACAGAGCGCGCAATTGCTCCAGGGCTTCGGCCTGTTCGGCGGGGGCCGGAGCCAGGGTGGGATAGCGGCGTAGCACCGTCACCCGATAGGCGTACAGACCGATATGGCGAAACCAGGCGGTTGTTGGCGGTAATGCGACAGGCGGCGCGCCGCTACTCTGAAATGCATCCCGTTGCCAGGGGATCGGCGCACGGCTGAAATACAGGGCATAACCCTCGGCGTCGCGCACCACTTTGACCGCGTTGGGATCGAAGACCTCCGCTGCCATGTCCACACGGGCGCAGGCGGTGGCGATGCCAGCGGCGGGATGGGCGGCCAAATCGGCTGCGACCTGGCGCACCAGCGCTGGGGGTAGACCCGGTTCATCACCCTGCACATTGACTACGATGGCGTCATCAGGCCAGCCGCGTTGAGCGACGGTTTCCGCGAGTCGGTCGGTGCCAGACGGATGCTCCGGCGCGGTCATGCACACCGTCGCCCCGAAGCCTTCCGCAACCGCGCGGATGCGGGAATCGTCGGTGGCGATCACCACTTCCAGGGCACCGCTGGCCACGGCTCGCCGGTAGACATGCTCCAGCAACGGGCGACCGGCCAGCAGGCGCAGCGGTTTGCCCGGTAGCCGGGTCGAGGCGTAGCGCGCCGGGATGGCGACCCGAAACGGGAGGGTCTTTTCAGTCACCTGCGCCGCTCTCCTCAGCGCTCAATACACGCGCTTCCGCTTCCAACATCACCGGAATGCCGTCACGGATCGGATAGGCCAGGCGGCTTTCCTTGCAGATCAGTTCCTGCCTGGCGGGGTCGTAGAGCAGCGGGGCCTTGCTGACTGGGCAGACCAGGAGGTCGAGCAGTTTCTTGTTCACCGTTGGGGGCCTCTTCATCGATGGGTGGCGCGGGTGGGGTGAAGCGGGGGCGGGGATTGCGGGGAGGACGCACGCGGTAGACGCCTTTGCTCATGGCGACGGAGGCCAGCCGCTTGAGGAAATCGCTCTCAAAGGTTGGTTCCAGGTGAGCGCTCACCGGCACAAACCAGTCTCCCTCGGTGGCGAAGTCTCGGCATTTTACCGCATCCTTCTCGGTCATTAGCACCGGCAAATCCTGTGGGAAACGCACATCTGCGGGCTGAAAGACATGATGATCGGGAAAGGGGTGTTCCAGGATGCGCAGCCGGGCATGGCGCAGATGATCGAAGAAACGCCCCGGATCGCCAATGCCCGCCACCGCGTGCACGGTGCTCTGGCTAAATCCAGCCAGGGAAACGCTCAGGGTGGGATCCACCAGACTGACCGCGCGGTCGCCATGGAGCGCCATCAGGTATTCGCTGCCGCGCGCTGCGCCGTTGCCGACCACAAAATCCACGCTGCGCAGCCGCGACGGGGGTTCACGCAGCGGCCCGGCGGGTAGACAAGCGCCGTTGCCAAGCCGCCGGAAGCCATCCACCACTGCGATTTCCAGATCGCGGCGCAGGCGGTAATGCTGTAAGCCGTCGTCACTGAGGATCACGTTGCAGCCGTAGGTTTCCAGCACCACCCGCGCCGCCGCCACCCGATCGGGCCCAACCACCACTGGGCAGCGGCAGCGGCGGGCTAGCATGACCGGCTCATCACCGACCTGCTGCGGATCGCTGTCGGGGCGGACCGGTTGGGGCCAGCGCGTGGCTTGCCCGCCATAGCCTCGGCTGATAATGCCGGGTTGGTAGCCGGCTTCCCGCAGCAGTTCCACCAGGCGTGCCACCAGCGGTGTCTTGCCGGCACCGCCGACGCTGATGTTGCCCACCACCACGACTGGAACCGGAATCGCCTCACTGCGCTTTAGACCATATTCGTACAACAGGCGGCGCACCCGCACCGCTAAGCCGAACAGCAAGCTCGGCGGCCAGAGCAGCACTGCTACTCCATTCAGGGAATAGCCGTAACGATCCAGGAAGTTCATGGCGGCGCTGCGGGCGTTACGGGGGGCGCTATGTCTGCGGTGTTGACCGTGGCGATGGCGACTTGCCGGAGGCCCAGTTGCGCGGCGACATCCAGCACCGTGACCACGGCCTGATGTGGAGTGCGGCCATCGGCGCTGATGGTTAAGGGCAAGGAACCACCCGCAGCGGCCATCCGCAGCGTGTCCTTCAAGGTAGCGGCGTCGGTCGCGGTTAGGGTTTGACCGTTGATGGCGTAGCGGCCCGCAGCGTCGATTGCTACCTGGAGCTGCGCCACAGCGCTGGGCAATGGCGGGCCGGAGGCGCTGGGCAGGCGAATGTCTAGTTCGGCCTGTTGGCGCAGGCTGGTGGCCAGCATGAAGAAAATCAACAAGACCAGCACCACATCAATCATCGGCACCAGATTAAGTTCGGGATCGTCGCGGCGTTGGGGACGCAGGTTCATCAGAGTCGTCCCTCCGCCTTGCTTTCGGCGTCCAGCAGGTCGATGAGGCGCAAGGTTTGCTGCTCCATGCCAACCACCAGTTCATCGACCCGGCGCTGAAAATAACGATAGAACAAGAGGCTGGGAATGGCGACCGTTAGCCCGGCGGCGGTGGTCACCAACGCCTCGGCGATACCCACCGACAGCAGACTGAAATTGCTGTTGCCCTGCACCGAGACCACCTGAAAAATTTTGATCATGCCCGCCACAGTGCCAAGCAGGCCCAGCAAGGGACTGATAGCGGCGATGGTGCCCAGCAGATTGAGAAAGCGCTCCAGCTCATGCACGACGTGACGGCCACTATCCTCAACCCGTTCCCGCAGGATGTCCCGGCCGCGACCGCGTACCGCCAGGCCCGCTGCGATGATACGGCCCAGTGGTGATTGCGACGACAGGGCGGCTGCTTCTTGGGGATCGACCGCGCCGTATTGGAGCCAGCGTTCCAGAGTCGCTAGGAGTGGCATGGGGAGTACGCGGGCGCGCCGCAGCGCCAGCAGGCGCTCGAAAATAATCACCGTCGCCGCGAAAGAGCAGGCCAGAATGGGGATCATCAGCCAACCGCCGGCTTTTATCAGGTCCAGCACATTGCGTCTCCGAAGGCTGCATACGGGGGTGCATCAGGCCAGTGCGGCCCGTTGCGGCAGCTATTCTCCCACGAGTGGCGGGGCAGGTGTAACCGTTGCCAGCAAGCGACCGTTGTCTGATAGGTCAGCTTCCGTCCGCGCTTAGAAGTCGAGCGGGCTTTTCGCTACCTTCAGCGTGCTGTTTCTGACGGTATGGGTATAAATCATCGTGGTGCGCACGTCGCTGTGCCCTAGCCATTCCTGAATAGTGCGAATGTCGTAATTGGCCTGCAATAAATGGCTGGCAAAGCTGTGGCGCAAGGTGTGGGCGGAGGCTGGCTTGGGGATGCGGGAGCGGCGCACCGCGTCCTTAAGGGCCTTTTGCACTAGGGTCTCGTGCAAATGGTAGCGCCGATACTCGCCGGTATCGGGCACGGTCGTCAGGGTCATGGCGGGAAATAGCCACTGCCACCCGAATTCCTTGGTGGCGTGCGGATATTTGGTTTCCAGTGCGGCGGGCAAAAATGTCCCGGCGTAGTCGGCGGCCAAGTCGGCCTCGTACACCCGCGCCATTTGGTCCAGTTGCGCTCGCAACTCAGGTGCCAGCGCCTGTGGCAGTGGCACGGCGCGATCTTTTTGGCCCTTGCCGTCGTGCACGGTCACGATCATGGTGGCGAAATTTAAATCCTGTACCCGCAGTTTCAAGCATTCGAACAGGCGCAGGCCACAGCCGTACAGCAATTTCGCCACCAGGGCATAGGGCGCATCAAGCCGGGCGATGAGGCGATCCACTTCTTCCCGAGATAAGACGACCGGGATAGAGCGCCTACGCTTGGCTCTGACCACGCCTTCGACCTTGCCAAATTCTTTTTCCAAGACATGCTTGAATAAAAACAGTAGGGCGTTAAAGGCTTGATTTTGTGTGGATGCTGAGATGTTCTTATGGACCGCTAGGAAGCTTAAAAAGTCCTTGACGTCGTCCATGGCTAATAACCTTGGGTCTTTGCTTTGGGTGAAGGTCTGGAATTTCTGGGTCCAGATTTTGTAGGCACACAAAGTTTTAGGGGAGTAATGCCGGACCTTAATCGCCGAAGTCAGCCCTTCATAGACCCCTATCCAACTGGCTCCGGTCAATTTGTATTCGACCGACTCTGTTTGATTAGTTTGGAAACGCGCCGGAAGGGAGTTGGCCGAAAAAGAGTTTTGCGCTCCGCCGATCATTACTCTTTGCGGTCGGTGTAACAGTTGCGAGGGGGTGGGTGCACGCGAAGGTGGCGCGACGGTTGTTTCGCGCGCGGGGGGTTTCTGGGGCGGTAGGGAGGGTGGCGCGGAAGAGCCGAAGGGTTGCTCCGCCGAGAATGGGCTTGGGTTGATCTCCGCCACGGCACGAGACACATTTCGAGCCTCGGCAGCACTCGGTGAGGCAGCAGCACCGTGCGGAGTGCGTGGCTTGGCGATGGATTGAAAAACCATCTGCCAATATGCGATATGGCGTGCCCGGCTTGTTGACAGAGGGGTTCCGGCTGGCACTTAGCGCGCAACTTTTCTTGAAAAGCGGGCAAACTCTGGCGATCTGCTGGCACGAGGCCATACTTTTGACAGAAGTCGAGGTAATAGCGCAGCCACTTGTGATAGTGCGGCCTTTGCCCTGCTGTCAGGTTTTGTTGCACCAGCCGTGCCTCGTAGCGATGGATGAGTTCCGGGGAGACGGCGAGCATGGCGGGGTTTCCGAGATGGCGGGACTTCTAACGAGTGATATATTGCAAATAAAGATTAGCAAGATCAAACAATTCTTTTCAAGAACAGCAAATTATGATAGATAGGCAGAAACCGTATAATCACTTGTTAGCAGGCTATGGAACTCCACGCCTTACCCCGCGACGTCTGGCTCCTGGTCGGGTCGGCTCTGCTTGGTGTTGTGATCGGAGCCGTTCACGCGCGGATCGGCTCGGAGACCTCGCCCGTTTGGCCGGTTCGCTTGTATCTATTTATACTCACGTTCAATCAGCCGAAGTGGGTGTCCGGTTACGCAAAGTCTCGCAATCGCTTTGCCTGGCGTGAGCAGTTTATGGCGAGCTCGTTCATCTGGTTCTTCTTCCTCTTCATTTTGGCAATCGTGTTGTTCGGTTGCGGAGGTCGAACGAGTGCCTGCTAACAAGTGCATCGAGCGGACCGCTGGCAAGCGGTGCTTGCCAGTGCACTCCGGCCTTCGGCCTCCGTCGGCCGCTCATGCACAACGTTGTCGCGGACGCTTCGCGCC
>JBATSQ010000072.1:0-5287 GCA_049293375.1 Candidatus Contendibacter sp.
TGGGTGTGGATCGCTTCCTGTACCAGTCCGGCCTTAATCTCCCCAGCCTGCTGATCTTCGCCGCCATCTTCGGCATGGGCGGCTCGCTGATCTCCTTGCTAATGTCGAAATCCATCGCCAAGCGGTCCGTGGGGGCGCACATTATCCAACAGCCCAACACCCGAACCGAACGCTGGCTAGTCGATACCGTGCAGCGCCAAGCCCAGGCCGCTGGCATCGGGATGCCGGAAGTGGCGATTTACCAGTCCCCCGAACCGAATGCCTTCGCCACCGGAGCCAACCGCAACGCAGCGCTGGTGGCGGTGAGTACGGGCTTGCTGGAACAAATGACCGCCGAAGAAGCGGAGGCGGTGCTCGGTCACGAGGTCAGCCATGTGGCCAACGGCGACATGGTGACGCTAAGCTTGCTACAGGGCGTGGTGAACACCTTTGTCATCGCGCTGGCGCGGGTGGTAGGTTCCATCGTGGATCAAGCCCTGTCCCGTGGCCAGAATCAGCACGGCCCTGGCCCCGGTTACTACATCGCCAGCACAATTTTGGAACTGGTATTTGGCTTCCTGGCCTCGCTGATCGTGATGTGGTTCAGCCGCCATCGTGAATTTCATGCCGACGCAGGCGGTGCCCGGCTGGCCGGTCGCAACAAGATGATCGCGGCGCTGGAACGGTTGCGACAATTGCACGAGCCCTCACAACTACCCTCGGAGATGGCGGCCTTCGGCATCAACGGCCGCCTGGGTGAAGGTTTGCGCAGGTTGTTGACCACGCATCCGCCCTTGGAAGAACGGATTGCCGCCCTGCGCCAGCAGGCTTAAATGCCTTGAGACGGCTAAAAACCACGAACGCCAGCGCTGGACAGCGCGGTGTTTGCGGTTTTGATGGCCTAGCCTGCGTACTGTTTAAAATCGAAATCCAGTTCCGGCCCGGCTTCAGCGACCATATTCCCCTGTACTAAGGTTACGCCAAATTGCCAGATGCTGGCCATTTGCGGTGCGGTGGCGACCCCCGCCGCCATCACCCGCGTATTTAATTCCCGCGCTTTCTCAGCCAGCGCCGCCATCGCTTGGCGGCTGTTCTCATCCTTGGCTTTGGCCAGCCGCTCAATCAGACTGCCGTCCAGCTTAATGTAATCCGGTGCCAATTCCCGCAACAGACGCTCGGAATGCGGTTTGCCCCCGAAGTGCGAGAGCGCAAGACCACAGCCCAGCTCGCGCAGACCGGCGCGCAATTGGCGAGTCTCCTCGAAACAATCGTCGGCGTTGTCTTCCTTCACCTCCAAAACCAAGTAGTGACCATCCAGCCGATTATCTTTGAAGCGCTTCGCCAACCAATCAAAAAAGTCTTTATCGGTGAGTGAATTGCGGGATAGTCGGATAAATAATATGGGGGGTTTGACCATGGTTTGCTGGGTTTCTAGCAACGCGCCCAGCGCCCGGATAATGGTCCACTTGTCCAAGGTGCCCATCACTCCATAGCGCACCGCCGTAGCGCCCAGCTTCTCCATCGGCTGCAACTGCCCGCCTTCGTCCATTACTTGCAGATAAACTTTGTAACGCGCTTCCTCGGCGTTTTCAAAACTAATGATCGGTTGATATAACAGGCTAAGCCGACCCTGGGTCAGCGCGGCGCGAATCAGGCGCAGCGTGCTTTCTTCCTCTTCGCTGATGGCGTTCCTGCCCGACCGCTCTTCCTTGGGCGGCACATATTCCTCAATGCGATTACCACCCTTCTTACGCGCCAGTTCACAGGCGCGATCTGCGCGCGATAGCATCTGAATCGGGCTATCACGCTCTTCTTGCGCCCGGTAAATGCCGATGCAGCAGGTCGTCGTGAATAATTTACCAGCAACCTGAAAGCTGTATTCAGCAACGGCGGCGCGTATATGCTCAGCTAAAACCAGGGGGTCAGTCTCTGTGTCAGCAGGAACGAAAATGGTGATGACACCGCTGGCGAAATGAGCGGCGATTTCATTGGTCGAGAATAACCCCTTAAATAAGCCTGCGGCTTGCAACATGAACTGATCGACCGCCTGGAACCCCAGGCCGTAGCGGATGGCGGCATAATCGGTCAACAGCACATACAAGACGACACCGTTGCGATTTTCTTCCAGCAGCTCCAGAAAATGATGTCGGCTATACAGTCCGGTAGGCTCGTCAAACTTCACCAATTGTTCGAGCTGCTGGCTGTAGGCGCCTTTTTCCGGGGTGGCGTCGCGGGCAATGATCTGGGTGCAGGGCTCATCGTTCATCCGGGTCGGCGCGCATTCCAGCAGAATCGGAAAACTTTGACCGCTGCGCCGCACCCCGACCAATTCCACCGGCTCCACCGCCTTACCGGAGCGAATACAGCGGCGCAAGATGCTCTTCAACGCATCTCGATAGCTGGGCGGCACCATGTGAATCAGTTGAATATGGGCTAACTCGCTGCGTTCCTCATAGCCAAACAGCCGCAGGTACCCTGGATTTGCGTAGATGTGCACCCCTTCGTGAATGTAGGCGATAGCCTCGTCGATGTTCTCCAACAAAGCTTGCGTGCGGTTTTCACTCTCTTTGAATCGGGTTTCAAAGGACTGCTCGCGCTTGCGAGCCTGCAAATGCCGCAACTCCTGGCGCACCACCACCCCCAGGTGATCGGCGTCATCCAGGTAAAAGTAGTTATCCGCGCCTTCCTCTATCAAACGCGCGGGCCGGTACTGCGCACGAGCCGCCTCATCCACCACAGCGATAACCGGAATATCCTGGCGCGCCTCAGCCACCATCAAGCGGATCTCAGCTAGGGTGGGCAATCCTTCAGCCAGCCGAATAAGAATCAAGTCTAAAGGCTGATAGTCGATGGTGCTGCGCGTCGCTTCAATCTGGTCAGTATCGTGCAACTCGACCTGATAGCCATCGCCACGAAGGATTTTAACGATATGGTCGATGTCCAATCGCGAGCGGTCAACGATAAGCAGATTGACGACTGAAGGGCTAGTCACATGTCTCAACCTCTACAATGGCCTATCCTGAAAAGTAAAGCCGCAACCCACGTCGCCGCCATTAGCAGACTGGCGTTTTTGCCCGTTGTCCGGGTCGTTCACGCACCAGACGGGGCATCAGGTAACCCGGCAAGCGTTGCCGCAACCTGGCCATGATAACGGATGCCTCAATTTCGTTCACGTCGAAATGCGCTGCGCCTTGCACAGGATCCAAGAGGTGTAAATAGTAAGGCAACACCCCAGCGGCAACCAGAGCTTCGCTCAAGGAGGCCAACACCTCTACCGAATCGTTGACACCGCGCAACAGCACCGATTGATTGAGCAAGGTTACACCCGCCGCCGCTAGCCGCGCCAAGGCTGCGCACACAGCTTCATCCAGCTCTCGTGGGTGATTGGCGTGAATCACCAGCACGGGCCGGAGCCGAACACCCGCTAGCAACGCCAGCAAGCCTGGGTCGATGCGCGCGGGTAACACCACAGGTTGCCGACTGTGGAGGCGCAGTCGGCGCAAATGGGGGATTTGGTTCAATCCCGCCAGCAAGGGCTGCAAGCGCTGATTAGACAATGATAACGGATCGCCGCCGCTGAGGATTGCTTCCTGAATCGTGGCATCAGCCGCCAGATACGCCAGAGCGGGTCGCCAGCCCTCCAGGCCCGCGTGCGCCTCGGCATAAGGATAGTCGCGGCGAAAACAGTAGCGGCAATGCACCGCGCACGCGCCGGTGACAATCAGCAGCGCCCGACCAGAATATTTATGCAACACCCCCGGCGCGGCGAGCGCCGCCTGGTCACCGACGGGATCGGCCACAAATCCCGGCGTCGCCACCAGTTCAGCCGCCAACGGCAAGACTTGGCGCAGCAGGGGATCATGCGGGTCGCCCCGGGTCATCCGCGCCACGAAGCCGCGCGGAATCCGCAGCGGGAAACGCGCGGCAGCGGCGCGCGCGGCGGGCAGTAACGCCGGATCCAGGCGCAGCTCCCGCAACAACTCCGCCGGATCGGTAATGGCCTGGGCCAATTCCCGCTGCCAGTCAGGTGCCTGACGTCGGGACTCTTTTGCCGTTATCATAAGCGGTTTTCTGGACTCCATTACTTTAGCGGAAGGCAAATCAGGCATGGCGACATATAGTACCAACGAATTCAAAGGCGGTCTGAAGATCATGCTGGATGGCGACCCTTACGCCATCGTTGACAATGAATTTGTCAAGCCCGGTAAGGGTCAGGCATTCAACCGGGTCAAGGTGCGCAACCTGAAAACCGGACGAGTGATTGAGCGCACCTTCAAGTCAGGCGACACTGCGGAAGGTGCCGATGTGGTCGATGTGGAGCTGCAATATCTCTATAACGACGGCGAGTACTGGCATTTCATGGACCAACAAAGCTACGAGCAGTTGACTGCCGACGCCGCTGCAGTCGGCGAAGCCGCCAAGTGGCTGAAGGAAGAGGCTATCTGCCAGGTCACGCTGTGGAACGGTATCCCGCTGAGCGTGGCCGCCCCAACTTTCGTAATCATGGCCATCGTGGAAACCGATCCGGGCGTACGGGGTGACACCTCTGGCGGCGGCGGTAAGCCAGCGACCTTAGAAACCGGCGCGGTGGTGCGGGTGCCGCTCTTCGTCCAAAACGGCGAAGTTATCAAGGTCGACACGCGCACCGGTGAATACGTATCCCGCGCCAAGGAATGAGCCAAACCCCGCCACAGGTGGTGCAGCCCGACTGGCGACCGGCGGCCGATTGGGCCACCTTACGCCTGCGCGCGGAGTGGCTGACGCAAGTGCGGGCCTTTTTTGCGGCGCGCGGGGTGCTGGAAGTGGAAACCCCAGCGCTGTCCGCAGCGGCGCTGCCCGATCCCCATCTACACAGCTTTAGCGTGCGTTACTGCGGGCCAGGGCGGCCTGCTGGTCAGACCCTGTATCTGCACACCTCGCCAGAATTTGCCATGAAGCGGCTGCTGGCGGCGGGCAGTGGTTGCATTTATCAACTGGCGCGGGTCTTTCGCGACGGCGAGGCTGGCCGACGTCACAATCCCGAATTTAGCTTGCTGGAATGGTATCGGGTCGGCTTCGACCACCATGCCTTGATGGCGGAGGTGGCGGAACTGGTCACGATGCTGCTCAAGGGGCGGCTATCGCTGGCGATCCCAGAGCACTGGACTTACCGTGATCTGTTTCAACACCATCTCGATTTGAACCCCCATCAGGCCACCGTGGCGCAACTGCGCGCTTGTGCACAGTGTCATGGGGTTTCCATCCCACCGCAAATGCCCGCTGATGCCGTCGATCCCTGGCTGGACTTGCTGCTCACCCACTGCATCGA
>JBATSQ010000073.1:0-2411 GCA_049293375.1 Candidatus Contendibacter sp.
ACCGGATCCGCCAGGGGGCGACGAACGATGACCGTGGACATGGCCTGCTATCAGCTCAGGGTTGGAGGTAAAGCCGTAGACGCGGCGGTTACAGTGCACAGGCTAAGTCGCAGCGCGTGGGCAGCGGGGTGGCGGTCAGCGCGCCGCAGCCATCAGCGGTTGGGGCCGCCGCCAGAAGCGCCGACGGGCGGCGGGCGTGACCGTATAGGTCCAGCCGTCGCCGGGCTGAAGGCGCAGCGTCGGCAATTGGCCGGTCTGCAACCAGCGCCGACAGGGCGCGAACCAGTCCCGTTCCAGCGCCGTGACGTGTTCCGTCCATGTCGGCGGGTCATCGTCGGCTGGGTCGTAACGTGCGGGTTCCAGCACCACCAGACTGTCAGCTCCCGCTGAAGCATGCCGCCAGGCTTCAGCCTGTTCGGGCGCGGGATGGAGCACCATCCCGCTCAGTTGCGCCAGGCCACGGGCCAGAGGATCGTCGGCATAACACGCCCCAGCCGGCGACGCCACGCGCACCGGCCCGACACCACCGCCCCACAGCCAAAGACCATTGATGAGCGGTCGGCCTTGCTGCTCTCGCGCTTGGTTGAGCGGATGGCTGTAAAACAACATCTGCGTTTCGGTTAACAGCCGGTGCCAGCGTCCCTGGCCCGGCCCGCAAGGCAACAGCGGATTGATGTCGCGGCCCATGGCTTCCACCAAGGGTCGGGTACGCAATTGAGGGTCGTCGGCCAGGCGCAGATACCAGCGATTAGGCTGTAAGGCTTCTAAACATACGCCGTCATCCACAAACCACTGATTGAAAGCCGCCGCCAGCGCCGCCGCTTCGCTTGCGGTCAGTGCCAGCGCGCGCGCATCGGCCAGATACACTCCGTGCACATCGGGGCGCAGAGACACCGGATCCGCCCGCAGCCACCAGCCCGGGCCGGTTTCGCCCCCGTCCGCCAGGCGCGTGATCGCCGCCACCGGCAAATCCGCATCCGTGGGAATCGCTAGGCCAAAGTGCTGGAATAGGGCTGCATCGCTTGCAGGGGGCGCGGGTTGCCGGTCAGCGCGCGCCAGCAACCACTCCAGCGCGGGCGCGACGGGGGTGGGGAATCCCGCCTTGGCGCGACCCGCCAGCCCGGCTCCGCGCAGGCCAGGAACCAGCAGCGTGAGCGCGGTCATCCCCTGGATTCCCGGTTGCTTCGCTCAATCGGAATCCAGATGCTCCAGGCGAATCCGCGTCACTGGTGCCTGGATGGTGTCCAACGCTTCAATGGCGGCAATCGCCTGGTTCATCCGCCATTCCTCAACCCGGTTGATAAGCAGAATGATGGGTACCACGCTGGCGCTGGGCGGCGCTTCCTTCTGCAACAAGGCCTCAATGCTGATCCCGCAGGAGGCCAGGATGCGGGTAATATCGGCCAGTACGCCTGGCTGATCCAGCGCTTGCAACCGCAAATAGTACGCCGTTTCCACCGCCGCCATCGGCACGATCGGCAGATTGGACAGGGCGTCCGGCTGAAAAGCCAGATGCGGTACTCGATTTTCTGGATCGGCAGTCAGGGCGCGCACGACATCCACAATGTCGGCGACCACCGCCGAGGCCGTTGGCTCAGCCCCGGCTCCAGCGCCATAAAACAAACTCTGCCCGACTGCATCACCCTTGACCAATACTGCATTCATCACCCCGTTGACATGGGCTAGCAAGCGATTTTGGGGAATCAGAGTGGGATGGACACGCAACTGCACGCCCCGTTCGTCGCGGCGGGCGATGCCCAGATGCTTAATGCGATACCCTAGCTGGGCGGCGGCGGCCACATCGCTGCGGGTGATGCGGCTAATGCCTTCGATGTAAACCTGATCGAAACTTAAGGGAATGCCAAAAGCGATTGAAGCTAGAATGGTGAGCTTGTGAGCGGCGTCGATGCCTTCAATATCCAGCGTTGGATCCGCCTCCGCGTAGCCTAAGGCCTGGGCTTCAGCCAGGGCCTCGGGAAAATCGCGGCCTTTGCCGCCGCGCATCTCGGTCAGAATAAAGTTCGCAGTACCGTTGATGATGCCGGCCACCCACTCCAAGCGGTTGCCTGCCAAGCCCTCGCGGATCGCCTTGATGATGGGGATGCCGCCCGCGACCGCCGCCTCAAAACCCACCATCATTCCGGCGGCGCTGGCGGCGGCAAAAATCTCGTTGCCATGCTTGGCAATCAATGCCTTGTTGGCGGTAATAACATGCTTACCATTCGCCAGCGCCCGCAGCACCAGGCTCCGCGCTGGTTCATAACCGCCCATTAACTCAATGATGATGGCGATTTCTGGATCATCCACCACGTCCAGCGCTTCACTGGTGAGCTTAAGTCCGGCGGTATGCGCGGTTGTGGTGTCCAGATTGCGCGCAGCGGCGTGAGTGATGGCAATGGCGCGACCGGCGC
>JBATSQ010000074.1:0-5123 GCA_049293375.1 Candidatus Contendibacter sp.
GCTTGCGACGATCCATATCTACCCGACCTTGGCCGAGGCTAACAAATACGCCGCCGGGGTTTGGAAAAAGGCGCACGTTCCTGCAAAACTGCTGGCGTGGCTGGAGCGCTTCCACGCCTGGCGGCGCGGGCCGGATGGGCAGACACGAGTGGAAACTCCGCGCACTCATCCGAGTCCAGGTCCGAAGCCAATCCATTGACGAGACCGTTTGCCATACGCATCGTCCAGCCCTGCAGCAGGCTCTCGCCGATCCCTAATTCCTTTGGCCACCCCCGGGACCTTAGGACCGGACAAGACCCGCTGCACGGCTCGGCTCTTGAACCCCAGCGTTAATTTATGCCGCGCCTGCTTCCCTTCTCGCTCGTTTTCATTTGTGGTGTAAATCGTGAGGGGCAGATGGGCGGCCATCGGAAACTCCGGTAAGGTTGAGATGCTGAGTAACAACCGAAACCTGAGCAGCCGACGATGGCCAATGACAGCATGGCATTTTGGGACGTGTTGGGATAACCGGGGAGTGAGGATTTTCTGCGCAGTCTGTATGGAACGGGTGTTGGCGCAGTAATCTGCCCTGCCGTGCGTACCTATTTGGCTAACCCACTGAACATACTAACAACAACTGCGTAAGCCCATGGATAAGTAGACATTTAATTTGTTACTTGCAATAAACAAATAAGTTTGTTAGTCTTGTGACCCATGGTGGTCGCCACAGCGATTCATCGAGGGAGCCTCGCCGAGTTGCCAACGAGGAACCCAAAGCTTCATGAACTTTACAGGAGAGCGCCATGGGCACTGCACGTTGGAGCACCACAGATTGGAGCGCTTACGCCGCTTCGACTATCGGCAGAACCACGGAAGCCGTTTTTACGGCCCGTGGCATCGACAACGACCTCAATCCATTTGGGGTGCGCGTGCGCGAATCGCGCGATTCCGCCCTCAACCCAGAATCCACGGCGATCATTGTCGGGCTGGACGTAACCGGCTCCATGGGCATGATCGCCGATGCGCTGGCGCGCGAGGGCTTGGGCACCATGGTCGAGGAAATTCTGGCGCGTCGGCCGGTTTCCGATCCGCACATCCTGTGCATGGGGATTGGCGATGTGCTGTGCGACCAAGCGCCATTGCAGGTCACCCAGTTTGAAGCCGACATCCGTATCGCCCGGCAACTGGAAAAGCTGTGGCTGGAGAAGGGTGGCGGCGGCAACTGCTGCGAGTCCTACACGCTGCCCTGGTATTTCGCGGCCCTACACACCGCCATTGACTGTTTTGAAAAGCGCGGCCAAAAAGGTTACTTGTTCACGGTCGGCGATGAAGAGCCGCCCATGGATTTGCCAGGCACGGCAATCACCCGCTTTCTTGGCGACCCGCCGCAACGCGATTTCAGTTCCCGCGAATTGCTCCAATTGGTCAACCGGACGTACCACGTCTTTCACATCATCGTGGAGGAAGGCTCGCATGCGCGCCACGATCCGCGCGGGGTGCGTGACCGCTGGACGGCCTTGTTGGGACAACGGGTGATTGGTCTTTCTGACCACACCCGATTAGCGGAAGTGATTGTCTCTGCCATTGAGATCAATGAGGGCCGCGATCAGGCTCAGGTCGTTAAAAGCTGGTCGAAACAGACCGCGCTGGTGGTGCGGCGAGCCGTCAGCGCCTTGGATCCCCTACAGGCCAGCCGCCATAGACTAGGACGATTTTGAGTCCTTCCCCTCGCCTCTAACCCCTCTTCCGCTAACGGACGAGGGGAATCCTCAGGAGTAGCGCAATGAATTTGCACAACACCGCGCAAGTGGTTATCGGTGCCCAGTTTGGCGACGAAGGCAAGGGCCGCATGATCGCTCAGTACGCGACGCGCTACGGAGATCAGGGTATCGTCATCCGCTTCAACGGTGGAGCGCAGGCGGGCCATACCGTGGTGCGACCGGACGGCTTGCGCCACGTATTCAGCCATGTGGGTAGCGGAGCGTTTAGCGGCGCGGCCACGTATCTGTCCCGGTTTTTCGTCTGTCACCCAATCCTGTTTCTGCGGGAAATTGATGCTCTGGCGGCGAAAGGTGTGCAGCCGGTGGTCTATATCGACCCGCAAAGCCCGGTGACAACGCCTTACGACATGCTGATCAACCAGATCGTTGAGCGGGAGCGCGGCGCAGCGCGTCATGGCAGTTGCGGTATTGGCTTCGGTGAGACCCTTGAGCGCCATCTAAGGCCACCTTATGCCTTGACCGTAGTGGATTTGGCGAATCGAGCGGCTCTGCTAGCAAAGCTAGATGCGATTCGCCGTGGTTATGCGCCCGCGCGGCTAACACAATTAGGGTGCGCCGCCGCTTTTGAGCGGCATACTGACTTGTTGTGGTCAGACGTGATCTTGGAGCGTTTCATTGAAGACGCTGAGCACTTTTTGCAACGGGTGACCGTGAGCGATATGCGGACAGCGACGCAGGGGCGGCAGGTATTGTTCGAGGGTGCGCAAGGTTTGTTGCTTGACCAAGATCGGGGCTTTTTTCCGCACGTCACGCGCTCGAATACCGGTCTGTACAATGTAGTGGCGTTGGCGGCGGAACTGGCATTGACGCGGCTGGAGGTGAGCTATGTCACGCGGGCTTATGTCACTCGACACGGTGCGGGGCCATTGCCGCATGAGTTACCGGAAAAGCCTTATCCTGGCGTGGTTGATCCCACTAATGTGCCGAATGCTTGGCAAGGGTCATTGCGGTTTGGTTGGCTTGATTTGAATGTGCTGAGCAGTGCCATTGTCGGAGATCTGGCTGATGCGGAGCTGGGATTAACGATCAAGCCAAGATTGGCTATAACCTGTTTGGATCAGCTTGGTGATGAGAAGATGATATATTACAGGGATGGAATCCAACAGCAACTCAAGATCGAAGATTTTTTAAGGCTCCAAATGGATTTACCCCTGTTTCACAGTGAAGCGCCGCCAACACCGACTGCCATCGTCGCCGAGATCAGCGATGATGGCGGTGGTGGTAACGCGCTCTCAGTGAACTATTCGGCAGGAAAGAGTGGCCCTGGCCAACCTGCTGCACCACTCAGAATAAGCGGCGCTGTTAGGATGTCAGCCACGGGATTTCTGGAGCCTTCATCCGCAGGCCAGCGAAGCCTCTGATTGCGCCAAAACGTGGTCTTTCCGCTTCCCAATCGCGCTGGGCTTGGGCGATAGTTGCCCGGTTATGGCCAACAAAATTCCACCAAATCGTGATGTTGTCACCGAATGGCACGCCGCCGATCAACAAAGCCCGCGTCCGGGCGGCGAGTTGCAAGCGCAACACCGCGCGGCCGCGTGCTAGATAAGCCAGCTCGTCGGCGCTAAAGGTTTCGCCCTCCAGTTCGGCCGCACCTTCCAGCGGCAACAGGCCATATTCAAAGGCGGGATCAAGCGGCGTGCTCAGCACGGTGGCTTGCTCTGCCCATACTTCCAGGCCAACCAGCGGTGTATAAATCTGGGTCGGCGCGCTGCGACCGGCGTGCGCGCCGACCAGCAAGGTCAGCGTACAGCCGCTCTCTTCCCAGCGCGGCAGGTCGGGATAGTGATCGAAGGCGGGTTCACGCTCGGCTTGCTCGGCCGGCAGTGCGATCCACAGTTGCGCGGCATGGGCGCGGGTCGCCTCCGCAGTCGATTCCTCAGTGTGGGCGATGCCGCGCCCGGCGGTCATCAAATTCACCTGGCTGGGCCGAATGACTTGTTCGTTGCCCAGGCTGTCGCGGTGCAAGACCTCACCCTCGATCATCCAGGTAAAGGTTTGCAAGCCAATGTGGGGATGCGGCCCCACCCGTAGCCCACCGCCGGGGGCGAACCTGGCCGGGCCGACATGGTCAAGAAAGCACCAGGCACCGATCGTGCGCCGCGTCCGCGACGGCAAAAGACGCGCCACCGTTAGGCCGCTGCCGATTTCGGCTTTGCGCGCGCTCAGCCGTTGGCTCCCGCTCGTCTCAATGCTGGGGCCAGCATCGCTGACATAGGACGATTCGGAATGTGGATCTTTATTCATGGCTTCTCCTCTACGACAAACGGCGTACCGGCCTTGAGGCCGAAAATCTTGGCGGCCGACACGGATAGAAACGGTAGGCATGATCACCTCCACCAGAGACTTAGGAGGACCGCCGTGTTGTTTTTATTGGGACACGCATAAAGCTCACTTAGGCCCTCTTCAGATAAAGACTAACGGAATGGTGCCTGGACGCCAGGAAAGACCATGCCGACACGGGTGGGATCGGCATGATCGGCAACCACTAAGCAATGCGGCCAAAGCGACCGCTGCTGTAATCCTTAATAGCTTTAGGAGTTACGCAGTTGCCGGTAGCCTGTAAAGTGGATTCATCAGATAGGTGCGGATGGCGGGGCGGATGATAGCGAGTTTCACCTCAAATCAAGAGATTCCTTTGCGATAACAATGGCACTCCAGGCGTAAAAAGGCGCGTAACGCAAGACCGATATGATTGCGTTGAGCGCGAGCGGCGCGAACCTGAGCGCGTTCGACGCCACAATAGTGCTTGATCCCCCGGTGATAGGTTTCAATGGTCCAGGCGTAACCGGCAAAGCGTACGCGGGTGAGGGCTTTCATGTTGAGGTCATTGGTGGCCCAGTAGTCCTTGTCGCCGTCTGGGGTGACGATCAGAAATAAACGAATGAGGCCATAGCCCTTGAGATGAACGATTTTGCCGTGGGCGTCGGTGTCGACCTGGGCGACCGGGCGTGCGCCCGTCCGGTCGGGGTTGACGAGGCGGTTGGCTTTCAGCCGGGTCAGCCACACCCAATCCCACGCCCGAATCGGTTTGAGGTTTTCTAAACTACTGTACCCACTATCAAAAACCACGCATTCCGGGACCAAGCCCCGCGTGTGGGCTGCCTCCAGCAGCGTGCGGAAATGATCGTTTTTGGTCAGGGTATCTCCGGCCTTGTCATAAATCCGATAGTCTAGCGGAACATGCCGGTCGCCCTCACTCCACAACAGGGTGATCAGATTGACGCCCTCCACCACCGCGTGGTGTTTCCCCGACCCATGCCGGTGAACTAGCGCCATTTTCTTGGCATAGGGTTTGTCCAAGGTCGAGTCGTCTACCACCAGCACACCGCCCTGCCGGGATACCTGCACGGCCGCTTCCTCCCA
>JBATSQ010000075.1:0-9172 GCA_049293375.1 Candidatus Contendibacter sp.
ACCCTCTTTCCATTTGGCTCCCCGGCGCGGACTCGAACCACGGACCCAGTGATTAACAGTCACTTGCTCTACCGACTGAGCTACCGGGGAAAAGTAGAACGGGGATTCTAAGTATCCCCGGCTGTACTGTCAATCGGCAATCAACGTGCCACTACCCGGCCGATCCGTTCAAGCGCTTTGGTGAGGTTGTCCATGCTGGTGGCGAAGGAAATCCGGCCGCAACCTTCCGCGCCAAAAGCCGAACCGGGGACCAAGGCCACGCCGACTTCATTCAGCAGCAATTCTGCAAAGACGATATCGTTAGCCAGCCCTAGCCGCTCGATCACTTTCTGAAAGCTGGGGAAAATGTAGAAGGTGCCGTCGGCCGGGGCGACTGCGACGCCCGGCATGGTTTTCAGCGCGCCGTAAACGAAATCGTGCCGTTCCTTGAACGCCTTGTTCATCACCGCGATGCAGGATTGATCGCCGTTCAGCCCGGCTTCCGCCGCGACCTGTGAAATCGAAGTCGGGTTGGAGGTGCTTTGCGACTGGATATTGGTCATGGCATTGATCAAATCCTTCGGCCCGCCACAGTAGCCAATCCGCCATCCAGTCATTGAATAGACTTTGGATACGCCGTTCAGCACGATGCTGCGGTCGTAGAGATCGGGGCAGACGTTGAGGATGTTGCAGAATTTCTCGCCAGTCCATTGGATGTGTTCGTACATATCATCGGTGGCAATGTAAATCTGTGGGTGTCGCTGGAGCACCTCGCTCAATGCTTTAAGCTCGGCCGCTGTATAGGCCACCCCCGTCGGATTAGAAGGGCTGTTGATCACCAGCAACTTGGTGCGCGGTGTAATCGCTGCTTCCAACTGCTGGGCGGTTATCTTGAAATGCTGCTCGATCCCGGCCTCGATAATCACGGGCT
This sequence comes from Candidatus Contendibacter sp., assembly GCA_049293375.1. Classification (GTDB taxonomy): domain Bacteria; phylum Pseudomonadota; class Gammaproteobacteria; order Competibacterales; family Competibacteraceae; genus Contendibacter. Next base: position 911 of record JBATSQ010000075.1, read on the forward strand.
TGCCGTCAGCCAGCAACACCATATCCGGGTAGGAAACCCAATACGGCGCGGGAATGATCACCTCATCGCCGCTATTCAAGAGCGCCTGGGCCAGATTGTAAAAACTTTGCTTGCCGCCGCAGGACACCAAAATCTGCTTGGGTTCATAGCTCAAGCCGTTGTCGCGCTGGAATTTGGCGATGATCGCTTTTTTCAGGCTCGCCGTGCCGTCCACCGGGGTGTATTTGGTGAAACCGGCATGGATCGCCTTGATCGCCGCCTCCTTGATAAAATCCGGCGTATCGAAATCCGGCTCGCCCGCGCCCAGGCCGATCACATCTTTACCGGCGGCTTTGAGTTCATTGGCCTTGGCGGTGACGGCCAAGGTGGGAGAAGGCTTGATGCGCTGCACGCGCTCGGAAAGAGGGGTACTCACGGGAACTCCTGGGTACGGGCCAAAAGGTTGAACAGCGCTAGGGGATGAATTGTCGGATAATACTCAAATTCACCGCAGCGACCAATTCTATGCAAACTGCCAAGCCTTTTACGCTTCGCGCCCGTTTTCAGCCCGCTGGCGATCAACCCGACGCGATCCGTGCGCTGGTAAGCGGTTTGCAAGACGGTCTGGCCCATCAAACTCTGCTCGGCGTCACCGGCAGCGGCAAAACCTTCAGTGTCGCCAATGTCATCGCCGCCGTGCAGCGCCCGGCTTTGGTGCTCGCGCCCAACAAGACCTTGGCGGCGCAACTCTACGGCGAGATGAAGGAGTTTTTTCCGGAAAACGCCGTGGAGTATTTCGTCTCGTATTACGACTATTACCAGCCGGAAGCCTACGTGCCGTCATCGGACACCTACATCGAAAAGGACGCCTCGATCAACGAACATGTGGAACAGATGCGCCTGTCGGCCACCAAAGCGATCTTGGAGCGGCGCGACACCATCGTCGTGGCCACGGTGTCGGCGATTTACGGTCTGGGCGATCCCGAATCCTACATGAAGATGCTGTTGCATCTGGTGCGCGGCGAAAAAGTCGACCAGCGCGCCATCCTGCGGCGGCTGGCCGATTTGCAGTACACCCGCAACGATCTGGAACTGGCGCGCGGCGCCTTCCGGGTGCGGGGCGAGGTGATCGACATCCACCCCGCCGAATCGGACACCGAAGCGGTGCGGGTGGAACTGTTCGACGATCAAATCGAATCGCTCAGCCTGTTCGATCCGCTGACCGGCAAGGTGACCCGCAAAACGCCGCGCTATACGGTCTATCCCAAGACCCATTATGTGACTCCGCGCGAGCAGTTGTTGCAGGCGGTCGATAAGGTCAAGGACGAATTGCAAGATCGGCTGAACGAACTCAATGCTGCTAACAAGCTGCTGGAAGCGCAGCGGCTGGAACAGCGCACTCTCTATGACATCGAGATGATGCTGGAGTTAGGCTATTGCGGCGGGATCGAGAATTATTCCCGTTATTTATCGGGGCGCGAGGTGGGCGAACCGCCGCCGACTTTGCTGGATTATCTACCGCCGGAAGCGTTGATTTTCATTGATGAAAGCCATGTCACTGTGCCGCAATTGGGCGGCATGTACCGGGGCGACCGTTCACGCAAGGAAACCCTGGTGCAATATGGCTTCCGGCTACCCTCGGCACTCGACAACCGGCCGTTACGCTTCGACGAATTCGAGCGGCTGAGCGGCCAGACAGTGTTCATTTCGGCCACGCCCGGCCCATTCGAGCTGGAACATTCCGGCAGCGCAGTGGCGGAGCAGGTGGTACGCCCCACCGGTCTGGTCGATCCTGAGGTGGAAGTGCGACCGGCGCTGCATCAGGTGGATGATCTGCTGGGCGAAATCCGCGAGCGGGTGAATCGCAAGGAACGGGTGTTGGTGACCACGCTGACCAAACGGATGGCCGAGGATTTGACCGAGTATCTGGCCGAAAATGGGGTAAAGGTGCGCTATCTGCACGCGGATATCGAGACGGTGGAGCGGGTCGAGATTATTCGGGATCTGCGGCTGGGCCAATTCGATGTGCTGGTCGGCATCAACCTGCTGAGGGAAGGATTGGATTTGCCGGAAGTGTCGCTGGTGGCGATTCTCGACGCCGACAAGGAAGGCTTTTTGCGCTCCGACCGCTCGCTGATTCAGACCGTGGGCCGGGCTGCGCGGAATTTGAACGGCAAGGCGATTCTGTACGCCGATCACATCACGGGCTCGATGCGCCGGGCGCTGGATGAAACCGAACGCCGTCGCGCCAAGCAGCAGGCGCACAACCAAACGCATGGCATCACTCCGCGCGGCATCGAAAAGGCGGTGGCCGACATCATGGAAGGGGCGTACTCGCATCCCGGCGCGCCGGTTTCGGCCAAGCAATACGCCAAGGTCGCCGATGAAGCGGCGGCCTACATCCGCGAACCGCCGGCTTTATTGATGAAGAAGATCAAGAAGCTGGAACAGGAGATGTACCGCCATGCCCGCGATCTGGAATTCGAGCAGGCGGCGAAATTGCGCGACGAGATTCAGCGGATTCGGCAATTTGCGCTGGGGTTGTCCGAGGTGAAGGCGGGTTGAGATCATAGCCGCCAGCGCCATCGTTCCACGGCCAGCGCCGTCATCTCATTCGCTATGATCTTGCGGCTTCAGCATGGAAATCGCTATAGTTCCCCGTTTCATCCTCCCGCCCGGCACCCATGCCCACGCGACTCCCGCGTGACGCGGATCGACTCACTGCATTGTGAAGGTTTCAGCATTCATGAAAAAAGATATCCATCCCGCTTATCGCGAAGTCGTCTTTCAGGACATCTCCACCGATTTCTCCTTTCTTACCCGCTCCACGATCTCTGCCAAGGAAACCATCCAGTGGAGCGATGGCAAAACTTATCCTCTGATTAAAGTGGAAGTGTCGAGCCAATCCCATCCGTTCTATACCGGTAAACAGAAAATCGTAGACACTGCGGGTCGCGTGGATCGTTTCCGCCGCAAGTACGGCTTAGCGTCTTAAGCGCTTCTGGCTGCGTTTTACACCCCCGGCAACCAAGCAGCGTGATCCCTTTGCCCTTACGGATAGGGTTTTCCACTCCAAAGCTTCTTCCCGATTTCACCCCGGTAAAGGCATCCTGCGATGCCTTTTATTTTGCCCGTTGCGTTCTGTGTGGCACCTGCGGATTTTGCGGTAAAACCTTACGGCTTGGAGTATCATTGCCACTCTATCGAAAAGGCCTGAAGACGCTACCTAGCGTCGGAATACCGCTACGACAATGAAAATCTAAGGTAACGGCTTATCCGCCTGTTTCGACTCACTGACCCACCTTGGAGGCTACCTATGGCAACGATCCTTCTGAAGGACGGCATAACGGGCAAAGAGACACAGATGCCGGTTTTAAAGCCAACTTATGGCTATCCGGTGGTGGACATCGGCAAGCTCGCCAAGGAGTTTGGTTACTTCACCTACGACCCCGGCTTTATGTCGACCGCCAGTTGCCAAAGCACCATCACCTACCTGGACGGCGACAAGGGCGAATTGCTGTATCGGGGTTACCCGATCGAACAATTGGCTGAGCACTGCAATTTTCTGGAAGTGTGTTATCTGTTGCTCTACGGTGAGTTGCCCAATGCGGAGAAGAAGCAGGTTTTTGAAACCAGCATCGCCCGGCATAACCGGATTCGGGAAAATCTGCGCCGCTTCTTTTACGGCTTCAACCACGACGCACATCCAATGGCGATGATGACCGCCGCAGTGAGTTCGTTATCGGCCTTTTTTCACGACCGACTCAATATTCAAGATTACGAAGACCGCATGGTCACTGCTCGGCGTTTGATCGCCAAGATGCCCACCATCGCGGCCGCCTGCTACAAGCACAGCATTGGCGATCCCTCCATTTATCCGCGCGACGATCTGAGTTACACCGGCAATCTGCTATACATGATGTTCAGCCTGCCCGGTAAACGCTACGAAGTAAATCCGGTCGCTGAGCGGGCGCTCGATGTGCTGTTCACCCTGCACGCCGACCACGAACAGAACGCCTCTACCTCAACCGTCCGGCTCGCGGGCTCCTCTGGGGCCAACCCTTATGCGGCTATTGCCGCCGGTATTGCCTGTCTGTGGGGTCCGGCGCATGGCGGGGCCAACGAAGCCGTCATCAAAATGCTGGATCAAATCGGCACTGTGTCAAACATTGAAGGTTTCATTGCCAAGGTCAAGGATAAGAGTAGCAGTGTGCGCTTGATGGGCTTTGGCCATCGGGTTTACAAGAACTTCGACCCACGCGCTCGCATTATCAAAGACATTTGCCACGAAGTGCTGGAAAGCTTCGGCCACGATCCGCGCCTTGATCTGGCGATGCGACTGGAAGAAATCGCCCTGAGCGATCCCTACTTCATCGAGCGTAAGCTATATCCCAACGTGGATTTCTATTCCGGCATCATCTACAGCGCGCTGAAAATCCCAGTCGAGATGTTCACGGTGATGTTCGCCATCGCCCGCGCTGCGGGCTGGATCACCCACTGGATCGAAATGATTACGGAGAAGGATCAAAAGATCGGGCGGCCGCGCCAGCTCTACATAGGGCAGGAGCGGCGTGAGGTCCCGCTGCTTGATGCTCGCAAAGCCAGCTAAGCGAACAAAAGCCACAATCCAGCCAACAAAAAAGGCGATTCTCTGCATCGCCTTTTGCTTCGCTCCTGGTGAGGGGGCTTTCGCCCCCGCGCCGTTCTTTAGCGCTTAATCTTTTGCGATTTGGCGCTTGATTCGGGTTTAGCGCTTAATTCTGGGCGGATAGCCACTTTCAGTGCTTCCCGCTTTTCCCGCTTGATGGGAGACGCCACTACCGGTGCCGGCTTGGCTAACGGCTTGCCAACGATCGTGGTCGGCGACTTAGGCGCTTTGCCGACCGCAGTGATTACCGGTTTGGCTGGAGTGATCGCAGCTAACACCAACGGCTTAGCTGATGGAGTCGTAGTCGCCAACACTGGTTTGGCCACCGGCCCCAGAACCGGATTGACCTTCCCTGGCCGCATCGGCTGACTCGCTAACACTGGTTTGGCCACCGGCCCCAGAACCGGGTTGACCTTCCCTGGCCGCGTCGGCTGACTCGCGGCTACCGGGCTGGAAATGGGCTTCATCGCTATGATGGGCTTGACATCGGGCACTGGTCTTTGCACCGGATTGGTAGCCGCTACTGACCTGGATGCTGCGTAATGCGCACCGACGCGACGCGCCGGAGCGACCAGCGGCTTCGCAATGATCGGCGCTGGTTTGTCAAGCTCGGAGTTGCGTTGCGGTGACCGGTCTAAGACTGGAGAGGCTGCAGCGACCAGTTTTTCCGTGGGCCTCTCCGGGGTGCGCGCTACGGGACGGCTCTCAGGAGCGCGCGGGGCCGGGCCACTAGCCAACACCGGCTTTATACGCCGAATCTCGGCAACTTGCGGCGTGGGGCGACTGGCGGCCAAGGGCTTCGTCCAACGAATATCGGCCGTTCGCGCCGTTGGGCGAATCTCCGCCACCTGTTCTTTCAGGTCCATTTCATCTGCCAGTTCACTTGCGGAAGCGCGCAGCGTCCGGCGACTTTCAGGCAGGGGTTCCAATCCCACTGAGCGAGTTTCCGCCACGCGCGTCGACGCAGAACCCTCCCCTAACGGTGCTAGCGGACGACTCTCCACCAGCGAGTTCAGCGCGCGATCTCCAGCAAGACGCGCCGTCTGGCGACTCTCCACTATAGGTTCTGATTCCAGGGAGCGATTTTCCGCCACACGCACCGGGGCGGTCGTTTCTCCCAATAATTCTATTGAGCTACTCTCCGCCACCGATTCCAGAGAGCGCTTTTCAGGAGCGCGCGCTATCTGACGATTCTCCGCCGCAGACTCCGGTTCCAGCGAGCGAGTTTCCGCCACGCGCACCGGCGCAGCGCTTGCAGACGCGCGGGCGACTACAGGCGGCGCATCAAAAGTAAAGTCGCTCTCATCCTCGTCTAGATCTCGTTGCACCAGGATGGGCCAAGGTTCCGGCTGCAAGGCGGGTGGCGATGCCAGGCCATAACGCGAAAATCCATAATCCAGCAGAGTCCGCGCATCGCGCCACAAGGTGCCACTGCTTGGGCTGTTTAGAATGGCCACAACTAAGCGGACACCATTACGCTCCACTTCACCCACAAAGCAACGCCGCGCCTTGGTGGTATATCCGGTCTTACCGCCGATGGTTCCCTGATAGGAAGTGAGCAGGCGATTGTGGTTGACCACCGACACCGTGCGCCAGTCGCTGTACATGCCATCACCCGTTTCGATACGCAATGCGGCATTGCGTGTCCCGACAATGTCCGCAAACCGAGGATTTTTGATGGCGTGACTGAAAATCAGCGCTAAATCGTAAGCCGTCGAATAATGATTTTCATCGGGTAGGCCGTGTGGATTTGCAAAGTAGCTATCATGTGCGCCGATCTGCATGGCTCTGGCATTCATCAGTCTGGCAAATCCGGCGACCGAACCTCCAGCGGCCTCGGCTAGAGTCTCAGCAGCGTCATTACCTGATTTCAGCAACAAGCCATACAACAAATCCTGCGTTAACGCGGCTTCGCCAGCCCGTAAGCCGATGCGGCTCGGTGGAGCGCTCGCGGCCTGCGGACTGACTAAAACCCGCTCTCTTGGGTTGAGGCGCTCCAAGGCCACCAGCGCGGTGAGCACCTTGGTGGTGCTCGCAGGGGGCAAGCGCCGATGGGGATCTTTAGCAAAAAGCATTTCACCAGTGACTGGATTCATCAACACCGCTGAGAGCGCGGCAACCTCCGGTTGCCCGGAAAACCCCCATAGGCTTTGCGCAGCCGCCGGCCCCATGACCATCCCCAAGATCAAGACCAGCAGGACCCGATCGCCTCTCCAGCAGCGGAAAGAACCAAAAAATGAATTAAAAAACATGGTATTAACCTCTTTTCTTTTTAGGTTCGAGCCAAGATCGCCAAAGGGCGGAAGCAGTAACTTTGGCCTTCTGGTCCGCACTGGAAGCCGCGTTGCGTGATTTTGGGTAAAAGAATGCCAGACGACTAGAGTTAAACATAGCAGAAATTCACTACCCAATCGCATCAAACCGGCCAGTCATCGATCCATACTCGACTGGATAGCGCCGCCGCTTATCCACCGCCAGCGCGCCATGGCGCATAGCCAGGCTAACGCCGGATAACTAAAATCTCCCAGATCTGATGCCCCAAGCGCAAGCCGCGCTGCTCGAATTTAGTTAAGGGGCGCTGCACCGGGTAGGGTGGCGTTGAGCTATTCACTAAGGTCCAATCCATGCGCTGGGGGGGCGAGCTGAGAATGGCGCGGATGGAATGTGCGTAAGGCTCACAGTCCGTAACCATATAGAGCAGGCCACCGGGTTTGATTTTCTGAGCTAGAAGGGCGATAAAATTCGGTTGGATGAGGCGCCGTTTATGATGTCGCACCTTGGGCCAGGGATCGGGAAAGAAAATTTGCACGCGATCTAGACAGTGGTCCGGCGCTTGCTTTTCCAAAACCTCCACTGCATCGGCGCAGATCACCCGCAAATTGCCAAGCCCCAACGCTTCCGCACGCAGTAGCAAATGCCCGATGCCGGGACGATGGACTTCTACACCCAGATAATCGGTTCCTGGATCGCATTGCGCCATCAGCGCGAGCGATTCACCATCGCCAAAACCAATCTCCAGCACCAACGGCACCTGACGGCCAAAGAGCGTCCGCGATTCCAGCCACCCAGATCCCAGATCAACACCAAAGCGTCGCCACAAGGAGTGCAAAGCCCGCTGTTGGGCGCGCGTCATTCGCCCTTCACGCCGGACAAAGCTGCGAATTCCAGATAAGTACCGTGGAGCGACATCCGCCTCCTCCAGGTCGGCTTGATGATCCGCAATGCCCAATGAAATGCCTCCTGAGTTCATAATGTCCTACGCTTTTTAGGCCAGCAGTACTGGAAGGGAAATAAATCGCAGCGTATCCATTCACTCTTTCCAAGCAAGGATTAAAGAAATTGCAAAAAAAACCAAAATCATTTTACAATGGCGCAGTGCTTAAAATCACGAATTAGCGATCACCACTGACAAAAAGGTTAACTTACACCCATGAATAACATTGATGCGCTTATCGAAGCCTCGTCCATCGAACAGCTCAAGGCACTGATTGAGAAAATTAAGGAGGCGATTGAGCAAAAAAAGGCGGGGGAAATCGCTGCTATCCGCGAGCAAATGGTGGAGATGGCGAGAAGAGTGGATATGGCACCGGAAGACGTGCTTAGCTTTTCTGACCGCAAACGCAAATCTGGCAAAC
>JBATSQ010000076.1:0-4058 GCA_049293375.1 Candidatus Contendibacter sp.
TCGCGCGCCGCCCGCACCACGATAATGCGATACGCCTGTAAATCCCCAGCGGAAGGCGCGGCGCAGGCCATTTCCAGAATGGCGTGCAGTTTTTCGGCTTCAACCGCCATGTCGGGCTGGTATTTGCGCACGGAGTGACGGTGGCGGACCGTCTCGAAAAAATCCCACATGGCGTGGTCCTCATGAGGTCTGATCTGGGTCACCAGTCGCGCGGCGGCTTGCCCTTTAACTGGCGCTCTTGACCAGCGCGTTCAGCTTTGGCAGCTCCGGGGATTGCGGATAATTGCGCTCCAGCACCCGTAGGCTGTCGGCGGCCAGTTGCGGCATCCCCATTTTGACGTAGGCCTGGGTCATGATGTGTAGCGCCTTTTCCAAGGCCGGGGCGCGTGCATAGTTTTCTAGCACATACTTGGCGCGGTTGACGGCGGCGACATACGCGCCGCGCTGGAGGTAAAAGCTAGCAACATTAACTTCATAAGTCGCCAGACTGTTGTGCAGGAATACCATGCGCTGCCGGGCATCCTCGGCGTATTTGCTGTCTGGTAATTTTTGCACCAGTTCGGAAAAATCATTGTAAGCCTGCCGGGCGGTGGCGGTGTCGGTTTTGGCGCGGTCGCTGGGGGCCAGACGGTCGAAAATGGTGTTGCTGCGCTCGAAATTCACCCGACCTTTCATATAGTAGGCATAGTCTACATAGGGATGACGCGGATGCGCTTTGATGAAGCGGTCGGCGGCGGCCAGCGCGGCGTCCGGCTCGCTATCCTTGTACTGAACGTAGATAGTGTCCAGTTGCGCCTGTTGGGAATAGCGGCCAAATGGATAGCGGGCCTGAATTTTGTCCAGATAGCCCAGGGCGGTTTTGTAGTTGCCGTCGCTGATCGCCTCCCTGGCCTCGCTGTACAGGCGCTGGGCTGACCAGCCCCGGGTTTCGTCGATTTGTTCCGGCAGGAGGGAACAGCCGGCCAGCCAGGCCAACAGCAAGGGCAGAGCGAGCCACAGGGTATAGAAGCGGTGCAGGGAAGAGGGCATGGAATAACGGCCGTGGGCGGTAAAATCAAGAGAAGCTCCAGTATAAACATAACGGGGAATCGATAAAAACCATCATGCCGCACACTGAACGGATTGACTGCCAGATTCCCGCGCATTGCGCAGGCATGCGGCTCGACCAAGCTTTGGCCCAGGCGTTGCCCAGCTATTCCCGCAGTCGGTTGCAACAGTGGCTGAAATCCGGCCACTTGGCGGTGGACGGCCAGCCGCGTCGGCCCCGCGATCCGGTGTCCGGCGGCGAGCGAGTGCATGGCGAGTGGACCTTGATCCCGGAGACCGCAGCCACTGCACAGGATTTGCCGCTGGCGATTTGTTATGAGGATGCCGATGTGCTGGTACTGAATAAACCTGCGGGGTTGGTGGTGCATCCCGCCGTCGGCAACCGCGCCGGCACGCTGGTGAACGCCTTGTTGCATCATGACCCAGACCTGGCGCGCCTGCCGCGCGCTGGGCTGGTACATCGGCTCGATAAAGACACCACCGGCTTGCTGGTGGTCGCTCGCAGCCTGCGCGCCCATACCGCGCTGATTGAGCAGTTGCAGGCGCGGCGCATCGAGCGGGACTATCTGGCGGTGGTCAATCATACGCCGGTGGCGGGTGGCCGCGTGGACGCACCGATTGGCCGTCATCCGGTGGATCGACAACGCATGGCGGTCATCGCAGGTGGCAAACCGGCGGTAAGCCATTATCGGGTCTTGCGCCGCTTTCGGGCGCATACCTTGCTGCGGGTCAAACTGGAAACCGGTCGCACCCACCAAATCCGGGTCCACATGGCCCACATCCGGCTGCCTTTGCTCGGTGATCCGGTTTATGGGGGCCGACCGCGTCTGCCGCCGCATGCCTCGGCCGCCTGCATTGCCGCGATTCAGGGTTTTCGCCGCCAGGCGCTCCACGCCGAACGCTTGGCCCTGACCCATCCAGTTACCGGAGAATTTCTCCAATGGCAAGCGCCGGTTCCGACCGATCTGGCCGCGTTGCTGGCCGCATTAATCAAGGATGCCGATGAACGATAGCCATGAAGTGCAGCGCCAGACGCTGCTCACGCCAGACTGGCCCGCGCCGGCCAGGGTGCGGGCGGTGAGCACCACCCGCCAGGGCGGAGTGAGTGCGCCGCCATACCAAGCGCTCAATCTGGCCCAGCACGTCGGCGATGAGCCGGCCTGTGTTCTGGCGAACCGGCGCTGGCTGGCGGCGACGCTGCGTTATGCTCACGAGCCGGCCTGGCTGGAGCAGGTGCACGGCATTCAGGTGGTTGCCGCCGAGACGGTGACCGCACCGGTGCCTGCTGACGCCGCCTGGACACGCCAGAGCGGCCAGCCTTGTGTGGTGATGACCGCTGATTGTCTGCCGGTGTTACTGTGCAACCAGGCCGGTACCGTGGTCGCTGCTGCCCACGCCGGTTGGCGCGGGTTAGCCAGCGGGGTTCTGGCGGCGACCGTGGCGCAGTTGCACGAAGCGCCAACACAGTTGCTGGCCTGGCTGGGACCTGCTATTGGCCCGGCCGCCTTTGAAGTCGGCGCGGAGGTGCGGGCGGCTTTTTTAGCGCTGGATGCTGGAAACACCGCCTGTTTTCAACCTTCACCGGCGGGGCGCTGGCTGGCGGATCTGTATGAACTGGCCCGGCGGCAGTTGCGGGGCTTGGGAGTATCCGCCATTTATGGCGGGGAGCACTGCACTTACAGCGAACCGGAGCAGTTTTTTTCCTATCGCCGCGCCGCGCGCACCGGACGTATGGCCAGCCTGATCTGGCTGGAATGAAGCCTGACCGGGGCATGGATGGGTATGGCCCACCGCTGTGCTCAAGCGGCGTGCCAGGCGGCCTGAAAAAAGTCATGCTCACAGTGCATGGCGTAGCGGTAGACCTCAGCCGCCATGGCCGGGTCTGGGGTGTAGCGATCCAGCATAGTTTCCATTCGACTCGCCAGTTGCGCGAAATCAGCCGCGCTGTAGGTGTCCACCCAGGCGCGGTAAGCGTGTGGCGGGCCTGGGTGCCGGGCCAATTGCTGACCGAGAAAGGCGTAGAGGCGCATACAGGGTGTCATCGCCGCAACCGTGATCCCGGTGGGGCTGCTCCAGGCAGTGGCCAGCAGAAAGTCGGTATAACGCCGGGTCGCGGCGCTGGGCCGCGTCTGGCTGAGGATCAAACCCCAACGTGCGGCGACGCCCTGGTGCAGTTCCAGCTCTTGCAAAACGCCGCCCGCCAGATTGTGCAAGTCCCGGAATCCGTCCCAGTCCGGGGCCTTGGCGGCCGCGATGACGTAAGCGCGGGCGAAGGCGTGCAGGTAAAAGGCATCCTGGCCGATGTACCAGGCAAAGCGCGCTGCCGGCAGTGAGCCATCGCCAATGCCCTGCATGAAGGGGTGGTCAAGGCAAGCGTGCGCCAGATCGACGTTGGCTTGCCAAAGTGCTTGGGAAAGAGCCATACGGCGGTTCCTCGCTAGCGGTGGAAGGCGGAGCGATCAATCGGCTACGCCCGCATCCATAAGAAATGGCTATAAATTTATGGTAAAAAAATGCTTTAACTGCATATACCCCGATGCTAAGGTGCGCGCCGGATCATTGGGCCTGCGCCGCGCAGGCGCGTCGTCACCGGACTAACGGGCGGAAATCATGTACCAGTATGACGCTTACGATCAAACGCTCGTTGATGAGCGCGTGGCGCAGTATCGCGGCCAGGTGCGCCGTTATCTGGCCGGAGCACTGAGCGAGGACGAATTTCGGCCCTTGCGGCTGATGAACGGCTTGTATATCCAGCGTCATGCGCCGATGCTGCGGGTCGCCATTCCTTACGGACTCTTGTCGTCGCGCCAGTTGCGGACGCTGGCCGCCATCGCCCGCCGCTACGACCGGGGTTACGGCCACTTCACCACCCGCCAAAATATTCAGTTCAACTGGCCGAAGCTGGAAGAAACCCCGGACATTCTCGCTGAACTGGCGCAAGTGCAGATGCACGCCATCCAGACCAGCGGTAATTGCATTCGCAACGTCACCGCCGATCACTTGTCCGGGGT
>JBATSQ010000077.1:0-6315 GCA_049293375.1 Candidatus Contendibacter sp.
CTCAGAGGGAGATCGGGTCGAGCAGCGGAAAAACCCGTTTAATCAATCCCGCGCGCCGTTGCACTGGCGCGCCGGTACGAAAACCGATATGGTGTATTCATTCAGTTTCGCCGACCTGATGTAGGTCCTTCGGCGACAACTTGGCAACTATAACAGTCCGCTTACTGCCCTTCAAACGCATGACTGCTCACCCCGCGCCACCGAGCGTCCGCCATGTGACGATTAGCCCGCTGTACGCTGGTCAGCGCCTGGATAATTTTCTGCTGCGCGAACTCAAAAACGCGCCGAAAAGCTTGATTTACCGGATTCTGCGTACCGGAGAAGTGCGCGTCAACGGCGGGCGGGCGCGGCCAGAACGACGCCTACAAGCGGGCGATCTGCTGCGTATTCCACCGGTGCGGCTGGGCGAGCGCCCGGAGCAACCGCTTCAGGCACCGCCGGGTCTGGCGCAACGACTGCGGGAGGCGGTGTTGTACGAGGACCGAGAGTTGCTGGTTCTGGACAAACCCGCCGGACTGGCGGTGCATAAGGGCAGCGGCCTCAATTACGGTGTGATTGAACTGCTGCGGGCGCTGCGACCGGAGGAACCGTTTCTGGAGCTCGCCCACCGCCTGGATCGTGACACCAGCGGTTGCCTGGCGCTGGCTAAAACGCCAACGACGCTGCGGCGCATTCAGGACACCTTGCGACTTGGCCAGGTAGAGAAACGTTATCTGGCGCTGGTGCAAGGCTACTGGAATCACGGCCCGCGCGAAGTGAATCAACCCTTGCGCCGCAATGTAGTGCGGGGTGGAGAACGCATGGTGGAGGTGCTGGACGACGGCAAGCCGGCTCGCACCCACTTCCAGCCTGTCAGCCTGCATCGACCGGCATCCTTGCTGGAAGTACGCATTGCCACGGGTCGCACCCACCAGATTCGGGTGCACGCCGCCCATGTTGGGCACCCACTAGCCGGTGATGAAAAATATGGTGATGCTGACTTTAATCGCTTGATGGCCGCACAGTATGGGTTGCGGCGACTGTTCCTCCATGCCCACGGTCTCAGTTTGACCTTGGGTGGACGGGAGATCGCCGTCAGCGCCCCGCTGGACAGTGAACTCAAAGCGGTGCTGGACCGTCTGAGCGCCTCAAACCATCCCCGCTCCATCCGAGAAGAACACCGATGAGTGATCCGAATCCGAATCCGCCCCTGCCCAGCGACGAGCGTTGGGCGCGCGAGACTCTCACCAAGGTGGCGCTGGCCGCCGTAACCGAACAGCGCCGGGCGCGGCGCTGGAGTATTTTCTTCAAACTGCTGTTTTTCGGCTATCTGGTCACCTTGCTGATCCTGGCCTGGCCGAACACGTTCAGCGCCTCCACTGCGACGGCTAAAAAGCACACGGCGCTGGTGCGTGTGGATGGCTTAATCGCCAGTGGTGCCGAAGCCAATGCCAAAGACCTGATCGAAGCGCTGCGCAAGGCGTTTAAGGACGAGAAAACAGCCGGAGTCGTGATTGAGATCAACAGCCCCGGCGGTAGCCCAGTGCAAGCGGGGGAAGTGTACGATGAGATCCAAAAGTTGCGGCAGGAATACCCCAAGATGCCGGTTCATGCAGTCGCCAGCGATGTTTGCGCCTCCGGCGGCTATTACATTGCCGCCGCCGCCCAGAACATTTACGCCAACAAAGCTAGTATTGTCGGCTCTATCGGGGTGCGCATGGACAGCTTTGGGTTTACGGACGCCATCGCCAAGCTCGGTGTTGAGCGGCGGGCATACACCGCCGGCAGCAACAAGGATTTTCTTGATCCGTTCAAGCCGGTCAATCCGGCGGAAGTCGCGCACTTGCAAGGCATGTTAGGCGCTATCCACCAGCAATTCATTACAGCGGTTAAGCAAAGTCGGGGTACGCGGCTGAAAGACGATCCCGATGTGTTCAGCGGCCTGATGTGGACAGGCGAGCAAAGTGTCGCTCTGGGGCTGGTGGACGCGCTGGGCAATGCGCGCTATGTCGCTGAAACCGTCATCGGCGAAAAAAACCTGCAGGACTACACCAAGCGCACCCGCTGGATGGATCGCCTGCTCGATAGCACCCAAACCCGGCTGGGGGCAGTACTCCTCCAGGGCTTGGGTCTGGACGGCACCGTTCAGTGGCGCTAGGGCCGTCTTTTTTGCTTGCTGCAAGCCTCCGCCCTTGATTACAAGGTGCAGGATAGAGAGCACACGCTTAGCCGACATTGCAGGGCAGCCGCAACACAAGCGGCCCGGCTGCCCCGAAGCTGCTATAAACTGTCCCCAAAATCCCGCCGGAACCGCGCCACCAACTGTTCCTGCCAGTCCGAGGTGGGCTGCAAGCGGCCATAAAAGAAGCGCAGGATTTCCGGCTCTTCGGTAAACACCAAGCCGCCGATCATGGCCCGATTTTCATACAGCCAGGTCAGACGGTCGATGGCGTATTCCACCTGCGACAGCGTAAACACCCGCCGGGGCAACGCCAGCCGCAGCAGCTCCATGTTGGAGAACACCTCGCGGCCGTCAGGGTCGCGCTGTTCGGACAGCGTCCCGCGCTCCATACCCCGAATGCCGCCCGCGATATAGAGCGCAGTAGCCAGCGCGCCCGCTGGGTATTCCTGTTGGGGAATATGCCGCAGAAATTCCATGGCGTTGATATGGCACCCCAAGCCGCCAGCAGGAGTGATGACCGGGACGCCGCGTTGGACCAGTTTATCCACCATATAGCGGATAAAAATCGGCCCCTGATTAATCATATTTTCGTCCATGGTCTCTTCCAGCCCTACGGTTAGGGCTTCCATTTCCCGCACCGACATCCCGCCGTAGGTCAGAAAGCCTTCATAGAGCGGCACCAGCCCGCGCATCTTGCGGTAGAGCGCTTCCGTCTTCAGACAAATGCCGCCGCCCCGCACGCAGCCGAGCTTGCGGGCCGAGAAGTAGATAATGTCACATAGCGCGGCGATCCGCCGTGTGATCTCCCGGATACTCAACGTCCGGCAGGATTCCTCACGTTCCTTGATGAAGTACAGATTATCGGCCAGCAAGCTGGCATCCAGCACCAGCAATAAGCCATGGCGGTCACAGACCGTGCGGATGTCCGCCAGATTCTGCAAGGAGAAGGGTTGACCACCGATGAGATTGGTCCCTGCTTCCATACGCACAAAGGCCATTCGGTCACGGCCGTGCTTTTCCACCAGGGCAGTTAGCTTGCCAATGTCCATATTCCCTTTGAACGGGTGTGCGCTCGTGACTTCCAGCCCGGCGTCGGCGATGATTTCTTCCACCCCGCCGCCATTTAGGGTGATATGCGCCTTGGTGGTGGTGAAGTGGTAATTCATGGGCACGATAGCGCCCGGCGTCACCAGCGTTTGCGCCAGGATGTTTTCGGCGGCGCGCCCCTGATGGGTCGGCAGAAAATAACCCAGACCGAAAATATCGCGCAATTTGCTCTCAAGGCGGGTATAGGTTTCGCTCCCGGCGTAGCTGTCATCCGCCACCATCATGGCCGCTTGCTGCTGGTCGCTCATGGCGTTGACACCGCTATCGGTGAGCATATCCATGAAGACATCCCGATTTTGCAGCAGAAAGGTATTGTTGCCCGCTGCGGTCATGGCTTGCTGGCGATATTCCACCGGCGGCAAATTCAATTTCTGCACAATGCGGACTTTGTGCATTTCTAACGGAAGCTGTTCCCCACCAAAAAATTTGACAACGGACATAGCATGGCCCCGGAATCCCAAATTTCTGGGATTCGATAGTAAATAAGATAGGTTTTGTTCTTTAATTCAACGGGTTGTTTCTTAAAAACCACAACAGCATAAACCCGATTGGCCCGCTGTCAAGTTCGACCCGCCGGATCCGCTGGCAACGCTCTGATTAGCGTTCCGGCAGCGCTGGACACTCACCGATCAGTTCCACCTTGCCGTCTTCGTCGACCGTTTCCAGACGCACCGTAAAGCCCCATAAGCGGTGTAGGTGCTTCAGGACTTCTTGGTAGCTGTCGTGCAACGGCCGTTGGCTGTAGCGGGTGTGGCGCAGGGTCAGAGAGCGATCTTTGCGGTGGGCCACGTTCCAAACTTGAATGTTGGGTTCGCGGCTACCCAGGTTGTACTGATCGGACAGCGCCAGCCGCAAGCGCCGGTAGCCGTCGTCGTCGTGGATGGCGGTGATTTCCAACTGATCCTGAGTCTCGTCGTCCAGTACCGCGAACAGTTTGAAATCACGCATGACCTTCGGTGAAAGATACTGGGCGATGAAGCTCTCATCCTTGAAGTTGCGCATCGCAAAATCCAAGGCTTTGATCCAGTCCTGACCAGCCATGTCCGGGAACCAGTGACGATCCTCGTCGGTCGGCTCCTGACAGATGCGCTTGATATCGCTCATCATGGCGAATCCCAGCGCATAGGGATTGATGCCGTGATAGTAAGGATGATCGAAAGGCAATTGCTGGACGACGCTGGTGTGGGATTGCAGGAACTCGATCATGAAGCCGTCATTGGCATAGCCTTCGTCATAAAGCCGGTTCATCAAGGTGTAATGCCAGAAGGTCGCCCAGCCTTCGTTCATCACCTGGGTCTGGCGTTGCGGGTAGAAATACTGACCGAGCTTGCGGACGATCCGCACGATTTCGCGCTGCCACGGTTCCAAAAACGGCGCGTTCTTCTCGATGAAGTACAGCAGATTTTCCTGCGGTTCGGCGGGGTAGCGCTTGGCTTCCTCCACCATCGCCCCGGACGACTTAACCGGCACGGTGCGCCACAGGTCGTTGATCTGCGATTGCAGATATTCTTCCCGTTCCTGCTGGCGCTGTTTCTCTTCCCGCAGCGACAGCGGGGCGGGGTGTTTGTAGCGGTCCACGCCGTAATTCATCAGCGCATGGCAGGAATCGAGAAACAACTCCACGGTTTCCTCGCCGTGCTGTTCCTCGCACTCGGTCACGTAATTGCGCGCGAACAGCAGGTAGTCGATGATCGCGTCGGCGCTGGTCCAGGTGCGAAACAGATAGTTGCCCTTGAAGAACGAGTTGTGGCCGTAGGCGGCGTGGGCGATCACCAACGCCTGCATCATGGCGGTGTTCTCCTCCATGAGATAGGCGATGCAGGGATCGGAATTGATGACGATTTCGTAGGCCAGCCCCATTTGGCCGCGCCGGTAGTTCTTCTCGGTCAGCACGAACTGCTTGCCGTAGGACCAGTGCTTGTAACCGAGCGGCATTCCCACCGAAGAATAGGCATCCATCATCTGTTCGGCGGTGATGATTTCGATTTGCACCGGATAGGTGTCCAAGCGAAACTCGTCGGCGGCGATGCGGCCGATCACCTCGTTGTAGCGTTCCAGCATCGGGAACGTCCATTCGGAGGATTCGGCGATGAGTTGCGTCGAGTTCATGACACGCGCCTCTTGAACAAGTCCCGAAAGACCGGATAAATATCGGCGGGTCCGTCGATCTGCCGCATGGCGAAGTTGGGGTTCTGATCCTTCACGTCCTCGTAAGCTTCCCACAGGCTCTGATGGCGGTCGGGCGTAATTTCGATGTAGGCGAAATAGCGCACGGCCGGCATGATCTGTTTGAGCAGGATTTCCTTGCACGCCGGCGAGTCGTGGTGCCAGTTGTCGCCGTCCGAAGCCTGTGCGGCATAGATGTTCCAACTGGACAGCGGATAGCGGGCGCTGACGATGTCGCTCATCAAGGTGAGCGCGCTGGAAACCACGGTGCCGCCGGTTTCCCGCGAGTAGAAGAATTCCTGTTCGTCCACTTCCTTGGCGATCGTATGATGGCGGATGAACACCACCTCGATCTTTTCGTAGTTGCGCTTCAGGAACAGATAGAGGAGCGTAAAGAAGCGTTTGGCCAAGTCCTTGCGCGCCCGATCCATCGACCCGGACACGTCCATCAGGCAAAACATCACCGCCTGGGTGGTCGGCTGCGGTTGCAGGACGCGATTGACGAAGCGCAGGTCGAAGGTGTCGATGAACGGCACCGCCCGCGCCCGCGCCCGCAGGTGATCGATTTCTTCGATCAAGGCCTGCGCGCGGGTTTCGTCCACCGGCGGGCTGGCCAACAGTCGCTGCAATTCTTCCTCGGCTTCGTGCAAGCGCCGCAGATAAGGCGCGGCCAGCACCAGCCGCCGCGCCAGCGCGCCCTTCAGCGACCGTACCACATCGATGTTGGCCGGCGCGCCGGCGCTGGTGAAACCGGCCCGCACCGATTTGAATTCGCTCACCTTGGCCAGTTGGGTGCGGACCAGGTTAGGCAGCTCCAGATCTTCAAAGAACAGCTCCAGAAATTCCTCGCGGGACAGCTCGAAGACGAAATCGTCTTCGCC